>NZ_QNRT01000029.1 GCF_003315245.1 Arenicella xantha | reverse complement strand
GTATTCATACGCTTTTGATACAAGAAGCTACTTATAGAAAAGAATAAAACTATTGCAGATATAAAAATTAGCCAGTACATAGCTCAATATGCATAACGCTAAGCCAAGGGGCGGCGCGTAGCAGCCGTCCCGCGGAGCCAGCTTGCTGGCGGAGTGAACTTTGACGCCTTGTTAGGTGGTGTGACTTTTTCGATGACTTGATGCACTTCCTTTTGCCTCCAGGGAACAAAACCATTCATATCGTTTACTCAACCAGACTATCAGAATTCGTTTAGTGATAAAAATGCTGTTCGACCAAAACGGCAAGAAAGACCTGACTTCCTTACAACGATGAATCAGTTTTTGAGGCTGCCCCACTCGGGGAAAATTGCACCAATAAAATACTTATTATCAACGACTGGTTTAGCTAAAGAGACAGGACACACCTAACGCCCACATAAAAGGCGAGCGCTTTTCGCGAGTCCAGCCCACGTTTTTTGTGGGCGATTTTTAATGTGCTTGTTACAAGACATTGGTTATTGCCCAATCTTTGTATGTGACAACAAACTCTTTAGCCTCTACCAAGGTTTTTGGGTAGGGTACTGATTCATAGCTATTTTGGTCTAGACGAATTTTTTGAAATAAAAAACCATGTTCGATAAGGAATGCTACTTTTTTCCATTGAACATCGTCAGATTTCTTAGGTGCTTTGAAATGCCTGCCAAGATTGAATGTAGTGCCTTTACATATTGGGCACTCCATTTTCAATGGGCAGTCCGACGGGCTACCCTCGGCGTGACGCTTATGAGCCGTTTTACATGAAAGACATGCGTATGACATCGAATATTCGGGGCCGGACACCTTCAATTTAGGTTCGCTAGTTCTCAAACCAGCATCCCAGCGAAGTGCCTTTTTTGTATCTCGGTCAGGAGTCATGTTTTGCCTTGTAACGCTAAGCCAAGGGGCGGCGCGAAGCAGCCGTCCCGCGGAGCCAGCTTGCTGGCGGAGTGAACTTTGACGCCTTGTTAGGTGGTGTGACTTT
>NZ_QNRT01000028.1 GCF_003315245.1 Arenicella xantha | reverse complement strand
CACCAGGGTTCAATAATGCCTAACAAGCTTAAAAACTTACATTCACTACGTTCATTCGGACGCGCAAAAAACGCGCGCCCGTTTTAAGGGCGTTAGGTGTGTCCTGCCTATTTAGCTAAACCAGTCGTTGATAAGAAGTGTTTCGTTGGTGCAAACTTTCTGGTGTGAGGCAGTCTAAAAAACTGGTTCATCGTTGTAAGTTAAGTATTTATATCGTTTTGGTCGAACAGCATTTTTATCACTAAACGAATTCTGATAGTCTGGCTTAATAAACGAAAGAAATGGTTTTGTTCTGTGGAGGCAAAAGGAAGTGCATCAAGTCATCGAAAAAGTCACACCACCTAACAAGGCGTCAAAGTTCACTCCGCCAACAAGTTGGCTCCGCGGGACGGCTGCTTCGCGCCGCCCCTTGGCTTAGCGTTAGAGGTATTGGGGGTAAGAAATGAGTAACGGCATAGCTATTAACTTAGAAAACAAATTTGCTTTCAATGAAGACTCGGTATTAATTTATACGACTCATGGTTGCAAAGTAATATTACAAGGAGATGTCGATGATGGCGATAACCATTATTTTATAATCTTAGAGTTTTTTGATGTTATAAGCGTAAGAAGTGCTGCCACTGATTGTACCCCTGCTTTTAATATAGATTCAAAAAAGGTAGGAGTTAGCTTTGTAGCTGAACTTACCAATTCGCAATGGGATGATGAGGCGCATCTATCCTATACATATACAGGTACCAAAAAAATTACTAATAGAAAGCACTTTGTTGTTACTAATCATGATGTTTTTCATGAGGTTTTAGGCAAAAGCTTTGTTGAACAGAAAATATCTAGAACATCCAAAGATTATCAAAATATTAGATTAATATATTTATATGCAAAAGCACAAATCCTCTAACAAGGCACAAAAGTACGCCTGCGGCGGGACGCTCATGACTTCGCGCCCCTTTGCTGGGCGTTAAGTTTGCTTTGATATCATGGCTTACGATTTCACTAAAATTCATAGGCAATGCGGTTGGCATAAACCAGCAGTGCTATCTAGCAAATA
>NZ_QNRT01000027.1 GCF_003315245.1 Arenicella xantha | reverse complement strand
AGAGAGTGTAAATCTAACTGTGTAAATGCCATTGGTTGGGATTTAAATATAGTCAGTTAGTCGATCCTCAAACTCGATCATAAATCGGTTGAGAGCAGATTTCCAATTACGTATCGGCATGGTCCATTTCTTCGACGCTTGTTGGATAGCGAGGTAGATCACTTTTGTGGCCGCCTCATCGGTCGGAAACAGTTTGCGTTTTTTGATCGCTTTACGAATTACGCTGTTCAAGGATTCGATTGCGTTGGTGGTATAAATTGCTTTGCGGATATCCGCGGGGTAGTTAAACAGCGTGTTCAGATTCTCCCAGTGTGCTCGCCATGACCGACTGATCTGTGGATATTTCGCGTCCCACTTTTCACTAAATTGATCGAGCGCAAGCAGCGCCTTATCTTCCGTCGTCGCTTGATAAATTTGCTTGAGATCGGCGGCCACAGCCTTGTAGTCTTTCCACGGCACGTACTTCATCGAGTTGCGTACCATATGGACAATGCACAGTTGAATCCGAGTCTCTGGATAGACTGTTTGAATCGCGTCAGGAAAGCCGTTGAGACCATCTACGCAGGCAATCAAGATGTCTTTCACGCCTCGGTTTTGCAGCTCAGTTAATACGTTTAGCCAAAACTTAGCGCCTTCGTTCTCGGATATCCAAAGGCCTAGAAGCTCCTTGTGGCCGTCCATATTGACACCCAGAGCTAGGTAAACGGCTTTGTTAATAACACGCTTATCCTGGCGAATCTTGACCACAATACAGTCCAGATAGACGATAGGATAAACGTCATCCAGCGGACGCGACTGCCATTCAATTACGTCGGCCAGAACGGCGTCGGTGACGCGAGATACCAGCGTTGGTGACACATCGGTACCGTACAGTTCTTCAAGCGTCTGAACGATCTCGCGCGTACTCAGACCTTGCGAATACAGGAAGACGATTTTCGAATCCAGCGTCGGCACGCGCGTTTGACGTTTCTTGATAAGTTGGGGTTCGAAGCTGGCGTCTCGATCGCGCGGCGTCTCGATATCCAGCGCGCCATCGTCCGTGTACACCGTCTTGCGCATCGTTCCATTGCGGGAGTTTACGTTGCTGCTGTTATCATGTTTCGCGTAACCGAGGTGGTCGTCAAGTTCCGCATTCAGCGATTTTTCAAAGAAACGCTTATGGAGTAACTTAGTGGCTTCTGCCACTTCCTCTTGGCTATCGAGCCCGTCGAGGAGCTGCTCAATCTGAGCAGAGAGTTTGTTCTTAGTCATAGTATCTACCTTAACAAGTTGCGTTAAGCAGATACACAGTTCAGTTTACAGTCTC
>NZ_QNRT01000026.1 GCF_003315245.1 Arenicella xantha | reverse complement strand
ATATCACAACCTCATCTTTAGCTAGAGCTGAAGTGGACAAGAAGATAAGCATTAGCGATAGAACTCTTAACATTATGCCTCGTACATTTAACGCCGTTAAAACGGGCGCGCGTTTTTTGCGCGTCCCAGCACACGTAGTGTGCGTAAGTTTTTGACCTTGTTAACTTTCATTTGCAATTTCTCAAATAGTGACCACCACTAAGCTCAGTCCAGTTGAAAATCCTGACTTTTTCAGTTTCAAACAGCACAAACTGAAGCTTTTCAGTTGATGAAGCGAGCTTTACGCTACTTTTAATAATGCCATCTTCGATTATTACTAGTTCCCTATCTCCGATCATCCCGCCTTTCCAAATATCATCCAACCCATGCCTATGAATTTTTGCGGTTACTCCAATGCGATTAAATTTATCGTTATTAGAAATATACTGGCCATTACCTAAAGTTGAAAACCCTCCTTTACCGCACGCGGATAGATATGGCGAGTTAAATTGATATGAATTCGCAACCTGCAGTACCTCTCCAACGCTTAGACCATGCTTCTTAGCTACTGCTCCAATTGATTCATTTAGGTCAGATATCAGTGCGGTATTTTCAATCGAAAATTCGTCCTGTGCATAAACAGTTGTGGAAAAAAACAATACAAATAAAATCGCAACCCTCATCATGAACCCCGTAAAGTTAACGCCGTTAAAACGGGCGCGTGTCTTCTGCGCGTCCGAGCACACGCAGTGTGCGGTAGTTTTTGACCTTGTTAGGTATCACTTACTTTTACTCTTTGAGTAAGCTTTATACTAAGCTTACTTATTAAGTCTTTTACCGTAACTCTTATTACGTAGCCATTGTCTTGTGCATCAGCGACTAAACCAACACCCTTCTCCGCAATTTGTAATTGCCCTTGAGCAGGCGCCTTCTCGTTTAGCCATAAAGGTACTTCGTCAACCTTACCTAAACTGACACCTGAGAATGTTTCGATTTCCCAATTGGCTACAACCTTACATTTATTCTTTTTATTAGGCTGACATCCCGAAAAAACTATTATTGCTTCGAATGGATTGCCTGCTTTAATTGAATCTAAGGCTTCAATTTTTACGCCATTCGCTTCTCCATAATTCCAAGCGCTATAAATTTCTTCAGGTTTATCGCTAAGGAATAAACTTGCCCGAAAATTATCATTTGACGCAGTCCATTCTTGGCCACTAACTAAAAATGGAAAAAATAATACTAGATAAATATATTTCTTTATAAAAATGAGATGTCTCCTACGTATACCTAACGCCGCGAACACGGGCGCAGGTACTGCGTCCGAGCGCAGCGGCAGTGTTTTGCCTTGTTATATGCCTTTTTCATAATCGCTGTTTCGTACAC
>NZ_QNRT01000025.1 GCF_003315245.1 Arenicella xantha | reverse complement strand
TCACAATAAGAAAATATAACAAGAACAAAAACTACAACTCACTGCGTTCGTTCGGACGCGCATACAACGCGCGCCGGTTTTGTTGGCGTTAGTTGCATATGAGAAATATTATTTCAAACTTAGAAGTCTTATCGCTTCCAGTTCTTTTAGTTTTAGGTTTCTATTCAATTCAATACTCAAACGATCTTGGGGTCGCAGACAAGTACAGTTCGTATGTTGGTCTAGGGATCGCGGCAATAGCTTTTGGTGTTGCCATTGGTACCTCAGGTTTTCTTTTGAAAAATAAGAAGCGCTCGCTTATCAAAGCACATGCACCAATACTAATTCTCGTAGTAAGTTTTATTCTATTACTGTTAGTCTTAAAGTTATTATGGGGCTAGAAGCAACTAACAAGGTCAAAAACTACCGCACACTGCGTGTGCTCGGACGCGCAGAAGACGCGCGCCCGTTTTAACGGCGTTAGCATTACTTCGATATTAGTTATCATGGAAATTAGAAAAACATATTTTTACTTATCTTGCTTTTTGGTGTTACCCGTTAGCTTAGTATCCGGTTTTTTTAATTTCATAACGCTTAAAACAATGAAAAGTCATTGGGTGAACTACCCATATGAATTAACTCTTAGGTTATATACACCAGATTGGTTTACGGTCCTACTTCACCAAATAGGTTGGTTTGGTATCATCACTTTTGGTCTGATTTTTATTTTATCAATAGGGCTTGTTACATATGTATTTAAGCCTAGATATGCGAACGCCATTAATGCAACAACCCTAGTTGTTGCATTGTATTCTTTGGTCGCCTCCTTAGCATGGTTGTTAATTTCAATGTCAGTTTTAGCGAGGTATTAGAATGCTAACAAGAACCAAAAGTACGCCTGCGGCGGGACGCGCAGAAAACGCGCGCCCCTTTGCTTGGCGTTATGAGTACGAGTAAGTAATGTTTAAGTCGGAGATTATCTACATAGAGGTCTATGAAAACTATCTAAAATATTCTCGCGGGCAACATAGCGCTGCTGTGACTTTGCAGCCACAGCATACTTTTTCTTCTGCACGATTAGCGATAGCAGAATATGAGGTTGTAGAAAAACTATTAGACGAAATCGTCGGGTATTCTAAATGGAAATATTTTTTAAAGCCCGGGCCAACATTAATCATGAACCAACAGTATCTCGGTGAAAAACTTTCTTCAGTAGAGATTAAGGTTCTACAAGAGTTAGCATATGGTGCAGGAGCGAGAGAAGTTTATATTTGGCAAGGCAAAAAATTAGACTCGCAAGATATTGAAAATGGCCTCTATAAAAACTCATAACAAGTTGTCAAAGTACACTCCGCTGCAAAAGGCGCAGCTCCGCGGGACGGCTGCTCCGCGCCGCCCCTTGGCAAGGCGTTATGCATGACTTGATCAGAGTCGGTAATATGAAATTAGGTATTCTTGGAAAAATCTATACCAGTGTTATGGCGGTCTATTTCTTTGTTTCAGGATTCACTGTACTTTTAGATATTGAAGCTAAGCTCAGCCGAA
>NZ_QNRT01000024.1 GCF_003315245.1 Arenicella xantha | reverse complement strand
TTCGGCTGAGCTTAGCTTCAATATCTAAAAGTACAGTGAATCCTGAAACAAAGAAATAGACCGCCATAACACTGGTATAGATTTTTCCAAGAATATCTAATTTCATATTACCGACTCTGATCAAGTCATGCATAACGCCCTTAAAACGGGCGCGCGTGTTTTGCGCGTCCGAATGAACGTAGTGAATGTAAGTTTTTAATCTTGTTAGGCGATTTCATTTAATACCTTGATTTTAGGTTCTTCCGCAGCCAAAACCATTACTAAGTCATTCATTGAAATTAAGGCATATTGCCTTAATTTTGAATCACTGTACGCACTTGAGATAGGTTCATATTTTTCTAACCATTCAGAGTTTTTCACTTCAATGAATGGGTAAACGCAGTCCGAGAAAGTCTTTGAACATTTAGGTAAGACATCTGGTAAGTCTATTTGGCTATAGCTTTCATTCTCCCAAATGAAAGTAGCGGGATTTTCGAAAGTCACCTCAATATCATTTTTAAAGCCGTTCACAACCAAAGAAAATTTCATTTCAAAAGAAATTGCATGTGAATCCTTATACGAGATATAGATATCTGCACAAGGATGACTAAGACCTTGAACTAAATTGAGAGCTTCTGCCTTCATGCGCCTAACGCCTCTCAAACGGGCGCGTTGAAAACGCGTCCGAGCCGAAGGCGGCAGTTTTGGGACTTGTTAATGCGCTAATTTTCATTCGTTGTGGCCTTTTCTCTAAGCGATATAATTTTATCTACTACTTTTTTCGCTTTTGAGTCTATTTGTATGAACAGGTTTGTCTGTTTATTCCTATACCCGCTGATTTCTCCATAATATGGGGGCCTTGTCTCAAAGTAGTTAAGCTCTACTTTGACGCTTGGCGCTTCGAATTTAGAGTATGAAATATTCTGAATCTTCGGCCAAGGAATTTTAACAAACTCTTTATCGCGAGAGAAATATTCAAAACCATCCAGATCGGCTTTTGCATATTCGGTTGGCTCTGAATGCGCATATCTATAACGCCGCAAAAACGGGCGCGGGTAACGCGTCCGAGCCGAAGGCGTAATGTTTTTTGCCTTGTTATATTTAGTCTCCAATTAAAATTAAACACACTGGTTAGGAACTAGATCAAATGTCGAGGGGCCAAAACGTGCTCTTTGAGTTACAGTGATGTTCGTCTGAGGCTCGACAACGCTGAAGTCGATTTCTATTAGATCTAGCCTATCATCTAACTGAATTTCGAAATCAACATTACCTGCTAATGCGTTGAATATAAGATCTTCTGTAGTACTGAAAAACACAGCGCCTCCCTCGCTTACATTTATCATAAGTTCAATATTTAGTCCGTCCAACCTTGGGTCTTGTGAGCCATTTTCATTGAATTTGGCTAAGCCAATATTCATATCCAGGGAAAATACACCTGGTGATGCACAACGCATACCTATAGTGCCAATAACTACTTCATCAAAGAGAGTAGCTATAGATGTTTGTGCATGCGCTGGCAAAATAATCGAATTAACTATAGGTGTTGACCATATCGTTACAGCACCAATCTTTTTTAATGTTCTTCGTCTGTAATTCATACTTTAATCCTTTTAATATAACGCCAAGCCAAGGGGCAGAGCGGAGCGACGTCCCGCGGAATGAGCGCAGCGAATGGAGCAATCTTTGGTGCCTTGTTATGTTTTCTTATTTTCAATTTGATAAAAAAATTGCTCTTTTGATAAATCGCCATAGCTAAATATTATTACATCGGACTCATTGCTTATGTAGTGATATTCATTGCCCCACGGGTCTTGTGGGATCTTATTTAAGTAAGACCCCTCTAGCGCATCTAGTACTTTTGGGAAAAACCCATTTTCACTTTCATAGCGTTGTACCGACTCTGACAAAATCTTTATATCGATTTTCGCCTTCGCTTCAAATAAATGCGTGAAATCACAAAAGTTAAAAGAGCCAATAGCTACAAAGTAGAGCCCCCCTATTATCGCTGCCGAAATCAGAACGTATTTAGAAATGGACTTCATCATCTGTAAACATAACGCCGCAAAAACGGGCGCGCGTAGCGCGTCCGAGCCGAAGGCGTAAAGTTTTTTGCCTTGTTAAGTTTCTGCATTGCCGAAATACTCTTTGT
>NZ_QNRT01000023.1 GCF_003315245.1 Arenicella xantha | reverse complement strand
AAGGCAGCCTTTTCGCAGCCCCATTTTGCAAACTCCCAGTGCAGCTCAACCAACATAGATTCTTCATACGCCAATGTGAATATCAAAAACTCTATCTTATTTTGAAGTATGTCTTCCTTCATGTGCCTAACGCCTTGCCAAGGGGCGCGTTGAAAACGCGTCCCGCGGAGCAGCTTGCTGCGGAGTGAACTTTGACAACTTGTTATGTTTTGCTGCCGCCATGGTCTTGTTGCTCAAACTCTTCTATATATTTTAGAACTAAAGGATATGTAAGTTTATTTATATCCCAAAGGAGATATAGATAAAATGCTAAACCTGAACAAAGCCCTACCGCTAATTGAGCCAACAAGTTATCAAGAAAAAGACCGTTTATCAGAATACAAAAGCCGAAAATTAAAACAGCAGCAATCCAAAAATAGTATTTCAGTCCGGAGCTTTTCCCACGGACATAGTTCAAGCAAGAATTAATGTACTCACTACTTTTTCCCTCGAACTGAGGAAATTTGTTGGCGGATCTAAAGAACTTCATAAGAAACATAACGCTAAGCCAAGGGGCGGCGCGTAGCAGCCGTCCCGCGGAGCCAACTTGTTGGCGGAGTGAACTTTGACGCCTTGTTATATGTTTTTTTCATTTGAAGAATATTTACTCTTTATTGAAAACCAAAATGCTGAATAAAATAAAATGTTACAAAGAGGAAAAGCGATAAGAATGAAATAGCCAAGTGCTAAAGCTTTACCAAATTTTT
This sequence comes from Arenicella xantha, assembly GCF_003315245.1. Classification (NCBI taxonomy): domain Bacteria; kingdom Pseudomonadati; phylum Pseudomonadota; class Gammaproteobacteria; order Arenicellales; family Arenicellaceae; genus Arenicella; species Arenicella xantha. Next base: position 1,412 of record NZ_QNRT01000023.1, on the reverse strand, counting down.
CTGATATTTCTCTCAAAACAACGATAAAACACATTACCGAAAACCCCAAGATAGCTACCACAAATAAATTTCCGAATTCATTTGCTGGTACTAAATCTGATTTGAACATCCAGACATATTGGATTGGCAGCATTAGAAGTATGCCAACAAACACCACCCAAAAATATACTGGACCCATGGCACTCACCTAGAAGCGCATATAACGCCAAGCAAAGGGGCGCGCGTTTTCTGCGCGTCCCGCCGTAGGCGTACTTTTGGTTCTTGTTAAGTTTCTTTTCAGCATATTGTTCCTTGATGGAAAATCATTTGCCAATGATTATTTTCTTTTACCCAAATAGAGCTTCGGTTAGCTCTTACGCCATTAGAGAATGATTGATACTTTACTAGCACTGTCTTGACGGATAACCGAACGCATTCTAGGTGTTTGATTTCAATTTCATGATAGTCCCAAATTGGAACCTCATTCACGATATCAGATTTACTAAACCGTTTACCAGATTTACCGAACTCTTCGAAGTCATTATGAATGAGCGTAGATAGCCGATTAGAGTCCGAACGAATTTCTTTACTAGAAATTTCATACTCTAGCTTTTCGACGATTTCAAAATCCGCATCCATATCTCAGTAAACTTAACGCCCTTAAAACGGGCGCGCGTTGTCTGCGCGTCCGAATGAACGCAGTGAATGTAAGTTTTTGAGCTTGTTAACTTTCAGTGCCACGATTTTAGATTAGTTAAGTAGTACTCGTACTTCAAGAATCCCAGAAGACTCAAAGTAGTTCAATTCTAAGCGAACCATAGTATTTGGCGAAAAATCATCTAAGGAAATTATAAAAGGAACATTGTTGCTCTGTGAATCAGGCAAAAATGAATGATTCCTGGGAATAGGGTTCTGGCTATAGTTCATCGTTATGTGAGCGGCAGCCACTGTGCCTTTAATTTGTGAAGCACCAAGCTCAATAAATAATTCTGCTGAAGACGATTGAGTGCCAGAAATGCTCTCTATACAATTATTTCTAAGGCTAAATTCGAATCCTTGCTGGTCGGTAACACGAAACAATGACGAGGCTACCGATGCACAAGATGTTTGTGCATGAGCAGGAAGAATCACAGAACTTACAAGGGGAGTTTGCCAAATTGCTGTCCCTCCGATGGCCGGTATTACGAACCCTTTTACCAACGCTTGTCTTCGTTTCATCTAGATTTCCTTTTGTAAAGTTAACGCCGTGCCAAGGGGCGGAGCGGAGCGACGTCCCGCGGAATGAGCGCAGCGAATGGAGGCTATACTTTGGCGCCTTGTTATGTGTTTGACTTGGTGCATTTATTTATTGATTTTTTTGGGTGAGTTGAAAAATTTAGTTTTTCACCTGAGTAAACAAAGAAGCTCGCGGCCTTTTTAGTGCTTAGTACGAA
>NZ_QNRT01000022.1 GCF_003315245.1 Arenicella xantha | reverse complement strand
ATATAAAAAGAAATGCCCAAGAACAGAATACCCAAAGACAGAATCAAAGTGATTAAGCTCGCCAGCCCAACAACTTAGTATTTCCTGACTTTCCACTTCTATTAAAGTATATAAATCCATGCTCTACGTACGCCTAACGCCCTTCAAACGGGCGCGCGCTTTTTGCGCGTCCAAATGAACGTAGTGAATGTAAGTTTTGGAGCTTGTTATAGGTTTTTACCATATTTTCCACCAAGGCTTCTTTTTCTGTTCAATTTTGTATCCGGGTCGATAGATTTTTTCATCTTGGCCATCGGCCAAGATGATATCTAATTCCAATGCATTTTGAAGAATAAACGGAAACAGCTCGTCTGCTCTAGAATATAAAATAGCTAACATTCCCATTTTGCTAGCGAAGTTTCCTATCATTGGGCCGTCTGCCCAAGGACTATTATCCATTTCTGGATCATCATCGTCATAATCACATAGACAAGGATACTTATCAGTAAGCCTCTTATGCAACTCGACGAGTCTTTCGTGAGGCTTAGATTTATCTTCATAGTACTCTTCTCGAAGATTCTCTATGAAACCCCATGCCTCCTTATCATTTTCAGGAATTTCGGTGAGTATTAAATCAACTGTAAAACTCATTAGAACTGATACCTATAACGCCCAGCAAAGGGGCGCGCGTTTTCTGCGCGTCCCGCCGTAGGCGTACTTTTGCTTCTTGTTATGAGTTTTTTAGACACGAGCAGCTACGACAGTTATTTCAATTAATACAGAGCCTTCAAGCTGAACACCTAAACATGCCCTCTGAGGCCAGTTTTGAGGATTTTCACCTAACCATTTTTTCCACACATTATCCATGATTGGCTTATGTTGCATATTTGCAATATAAACCTGAGCCGAAAGAATTCTAAACTTATTAGATCCAAGTTCTTCGAGGTTTTTCGCAATGGTCTCCAACGTTAGCTTAGTTTGACCTTCTAGATCAAGTGAGGTGTCAGATGATGTAGCAACTGTCCAAATTAGGTCTTTATAAGCAGACGATTTATTTCTTCCAGCATACGCACCTTGCACTCTTTCAATCATACGAACCCCATTGATACTCATAACGCCTTGCCAAGGGGCGGCGCGAAGCGGCCGTCCCGCGGAGCTGCTCTGTTTGCAGCGGAGTGAACTTTGACAACTTGTTAGTAGTTTTTATAGCCACAGTATTTGATTAGTAACCTTGAAATTTAGACCAAATATAATTTAAACCTAAGGCTTCTATTACGAAAACGACAGTCATTACAAAGCCAAATTTTGTACCGCAGGAAGCACCCGAAGATTTTGTAACACCACAATGAACCTCACCAGGGTTTAAGTAGTTTATATAACCTAGATATGAAACCAATATGCCTACAGTAATAAAGCTTAATGCCAAAAAAACTGCCAGCGTTTTCTTATTGTATAAGTTCATACACTACTAACGCCCTTAAAACGGGCGCGCGTTTTTTGCGCGTCCGAATGAACGCAGTGAATGTAAGTTTTTAAGCTTGTTAACTGTCATGAGTTTCCTTGCCATATTTAAATTGCATATACAGAGCAGAAATAATTGTAAGGGAGACATAAACTAACCACTTAAAACTATAACCACCTAATAGGTGTTTATACCGCTTAAATCCAGTAACCCATAGATAGAAGCCACTCACAAATGCTAAAAGGGATAATAACCCGCCAACAACCTGCATAAAGGTATAAGAACTTGAGCCTTTATGTAATTCAAATTGAGAAACACCTAAGACAAAAACAATACAAATCATAGTCAGGAGACTGACAGTACAAAGGCGAGCTAAAAAATTGTATCTATCCACGTACAGTTAACGCTAAGCCAAGGGGCGGCGCGTAGCAGCCGTCCCGCGGAGCCGACTTGTTGGCGGAGTGAACTTTGACGCCTTGTTAGGTGTTGTGACCTTTTCGATGACTTGATGCACTTCCTTTTGCCTCCAGGGAACAAAACTATTTCTTTCGTTTACTAAGCCAGACTATCAGAATTCGTTTAGTGATAAAAATGCTGTTCGTGCAAACGGCAAGAAAACATGACTTCCTTACAACGATGAATCAGTTTTTCAGACTGCCTCACTCATGGAAATTTGCACCAACAAAAAACTTATAATCAACGACCGTTTTAGCTAAAGGGACAGGACACACCTAACGCCGCAAAAACGGGCGCGCGTAGCGCGTCCGAGCCGAAGGCGTAAAGTTTTTTGCCTTGTTAAGTTTCTGCATTGCCGAAATACTCTTTGT
>NZ_QNRT01000021.1 GCF_003315245.1 Arenicella xantha | reverse complement strand
CAAACTACTATGGCTAAGGCACTTAACAAGGCGAACCACCATAACTCACTGCGTTCGTTGGGACGCAGTAAACTGCGCCCGTGTTTGCGGCGTTATGTGGTGAAGGTCCGCAAGGACTTTGCAGTAGGTAAAAGGTGGAATCATGACTAAATTAAAAAGGCATGGAATGGCTTTCCTCTTATTTTTTATAGCCATTATTTTCTATGCAATTGGGTGGGGTGTTTCAGCTCTAATCTTTTCATTAGTAGGTGTTTTGTTTGAAATTGCGGCGTGGATAGCTCTTTTTACAAAAGCCAACAATGGTAAGTTAGATTAAACAGAGTTTCGTCGAATGAAAGTTGAAACGCTCGTGTATTAACACATCTTGGTTTTGAGCATAAATGAAAAGATTTGGCGCTTTAGGGTATAAGAATAATGGTGGTGCAGGGGCACATAACAAGTTGCTGCACGCGGACACATACTGCTACGCTCGTTTTTGTGTGTCGCTGCGCTCCATTTTACACAAAAACGCTCTCCGCAGCATGTGCCGGTGAGCAAGGCGTTAACTGCCTATGAAAGTTTGGAAGAAAATTGCTATCTCTTTCGGTATTTTGGTTGTTGGCGTTCCGCTAGCAATCGCAGGATTATTCATTTATGCAACCAGCGACATGTGCGGGAACGAAGTATACACTGAGGTTATGTCGCCCAATAAAGAGCGTAAAGTAGTCGTGTTTCAAAGGGATTGTGGAGCAACGACTGGTTTCAGCACCCAGGTTTCAATAATCGAATCTGACGATGAGCTCGAAAATGAGGGTGGCAATATATACATTATCAAAGGTCACCCAAAGGATGTCTCTCCTCAAGTAAGGTGGGTTTCTAACAAAGAACTGAGAATAGAGAGAAGTTTGAACGGTTCTGAATATAAAGCTGAGTCTAGCTGGGGTATTCTGAACAACGTTAAGGTTACCTATGGCGCAGGCGGCAGTTAACAAGTTTGTCAAAAGGACGCTCCTGACGTCGCGCCTTTTACAAAAGCGTTAAATGGCGCTTGGCCTTTTGGGTAAGTTGCGAGATTTGAATGTTGTTCCAAGTATGTACTTTCTCCGGCCGGAACATTTCCACGCTTGGGAGCGAATTCCAGTTTTGTGGAATCCAGTTTTAACATCAAACATGGAATGTATGTTTTCCCGTTCGTTCCTGTTGGTATAAACTGAAACCTTAAGAATAACCTCAATTACGCAATTTTGTGGTTTCCACGTGGATAGTGAAAAATAGCGTTTTGTTATTTGGCTTCGTAGCCAACTTCGTTTAGGCTAAAGCTACGCCAAAAGGCGGCTTCGCAACTTGGTGGTGTCTGGGTTGGTCGCGTCGCTTTTTTAACAAAGCGTTCAACGGGACATTTCCTGCTCCGTTCGGTTTTGCAATTGGCTTCGCCAATTTTAATGCAAAACCAAACTCCACAGGAAATGCCCCTTAATCGCAACGTTAAAGAGATTCACTATGTTCAAATTACTATGGCCACTGTTTTTTCTTCCTGCTTTAGCTTTAGCGGAAAGCGTGCCCAAATCGAATATAGAGTTAAATGGGGCGATACAGGAATCCGTTTTAGGGTCTTTTTGTTGGCATATTAATCAAGGAGGCCATTTTTGCTTAGATAATGGGTTAACTTCTCCGAAAGAGCCACTTACCGCTCCCCAAAATTTTTCACTAGAGCTCAAGTTACCTGATCAAGATAAATTAAGGAAAGTACAATACTCTTTTGTTCCAGTAGATTATGAAATGATCGTAGACGACGGGACGGCACTAAACGGGTATGGGTGGAATACTGGAATGAAGGCTCTTCAAGAGCTTGACCTGAATGAAAAGCTAACTATTTCATCTAATCTAAAGCCTGGCCTTTATGTTTTAGGGGTGCTAGCTTGGTGGAAAAATCACAATGATGCATATCATGGCTTTCTCATCAAAATTTCTCCTTAACAAGGTAAAACACTGCCGCTTCGCTCGGACGCGTTTCACGCGCCCGTGTTCACGGCGTTATGCATAATCATAGAACCACTTTTATGGAAGAAGCTGAATACATTGCAGAATTGAAAAGGCGTTGGCCTAGAGATCATACTTCGGTTGAACCTAGCCCAGAAACTATGGACCTCACTTTAAAGGCCCTTCGTGATTATCCCCAATCAGAAAAGTTATGGATCATGAGAGGGGATTTACTACAGCTTGTAGACTTCGATGATGGTACGGATTTGAACGAAAGTGAGAAATGCTATCGTAAGGCTATTGGTATTAATCCGAGATCGTCAGAGGCATATTTAGAGTTAGCTCATTTCCTAGATTCAGTCATGAATAAACCAAGAAAAGCGAAGCAGTATTTTGAAAAAGCTAGGCGAGCGAAAAATGCATAACAAGCCGGTCAAGTCCGGGACAGTTTTTCCGTCGTTCCTTTTGTGTTTATTAACACAAAAGACCCAACTCCAAAACTGCCCCTTACCGGGGCGTTAGGTGTGTTCTGTCTGTTTAGCTAAAACGGTCGTTGATAATAAGTATTTTGTCGGTGCCAATTTCCGCGAGTGAGGCAGTCTAGAAAACT
>NZ_QNRT01000020.1 GCF_003315245.1 Arenicella xantha | reverse complement strand
CTGGCGCGCTTACTTTTTTATTAGGTCAGAACGATGATGTGAAATACGTCAGGTATTTACTCGTCCTTATTGACAAAAGGAGTCATACCAACGCCCAGCAAACGGGCGCGCGCTTTTTGCGCGTCCGAGCGAACGAAGTGAGTGACAGTTTTGTGTCTTGTTAGTGTGATTTAGCACTTTCTTTTAATACTGACTCATAGTTTTTAATAAAACTCTGTTCGACTTTTTCAAAAGACAATTCATGAGGTGAAATAAATTTAACCTTACTAGTAAATTGGCACTTAGCCATTTTATGGAGTTCTTGAAAAATAGACCAGTCCATAGCTGAGTGTTCATGACTTTTTTTGAAGACTGCGGCTTCAACTATATCGTGATGCTCTACGAGAAGACTAAATGTTGCGCCACCATTTGAATGCATAACGCCATTAGAGATATCTATTCGAACTGGATACATAGCTATAATTTCGAGGAAAACTGATTTCATTTCGTCACACTAACGCTAAGCCAAGGGGCGGCGCGAAGCAGCCGTCCCGCGGAGCCAGCTTGCTGGCGGAGTGAACTTTGACGCCTTGTTAGGTGGTGTGACTTTTTCAATGACTTGATGCACTTCCTTTTGCCTCCAGAGAACAAGAACCATTTCTTTCGTTTACAAAGCCAGACTATCAGAATTCGTTTAGTGATAAAAATGCTGTTCGACCAAATCGATATAAATACTTAACTTACAACGATGAATCAATTTTCGAGACTGCCTCACTCGCGGAAATTGGCACCGACAAAAAACTTATTATCAACGACCGTTCTAACTAAATAGACAGGACACACCTAACGCCCAGCAAAGGGGCGCGCGTTTTCTGCGCGTCCCGCCGCAGGCGTACTTTTGGTTCTTGTTAGTGGTTTTACGCTTATCACTGTTTAATATACAACGGTGCTTCCTTAACACCTTTTACGAATGCCCAAAGCATCAGTAATATATTGATGAAAAGTAGATAAAACAAATTGTAGCTAAGAGCGATTAAAGCTACGAATAACATTGGAATTAAAACAAGAAATATATATTTCATTTGCGGTGCCAACGGTTTGTAAAAACGAACACCACACTCTTTGCACTTGCCAAGGAGAAATCGGTCAGCCCAGATTTTTTGCCAAAGCGAAATGCTGTTCTTTTTGCAAGAAGGACAATTAAACATAAGACACCACTAACGCCGCGAACACGGGCGCGCGATTTCGCGCGTCCGAACGAACGCAGTGAGTGAAAAGTGTTTTGCCTTGTTAAGTGCCAAAACTGACATAAAAAGATTTAACATTAGGGCAATTTTTAAGTTGTTCTGAATATGATATGTAAAATTTGTAGCTGGTTACCGCTTCCCTAGGAATACCAACCACATGAGTTACTACAGATTCTTTCGATCGGTGCATCTCTAAAGATGCACCTAAAACAACCTTTCCATCAACATGCCTTACCAACCCTATATTTTCAATTGGTAGACTATCGAGATGATTATCGACAGTTAGTGAAAATGAATAATTTCCATTAGGTTCAATGATTTTTTCAAGGTCAAAATTTTGGTTACCTAGATGTTCGGTAAAACCTTTTTCCGTACTAATATTACACGGCGTATCGCTTGCCCATGCAAAAGACGAAATAAATAATAAGGTTATAAATGCAGCAATATTCATTTTATACACTTAACGCTAAGCCAAGGGGCGGCGCGAAGCAGCCGTCCCGCGGAGCCAGCTTGCTGGCGGAGTGAACTTTGACGCCTTGTTAGCCATTCATTTCCCTTAACCTAAACTCTCTAAAAACATGGTAGAAATATATTGGCAATAGCACTAACCATAAACCTAGACTTTCTAAACCGCCTCGATAAAACGCTCTAACCGCTAAGCCTGAAGATACCCCTACTACGACCATGTGAAAAGTTACCGACAGTGCGAATATATTCGCTTGCGCCACCTTGCCATATTTAGACTTATATTTTTTAACTACATTTTCCACCAAAAACACGACGATAAGGAAGAAAAGAAAGATAAGCGTTATATACGCGATTGCAGACCAACCATAAGCGGTGATATTCGTAAATCCCTTCAAAAGGGAAAATGTAACGAGTGCAAAGGCAGCAGAAACTATTATCCAACGTACACTTAAAAATGTACTCCTTAAAAACTCTCCTCTACTAATATGCTTCATATTGTATGGCTAACGCCTTTGCAAGGGGCGCGTTGAAAACGTGTCCCGCGCAGTGAGTGAAACGAACGCAGCAGATTTTGCAAACTTGTTAGCAGTCATCTCGATCGAGATATTTAGATAAGTCAACTGAATACCAATAACCACCGTCATCTATGGCATATGGAGAATCGATATAAACGTAGAGGTTCCGATTACAAATCTGCGTATTGATTTCGTAGTAAAGCTCTTGTTTGCCTTCTCCATTCTGCTCCTTAACTACTTCTTCAATTCGAGACGTTCCAATTGGCGATAGCCTAGAAGAAAACACTATATTTTCTTCTGGATTGTCACCACTCCATAAAAGATATCGGAGGCTTTCTTGAGCTGAGATAGAAAGTGGGTTCTCTGTTTCAATTAAAGTGGCAATTTTAAAGCTATAACTTTTGGCAGTTATCCTTATCGTGACAGTGCCATCTGGCGCTGTCAGCTTACTGACTAACCCACTCATTCCCAATTCGGTTTCCGTCTCAGGACTAAGGTAGGCAAATTTTGCCCACATGCCATAAGAAGCTGATGCATAAAACGTTATTAATAATATGAATATAGCTTTCATACTGCTAACGCTAAGCCAAGGGGCGGCGCGAAGCAGCCGTCCCGCGGAGCCAACTTGTTGGCGGAGTGAACTTTGACGCCTTGTTAGGTGGTGTGACTTTTTCGATGACTTGATGCACTTCCTT
>NZ_QNRT01000019.1 GCF_003315245.1 Arenicella xantha | reverse complement strand
CACCAGGGTTCAATAATGCCTAACAAGCTTAAAAACTTACATTCACTACGTTCATTCGGACGCGCAAAAAACGCGCGCCCGTTTTAAGGGCGTTATACGTGTTGGTGCAAGAGTGTTAAATAGACTACGGATATTGGCTCCTTTAGCTTTGTTGCTAGTTTTTGTTGCGATAGCTAACTTAGAGTTTTTAATAGGGGTTGAATTTCCGTTTTTAATAAGGGAAAACAATACCTTTGGCCGTTTGAAGGCTTCGTCAGAACACAGTTATTTCGTTGTTTTGTTCGTGTTGTTTATCTTTATTTCATACATGCTAGGTAAAAACGAAAGAAATGCTGGTTATTTTCTTTGTGGCTGTTTGTTTACCGCAGGTGCGTACCTCTGTTGGAGTTTTGATAGCGCCCTTGGCGCTACCATGATACTGCTTACCTTTGTTTTCAGGAAAAACGAAAATGATAAAATATCTAGAAAAAACGTATAACAAGGCAAACCAAAATAACTCACTGCGTTCGTTGGGACGCAGTAAACTGCGCCCCTGTTTGCGGCGTTAGGTGTGTCCTGTCTATTTAGCTAAACCAGTCGTTGATAAGAAGTGTTTCGTTGGTGCAAATTTCCATGAGTGAGGCAGTCTGAAAAACTGATTCATCGTTGTAAGTTAAGTATTTATATCGATTTGGTCGAACAGCATTTTTATCGCTAAACGAATTCTGATAGTCTGGCTTAATAAACGAAAAAAATGGTTTTGTTCTCTGGAGGCAAAAGGAAGTGCATCAAGTCATCGAAGAAGTCACACCACCTAACAAGGCGTCAAAGTACACTCCGCCAACAAGTTGGCTCCGCGGGACGGCTGCTCCGCGCCGCCCCTTGGCTTAGCGTTATGAGTAGTGCTCGATTGATTCTAAGCATGACACCCAATTAAACTCTTTTCCTGAATAAAATCTACAGAGCCCCACTAGGTACTGCCTTTCGATCATGCGAGTAAATAAGAAGATCATAAAGATTTTAATCTTGATGGTAGTACTATCGGTTTTTCTAGGGCTTGGGATAAACGAGGCCATCGATCATTTTGAACTTACAGATCACAAATTTGCGGTTCTTGTTCGAGATTTAGCGGTATTCCTCCCACTAGCATATGCAATAGGTGCGTACTATGAACTTAGATAAACTCATAACAAGTCCCAAAACTGCCGCCTTCGGCTCGGACGCGTTTTCAACGCGCCCGTTTGAGAGGCGTTATGAAGCTTATGCATGACTCAGTGCGTAATTCAGCGATTGCCAGCCTTTACCCTGGTGCTATTGCCGCTGTACCGGGCACCATATTTATGGGAGTCTGGGCGCTGGCTTTGGGTGCAGGTTACGCGAGCGTCTACTTTTTAATATATTTATTAGTAGGTTGGGTCTTGAAACGAAGCAATTTCAATAAATCTATAATTGCTCATGGTGCCCTTTCCGCCTTGATTCCGTTCATTGTTATGTTCATAGGGCTAACGTTATTCACCGTCGGCGACTCCGTCGAAACTTCCCTAATCTTTAGTTTTCTCGGTCTTGTAGGTGGGTTATACCTTGGTTATCTCAATAAAACTTCATAACAAGACGTCAAAGTTCACTCCGCCAACAAGTTGGCTCCGCGGGACGGCTGCTCCGCGCCGCCCCTTGGCTTAGCGTTAGTGTCACGAAGGAATGATGGAACAAACTACTATTCAAGAACTTATTCAAATTAAATATATATTAATGGTCATTGCGGCACTACTTGCCGTGCTTGTGGTGGGGAAGCTGTGCGGTGTAATCGGTAACCTAATAAATAACTGGCGAGCGTATAGCGATAGCCGTATTCGGGTTGCAGCAATTGATATGTTTGATCGTGCTGAATATGTTGAGTTAGAAAAATTTCTGCAAGAAAAATTAATTCTTTTTCCGAATAATGCTACTGCTATATATTGGATGGCACGTTGTAATTTAAGTTCGTCAAATATAGAAAAGGCGAAAGAATATTTTATGAGGCTAAAAGCCTTAGAACCCTCTTGGGAAACGGAGTACGTGACACCTTTCTTAAAAGAAATCGATGAAAAACACTAACAAGGCACCAAAGTTTACTCCGCAGCAAGCTGCTCCGCGGGACGGTCGCTACGCGCCGCCCCTTGGCTTAGCGTTAGTTTTACTACCATGATCTCAAAACTGCTCATACTTGCCTTGGCACTATTTGTACTGGCTGGTTGTAGTAGTCCTGATTGCAGTGAGAGTTCTGAAAAGGCAAGCTTAGTGAGAGCCTTGTCTCAAGAGAGATTTAGTGATCTATTCCTTTATAGTAAAGGCTTAGATTTAGAGCAGCCAGTGCAGCATCATTATGATCCAGAGAAAAATCCGCTTCCCAGCGAAATCTCTGACCTGCCAGTGAAACTGGTCCGAGTAAATGAAAAGCAAGTGCTTTACCGGTTAGATGGTTGTTTTGACCATCATTTAGATTTAGTAGTTTTAAAAGATGATAAAGATTCTCCAAGAATTGAACTGCGTTCTGAAGAAGTACCTAGAATAATTGAAGTCTTATGGCAAAAAGAAAACTAACAAGAACCAAAAGTACGCCTATGGCGGGACGCGCAGAAAACGCGCGCCCCTTTGCTTGGCGTTAGGTGCACAGGAGGCATCGATGAAATTCAGGATATTCATATCTCTTTTGCTCGCGTCTATTTCCGCTGGGGCAATAGCTGACAATTACGATATCAGTGTTACACGTAAAGGGAGTAATCTTTACAAAGTAGATAGCAAAGATATATTTATTCATACCCGCTATTGCTATGAGTACGTTTATTACGAGGAGTCTTTTCTCAGAATGAACGGATATTCTGGTGAGATTATTTTCACTGACTCTGGTGGTAAATGTGATGTCAAAGCGGTCTATGGTCCAAGTGAGCAAGAGGCTGGCAAATACTCTGTAACAATCAATCGAGAAGATGATGATTGGTACGAAGTATGGGGGCAAAGCATATACATAAAAACCAGTGCTTGTTTAAGCCTTGCCCTTGGTGACGAGGCTGTTCTAGCTCTAAGTGCCGGAGGCTACGGCACACTCTACGTAGAAGATGACGAGTGCATGGTTGAAGGTGTGTATTCGAGAATGAGTTTGTAATGCACCTAACAAGCTGTTCAAGCGGGACTGCTAAAGTTTGGCTCGGTTTCGCTTCGCTACACATTTTAGCCAAACATTTACCAGCCCCTTAACAGGGCGTTATAAGTACTAAACGTCATGGAATCTGAAAAAGCGGATATTTTGTCTCACCAATCAAATGTGGCAGTTGTAAAATTACCTAGCCGCGAAT
>NZ_QNRT01000018.1 GCF_003315245.1 Arenicella xantha | reverse complement strand
GGCCAGAAATGAAAGCAAGCCAAAATATGCTTAGCTCTAGTGCTCCGTTACAGTTTGTTGCAGTGAAGCTCATGACTTATCCTGAAACATAACGCTCCGCTAAGGGGCCGGAGCTGCGTTGATTTGTTTGTGCGAGCGTAGCGAAAAAGCACACACCAAGCAACGCAGCGGAGGTCCAAGCAGCTTTAGCTGCTGAACTTTGAGCGGCTTGTTAGGTGATAAGCACCTAGAGCATGCGCCGCCAATATAGATATTAAAAGGGCATAATCACCGAGCTTGATTGAGCCAACAAGGGACACATCTAAGTTAGCCAAATAAAGCATGACGTACAAAAATATAAGGCTACAAAAGTATGTTTTTAATATAGCTTTGTTTAGTAAGGCACCAACAAATGCGACTAAAAATCCTACAAAACCAATTAGCACCGCTACACTACTATCACTGCCGCTACTAACTAATTCATTACTGTAAATTACGCTTCGCTCAAGACGAACAAGCAAACCTCCAAATAATGAATGCAAAACACCTAGAACCACAACAACAGCTGTAGCTACCGATATGGCGATTCTATTCATTCGTTCACCTAACGCCCTTAAAACGGGCGCGCGTTTTCTGCGCGTCCGAGTGAACGCAGTGAGCGAAAGTTTTTAAGCTTGTTAAGTGTTTTTACTTTTGCCATGTTTCAAAATTATCTATTAGCGTGTTTAAACATGTTTGGTCAGTCATAAAGTTAAAGGACAGTTCTTGACCTGCTGAATGAAGTTTACCATTTACCGCTAATTGACCAGTACCGTTGATCGTAAAGGCTATAAACCAATTTTCCCAGAGAGGCTTTAGAGTAGCTGAACCAGCTAACCTTAGATTGCAGGCCTTAAGCTGATTAATGAATTCTCTCATTGGCCCGATTTCAAAAGTAACTAGAACCATTGCGGTAAAACCATTTGATATCACGTGAATAGTGCTACCAAAGCCTGATTCGTCACTATATTTTTCAATATTCAGAAACTCTAATTTTGGGTCTTCTAAATTAGTTTGTAACTTGATATCCACGATACACCTAACGCTAAGCCAAGGGGCGGCGCGTAGCAGCCGTCCCGCGGAGCCAACTTGTTGGCGGAGTGCACTTAGACGCCTTGTTAGGTGGTGTGACCTTTTCGATGACTTGATGCACTTCCTTATTGCCTCCACAGAACAAAACCATTTATATCATTTACTAAGCCAGACTATCAGAATTCGTTTAGTGGTAAAAATGCTGTTCGACCAAAACGATATAAATACTTAACTTACAACGATGAACCAGTTTTCTAGGCTGCCTCACACCAGAAAGTTTGCACCAACGAAACACTTCTTATCAACGACTGGTTTAGCTAAATAGACAGGACACACCTAACGCTAAGCCAAGGGGCGGCGCGAAGCAGCCGTCCCGCGGAGCCAACTTGTTGGCGGAGTGAACTTTGACGCCTTGTTAGGTGGTGTGACTTTTTCGATAACTTGATGCACTTCCTTTTGCCTCCACAGAACAAAACCATTTCTTTCGTTTATTAAGCCAGACTATCAGAATTCGTTTAGTGATAAAAATGCTGATCGACCAAAACGATATAAATACTTAACTTACAACGATGAATCAATTTTCGAGACTGCCTCACTCGCGGAAATTGGCACTGACGAAAAACTAATTATCAACGACCGCTCTAACTAAATAGACAGGACACACCTAACGCCTCAAACACGGGCGCGCGTCTTTTGCGCGTCCGAACGAACGTAGTGAGTGGTAGTGTTTTGACTTGTTATATGTATTATTTAGCAAATTGTTCAAGCAGCTTTACGGTTTTAGGGCCAAATACATAAAATTCATTTTGGCTTTCAAGCACGAACATGCGAGTAAAATTACATGCTGAGATATGGCGATCTTTTGGAACAAAAACAACATACTCTAAACCAACACCAATATCAGGTGCGCAACTTAAATAACTTGTGATTGGTCGAGTAATGAAACTGAACTGACCAAAGTCACCTTTAAGTCTCTGGGTTATATCAAAGAAGCCTTTACGGACTACATTGATCTTATCAAATTCTTCTTTCTGGTATGTTCCTACAAAAACCCATTCTGATTCAGTGAACGAATACTCTAGTGTGTTGGAGTTTACATCTGGGCATTTACATGCTGAGACGTCAAACGAACTTATCGCGATCACTACAAAACAGAAGTATTTAATTCTCATAACTCTCTCATTGCATATAACGCTAAGCCAAGGGGCGGCGCGAAGCAGCCGTCCCGCGGAATGAGCGCAGCGAATGAAGTGAACTTTGGCTACTTGTTAGGTTTTTGTGCACTGAAATTTCCAAGGACACTTTGAACAGCTTTTTCAGGATTAGGAGCTTCAATACTAGCAACTTTTTTATAACCTCTGTAACGAAGGTGCCATGCTCTCAACTTATTTCCATAAAGCCCGAGTGCAAGCCATGCGATAAATGATAGATATGCAAATGCCTTTGCTTCTAGGTATTCGGACAAAAGAATTGCGGAAAAGACTAGCAGAATAAATATAAGTGCAAAAAGATACATTCTCAATGCAATAAGCCAGCACCAGTGAAAAAGAAATGCAAAAAAATTAAAGCCCGTGGGGATAGCAAGGGCGCAATCATCAGACTTGGAATACACGTCGTACTTCATTAAAAAAACCTAACGCCGCAAAAACGGGCGCGCGTAGCGCGTCCGAGCCGAAGGCGTAAAGTTTTTTGCCTTGTTAAGTGTGCACATTTAAGACCTTTGCCTTTTTGCAAGAAAATGAACCAGCTAAACCTACACAAGCAGCTAACTCTACCTCCATAGAGCTACCAAGGTTGATCTTTAGTTCATCAATGATGTTTTGTTTTCCGATCTCGCCCAGCTGAACATCGTCTATTTCTGAAAACTCTAATTCCACTGCCGCTCGTTTATCAAGATCAGAATCGATATAAAAAATACATATCAATATTCTTTTTTCAAATTTTATCGAAAATTCAGAAATTCGACCATCGCAAAACTTTGGCCAGTACCCGAAGTAATCTATGACTAATTGTTCGTCGGTAATCATGACCCTTCAGTGCACTTAACGCCGTGCCAAGGGGCGCGCGTCTTCTGCGCGTCCCGCGGAGTGAGCGCAGCGAACAGAGCCTTGCTTTGGCGCCTTGTTAGTGATTTTTCTCATGGGCAACGATCCCATAAGGATTGAGATATAGGCCCTAGATACTCTTTTATTGATAGCCCGCCAACGGCTGGCTCTGGAGCTATTGATAAGAAATTGGTTATTAATGCATCTTTCAATGTTGGGCCATCTGACCAATGAGAATCTGGGTCTTCGATAAATACTTGCTCAATTGATTTTGCGATTTGAACTAGTTCTTCTGATTTTATTTGAGGATATTCAAATAATATAAAATCTCGTAGAAACGCGACTAAAGAATGAGGTGAAAAAGACCGATTTTCTTCTCGATAGATGTCTTCAATAGCCCACAGCTCTTTAAACTTGGGTATTGATTTTTCTAGATGTATAGCAAAACTCGATGCTTCCATATCACTAACGCCCAGCCAAGGGGCGGAGCGGAGCGACGTCCCGCGGAATGAGCGCAGCGAATGGAGTAAACTTTGGTGCCTTGTTATATTTTTTCACTCTTAACACCGAAAATTCGCTCTTT
>NZ_QNRT01000017.1 GCF_003315245.1 Arenicella xantha | reverse complement strand
CGTCGGCGACTCCGTCGAAACTTCCCTAATCTTTAGTTTTCTCGGTCTTGTAGGTGGGTTATACCTTGGTTATCTCAATAAAACTTCATAACAAGGCGTCAAAGTTCACTCCGCCAACAAGTTGGCTCCGCGGGACGGCTGCTACGCGCCGCCCCTTGGCTTAGCGTTAGTTACATGGAGGAATAATGATCGTTCTTAAAGTCGAGTTAAATGGAGAAACTATTACTATTGCAGGTAGAGAAGACTTATGTGTTCTAAATGCAATGGTTGGTGGTTCTGGCGTTTTGGGTTCGGAGTCTGGAGGCACGAAAACTGAAAAACAAAAGTCAGACTTGGTTCTTAATGTCGGTGGCCTTGGCGCTAGAAGCGATGAAGATCAAGGAACTCATTATAACTGGGTACCTCAAACCAAATTGTCGGTTGGAGATCGTGTAGAAATTACTATTCTTGAACAGAGTAATGCTGATCTGCCGATTGAAGAAAAAACTGTTAAGACTAAAAAAACTGGAAATGCTGAAAGAGCATTTTGGGAAGAATCCAAGAAGTTTTACTTAGAACACAAAGAGAAGTATGAAAAAGATAACTAACAAGTTTGCAAAATCTGCTTCGTTCGCTGTGCTCACTGCGCGGGACGGCGATAAAACGCGCCGCCCATTGCAAAGGCGTTAAGTTTACGGTGCTTGGTATGAAACTTCGAATGCTCTATGCAAAGTGGCTGTACGGAAATGAAAAGCTATCGATATTTGATGAACATGCTCTAAATTCTTGTATAGACTCTTTGCCCGATGAATATTCTGAAATTGTCGCTATCCAGAAAGAAAGGTTAGCGATTGTTCAGCATCACCCTGAATGGAAACAAGTTCGTTTTTACTCAGATAATGAAATTTTAAAGACTGAGGGACTAACAAAGAGATTGCCGTTTCTAGATGAACGCAAACTTATTAGAATAGAATTCTTGATGAGCGATGGAAAAAAGATAGGTTGCAATTTACATGCTTGGAACGGTTTTATCTGTGAAGCAAACTACAGTTGCAGTACAAAAAATTACAAAAGCGAAAAACCTATTGGTATAGGTAAAATCACCAATTCTTGGAAGGCAATTAAATGAAACTTAACAAGAACAAAAACTGGCACTCACTGCGTTCGTTCGGACGCGCAGAAAACGCGCGCCCGTTTTGTGGGCGTTATGTGCCTGCTCTCCGATAATGTATGAGTTAGTTGAAAGAAATGACCAGACTGCCTTAGCTTTAATTGTCACTATAGCGCTAAGTTTAGTTCTTTTGATTTCAATGCTTAAATATAGTGATGCTGTTTATCTTAATCTGTTTTTATTTTCGTTAGTAATTGGTGCGCCATCGATAGTCTTGTACAGCTCGTCAAAAAGGGGCCAATTAACCTTTGGGGTAGATGCTGAAAATTTGTACTATCCATCAAAAGATAGGGGTATGCAGTTCATTCCATTGGATAGAATTGAAAATGTTTTATTTTCGATAATCCATATAAAAAACACCAATCGAGACCACTGGCAAGAACCCGAGTACATCGAACGTGAAGTTGTAAGAGTTAAAATAAGAGAAACAGAAACTTCAGAGGCTTTGGATATCTGCGAACCTAAGCGGGGAGGTTCCATAGATCTTGGCAAAGGCGAAGTGTGCATATATTTCTCAGACCGAAAAAAAACTTTGAAAGTTTTAAATGAGACAAACCGACTAATAGAATCAAACCGGAATTAACGATAAAATGTCACATAACAAGGCACCAAAGTTTGCTCCATTCGCTGCGCTCATTCCGCGGGACGTCGCTCCGCTCCGCCCCTTGGCACGGCGTTATGTTTACTAAAGTTATGAGAATGCATTTATATTCACTAATGGCTCTTCTGATTTGGAGCACAGCTTGTGCATCGGATATCGTTGGTTGTGTTTTTTCTGGACCTGTAAGAGCAATTGATAAATCTAACTTTTATATAAACGAGAGGGGCGATCATTTAGACGGATTTATCGTGGTAGAAAATTCCGAGTCCTCCCATCAGACCAAGTCAGACTCAACTTGTAAGAATCACTTAGGTTCGTCGATAAAGTTCTCTTTTAATCCTGAGAAGAAACCTATTGAGATTGGAACTCTCGTTGAAATCACTTGGTACTATTTAGAACCCAGCGATGATCAGCCTGGCGGTACAATGATAAGTAGCAAAATACTCGAATAGTGTGCAATAAAAAACATAACAAGGCAAAACACTACCGCTTCGCTCGGACGCGCAAAGCGCGCCCGTGTTCACGGCGTTAGATTTACGGAGAGCCCAAAATGGAAAACTTAAATAATGCTATCGCCAGACTAAGAAGCCGTCTTTACCCAGAGCCAGGTTTTGGCTATGGGCCAATTCTAGACAATCCGAGCACGGATATTAAATTTGAAGGTGCTGATTTACTCCACGAACTCCGCTCATTAGCAGATTTTATTTTGGAAGGCACTTCGAATAAAAACGATATTAAAGCAAAGCTAAAGAGTGTGTTTAAGGCTCTCTCTGAACGAACAGAATCTCTAAGCGTAAATGACAACTTCAAAAACGATTGTAGTGACCTACAATCCTGGATAAATGAAGTATATTTTGAAATAGACCATCACAATGAAATCTAACAAGCTTAAAAACATACATTCACTACGTTCATTCGGACGCGCAAAAAGCGCGCGCCCGTTTTAAGGGCGTTAGGTGTATTTTGAGTCGGCGATACTTGAACCATTACGAAACCGTGTTAGCTTTGAAGCAAGGGAAATCGGTCGAGTGTTTTCTAGGAGAATGCAGCTTCAAGGAAATGAGTGGAATCAGATGGTTCGCTATTGATTGGGTCAAGAATGGATACCAAGCGGCCATTTATGAAACAGCTGATCTCGGCAACAAAGAGTTTTTAGATTTTCCGGAGTTCGGTCCGTTAGATCCGAACGTAGAGTTCGGAGATCCAAATAGAACTATTGAGTCTCCAGATATAGATCGATTGTTTGAACTACTAGAAATTGAATTTCCAGGTTGTACTAATAAATTGGTAAACCAATTTATTAGTCAATATGAGTATTTAGATTATATTCAGGGAGGTAGAAAGTGATTTGCGCGGCTATCCACCTAACAAGTTGTCAAAGTTCACTGCGCAGCAAGCTGCTCCGCGGGACGGCCGCTTCGCGCCACCCCTTGGCAAGGCGTTATAAGTACTAAACGTCATGGAATCTGAAAAAGCGGATATTTTGTCTCACCAATCAAATGTGGCAGTTGTAAAATTACCTAGCCGCGAATATCCAGGCTCTGTTGTACAAGGTGACTCATTGCTTATTCTGCATAGCGAAATAATGGAAGTGTTGGCTGAGCTCAGTAAGACGCCTGAAAAGGATGCGTTTTATGCCGCATTTATGGCTGCGGAAAAATTGGAAGACCGACTAATGCATTACATTGCAGTGTGCAAGGCACACGGCATTGAAAACAATTTTAAAATTGAACATAGTTACAAGAGGTATGAGCATCTTGTTGAAAACGACTTATAACAAGGCAAAACACTGCCGCTTCGCTCGGACGCGCAAAGCGCGCCCGTGTTCACGGCGTTATATTTCCTATGACTAACTTCAAGCGAGCTAGTGCAGTGGGTCTACTTTTCGTAGCGTTATCTCTAGCCTATGTTATGGCAACGACTAACGTTTGTTCGTTTGGCTCGGCTTATCGAATTAAA
>NZ_QNRT01000016.1 GCF_003315245.1 Arenicella xantha | reverse complement strand
TATTACGAAACTCGTATGCATAACAAGAACAAAAACTACAACTCACTGCGTTCGTTCGGACGCGCAGAAGACGCGCGCCCGTTTTGTGGGCGTTATGTTTACTGAAGACCTGAATATGAAAAAAGCACTTAGCATTCTTTTAGTATCCCTAGTCGCTAGTTCTATAGCTGAAGCTGGCAGTGAAGTTAAACGTTGTAGTGATCGCTGGAGCAAGGGTGGTAAGATATTCACGCTATCTATTTCGCCATCTTTTAAAGACGAGTCTGTCTTTAAATTATGTAAAAGAGAAAAACCCGAGAAGAGCTTTATAGTTTTTGAAGACGAAAAATCGATTCAAACAAAAGAGATCTCTGGTTCTGAATATGATGATTTATATGCTCTCTATGATAAGGCACTAGAATATAACTTGAAAGATAGCGCAATGGGGCTTGACGGTTCCAATTGGTGCCTAGAGACAGATCGAGGTTTTGCTTATTCAAAAGCCTGTTTTTGGTCGCCCTCATACGATACCGAAAAACGAGGCCTTCAAGGCTTGTACAAACTTGGAACTACTCTTTTGGAAGTTCAAAAAAATGAATTTAAGAAATAGCTTGGCTTGAAAATGAAACATAACAAGCTCAAAAACTTACGCTCTCTGCGTTCGCTCGGACGCGCAGAAGACGCGCGCCCGTTTTAAGGGCGTTATATAGGCTAAGACCATGCCAGTAATTGAATTCTCTAATATCCCTGAACACGCTAAAGATGAATTTGTTAAGTGTTTTGATCTTGTTAAAATTTCTAAATCTGAAAAGCGTTTTGACGCAGATAAACTCTGGTTAGCTTTTCCTAAATTCGCGCAAAAGAAATTTGTTAGGCTAGATCTAGGAGATACCGTTGAAGAAGAATGGGATTTCATGTCGTGGGTAGATGCGATTAGTAGCTCTGCCATCGAATATCAGTCTTTAGAGTTTTTGTCTGAGGCTTCGGGAAAACTGAATTTTGAACAACTGTCATGGCCTTCTGGCGGCCTAGAGGCCACTGAAGAATTAGTAAAAGTCTTCGGTGGAAATGTTCGGAAGAACGATGCTATATAACAAGTTTGCAAGAAATGCTGCGTTCGCTGTGCTCACTGCGCGGGACGCGTTTTCAACGCGCCCCTTGCAAAGGCGTTAGTTGCATTTCAGTGCCAAGAGTCGTTTAATCGAATAGTTAATTGCTTTTAGCCAAATTGGAAATGCCTGGCTTAGAGTTCGAGGATAAAAGGACAAACATGAATTCTATTAATTATGCGTTCAAAATTTCGCAAGCATCGGTCGCAGAGAAGAGGCTTCTTGGCTCTGCTGGTATCGGGCTTCGCTATAGAGTTTTGGCTCTTATGGTTTCTGGGTTTCAGAAAGTAGCGGCTTCGTTCTTCAACGTGGTTGCGGAAAGATCCTCTCAGCAACTAACAAGTCGCCAAAGTTCACTCCGCAGCAAGCTGCTCCGCGGGACGGGCTTGTCAGCCCGCCCCTTGGCTAGGCGTTATGTTTACTGAGATATCGATATGAAATTGAAATTGTACGTCTTCGCGATAATGATTATTTTGCTTTCTCCTGTGAGTGCCAATAATATTGAGCCTTGTGTTTCACTGGCTGAGTGTGGATCGGTGTATCACGACAAAATCTCTAGAGCATTGGAGTTCGCTGAAGAAAACCTCGAAGAGAAAATAGTTTGCGAGGTAAATATTAAGTTGAAAAAAGACTTTTCCATAGAGGCAATTAGAATTATCAAAGCTAGTGGTAATGAAGCGTTTGATATCGCTATTGTTGCAGCAATCAATGAAGCCGCTGTTTTCCCTGAATTTATTGGGCTATCGCAAAGCGATAGAGAAAAAATCAGTGATGTAAACTTTAGAATTAGTGCTCCTGATTAAAGTAAGCGCATGAAACATAACAAGTTGTCAAAGTTCACTCCGCCAACAAGTTGGCTCCGCGGGACGGCTGCTTCGCGCCGCCCCTTGGCTTAGCGTTAGGTGTGTCCTGTCTATTTAGTTAGAACGGTCGTTGATAATAAGTTTTTTGTCGGTGCCAATTTCCGCGAGTGAGGCAGTCTCGAAAATTGATTCATCGTTGTAAGTTAAGTATTTATATCGATTTGGTCGAACAGCATTTTTATCACTAAACGAATTCTGATAGTCTGGCTTTGTAAACGAAAGAAATGGTTCTTGTTCTCTGGAGGCAAAAGGAAGTGCATCAAGTCATTGAAAAAGTCACACCACCTAACAAGGCGTCAAAGTTCACTCCGCCAGCAAGTTGGCTCCGCGGGACGGCTGCTTCGCGCCGCCCCTTGGCTTAGCGTTAGGTGTACAAGCATGAATCCGAAGCAATTAGAGAATGCTATCAAGAACCTTGGTATTAAACGTGTAATTAATTTCAACGGTACAGAAATGAAATTAGCATGCTTACTTCGCCAAGAAGATAGAAGACCATTTCAAGCAGAATGGTGGAAAGGTAAGGAGTCGTATATGGTTGCTGTTGATGATAATGGTCATTTTTATCTTCGCCATTGTGGCGGGTATATTTTTAAAGTGGACCCTGTCACACAACAACAAGAAACATTAGCTAAAAACGAAGAAGAGTTTTTAAGTATGATTTCCATGGACAGTTAATAATGTTACAGACACCTAACAAGGCAAAACACTTTCACTCACTGCGTTCGTTCGGACGCGCAGACGACGCGCGCCCCTTGGCTTAGCGTTATGTGTATATGAGGCAGGCAACAGTTTCTATTTTTCTTCTTGTAAGTAATTGTGCAGTACATGCAGGTCTTCTAGAAGAGGATTTCCAACGGCATTATGATCTAGTTGCTATAGTGGCCGTCGATTCAGAAAGTCAAGAGTATCAAGACGCTTACAATGTAACCGTAGAAAGCGTTGTGTATCGTTACGGTGAAGACATTGATGCTGTTGATAATTATCAGCCAACTAATATCGTTGCGGGAGACCAGGTTGTCCTAGTTAGATATGGCATTAGAAAATTGAAAAAAGTTGAAGAGGCAGAAGACAATAAACGTAAAACAAAAAGAGTTGAGTCAATTCGACAAGATGGATGTAATCTCTCTAAAAAATTTTCTGTAGGGAAAAGGCTGCGCCTTTTCTCTGTTGAGGTTGAACCTGGTTTTTACAAGAATAATGCTTGTAGACTAACTACGACATTAGATGAAAACACATAACAAGGCGTCAAAGTTCACTCCGCCAACAAGTTGGCTGCGCGGGACGGCTGCTCCGCGCCGCCCCTTGGCTTAGCGTTATATTCGTCGATGATATTTCGAGTTCCATAATGGGCGGTATTTTTTCATTTTTCCTTATCGGCGTAATATTTTTTACGTCCTATTGTGTTTGGTCTTGCATGAACTCTTATCGTGCTAGCAGATGGGCAACGGTTGAAGGTAAAGTTATCAAAAGCGCCGATAGGCTTAGGCTCAAAAAAGGCGGTAACGCAGACTTTAGAAAATTGATAGAGTATCAATATGCAGTAAATGGGAAGACATACATCAACAGTCGTATTGGATACGGGCTTAAAGGCAGCTCAAATTATGATGAGGTAAGCGCTATCCTGAGCAGAGCCCAGTACAATCCCGCGATAACCATTAGATACAACCCGTATTATCCTGAACAGTCCGCACTAATATTCGGGTTTCATAAAGGTATAAAATACCTAGTTATATTCATATCCATTTGGGATGGGTTTTTTTTCATCTATTCCTTTACCACTTGGTATTCCGGAAAATATGATATTAGCTATATTGGATTTCTGTTGAAGTATTGAGCATGGCATATAACAAGGCGTCAAAGTTCACTCCGCCAACAAGTTGGCTCCGCGGGACGGCTGCTTCGCGCCGCCCCTTGGCTTGGCGTTAGGCGTACGTAGAGCATGGATTTATATACTTTAATAGAAATGGAAAGTCAGGAAATACTAAGTTGTTGGGCTGGCGAGCTTAATCACTTTGATTCTGTCTTTGGGTATTCTGTTCTTGGGCATTTCTTTTTATAT
>NZ_QNRT01000015.1 GCF_003315245.1 Arenicella xantha | reverse complement strand
AAGGAATGTCCAAAACGCATGCCATAGACCAATGGCAATACGATGACTTAGTAAAATATCTCCTTTTAGCACTTTACTATCGATGCTTATAACGCCGCAAAAACGGGCGCGGGCACCGCGTCCGAGCCGAAGGCGTTAAGTTTTTTGCCTTGTTATATTTCGATTCAGTAGATTGCATCAGATTCATGCAGAACAGACCAATTGTCACCTTGTTTTAAAAGAAGAACCTTACTGCCGTAGTAATCAGGTTTTTGCATGGATAACAAGAAAACATCGTACATCACAAACTCTAGTGTTATCGAATCAAATGGAATATTTTGGCTCTCTTTTTCAGAGATTATTGTGTTGATAATTTCAGGACTTTTTTCACCGATCTGAGATTTTAAGTACTCAACTTCTCCAGGCATTCCTTTGATGCAGAATCGTTTAGTACAATCCTCTTTGGCTTGTACTGGCAATATAATTAATAGGCCTACTAGAAGTAAAAAAAGACGAAGAATCATTGTATTGGTGAACCTCAAGAAAATATAACGCCCTTAAAACGGGCGCGCGTTTTCTGCGCGTCCGAGTGAGCGAAGCGAATGGCAGTTTTTGAGCTTGTTATAAGCCTTTACCATGATTTATAGTTTCTCGCTTTAATGACTCGGTTCCATATTTCTATGGAACCACCTCGCCAAACTCCACCCAACAAGTGGCGAAAGCTAGGATCATTTCTTGCTTGTTCCTCAATTCTTTCGATAAAGGCGTCTCCATGATAATGGATTATGTCTTCTAGAGGCCCAGCGGATAAAGCGCCAATTACTCGCTCGTTTGGACCTCTGGACATGATTTCTAAAATGGCTTTCCAGCTAATTTCAGGCTCATCATATGTAACATCAATAAATTCCTGAATCGCCTCATTAGATGGATCATGCTCAACGCCTTCTGCATAAGCCAAAAGATATTCTGATACCCACTTCGAAAATTGGTTAGGACTCAAAACTAGCTGTGCTTATAACGCTAAGCCAAGGGGCGGCGCGAAGCAGCCGTCCCGCGGAGCCAACTTGTTGGCGGAGTGAACTTTGACGCCTTGTTAGGTGGTGTGACTTTTTCGATGACTTGATGCACTTCCTTATTACCTCCACAGAACAAAACCATTTCTTTCGTTTACTAAGCCAGACTATCAGAATTCGTTTAGTGATAAAAATGCTGGTCGACCAAAACGATATAAATACTTAACTTACAACGATGAACCAGTTTTCTAGACTGCCTCACCTACGGAAATTTGCACCAACAAAAAACTTATTATCAACGACCGTTTTAGCTAAACAGACAGAACACACCTAACGCCCTTAAAACGGGCGCGCGCTTTTTGCGCGTCCGAATGAGCGTAGCGAATGTAAGTTTTTAAGCTTGTTATATACCAAACTTAATTACCTGAGTTTTTACACAAAGAGCTAAAGAACCATCTTTAGCTGGTAGAGCGTGATAACGAGCTTCAAATTTTGCTTTTGTCATATGAGCGATTGTTGAATAAAAGTATGCGCTTACTTTATTGCTTTCGTCCTGCTCAGAAAATTGTATAGGGATACTAGCTGCCCCATTGAAATAAAAAATCGATGATAGTTTCGAGCCCTTATCAATATATGGGAGCTTAATTAGAAAAGTATCAAAGTCATTTTTAGTTTCATAAGATTCCCTAGGTATTATTTCGGCTGAATAAGGTATTTCATCACCGTCACACGCAAAGGCTGAAGTCCCACTTAAAAGGATTAAACATGCTAGTAATTTAATAACGGATTTCATCTGTGTATATAACGCCCTTCAAACGGGCGCGCGCTTTTTGCGCGTCCAAATGAACGTAGTGAATGTAAGTTTTGGAGCTTGTTATATTTTTTCACTTGTTACCGCGGTGTCTTTCTTTGAATGATTATCAAGACCACCTTTAATAATTAAAGCTAATGCGACCACACCAAACCCAAGCCAAATAACAATAATTGGTTTGGAAATAGGTGGATTAGGAAAAAGGAGTTTATATGTGGAAGCAATTACGAAAATTGAATTCATAAACAAACCAATTCGAAGATATCTATTTAATACAGTTTTCTTCATTAACTATTCTCGAATATCAAAATACATATAACGCCAAGCCAAGGGGCGGCGCGGAGCAGCCGTCCCGCGGAGCCAACTTGTTGGCGGAGTGAACTTTGACGCCTTGTTATAAGTTTTCATAATTTTCACTATCGGAACCAGAGGAGAGCAAAATCATACAGCATCATTATAGGACTTTGTCTATTGCAGAACCCCAACGTGAAGCTTATTGCGCATGGAATAGCTATAAACACAACGGCCCATCTACTCTCGAGTGAGTATTCAAAAAGCAACACAACAATGAAGAATATAAGGAATGTCCAAAACGCATGCCATAGACCAATGGCAATACGATGACTTAGTAAAATATCTCCTTTTAGCACTTTACTATCGATGCTTATAACGCTAAGCCAAGGGGCGGCGCGGAGCAGCCGTCCCGCGGAGCCAACTTGTTGGCGGAGTGAACTTTGACGCCTTGTTAGGTGGTGTGACTTTTTCAATGACTTGATGCACTTCCTTTTGCCTCCAGGGAACAAAACCTTTTCTTTCGTTTACTAAGCCAGACTATCAGAATTCGTTTAGTGATAAAAATACTGTTCGACCAAAACGATATAAATACTTAACTTACAACGATGAATCAATTTTCGAGACTGCCTCACTCGCGGAATTTGGCACCGACAAAATACTTATTATCAACGACCGTTTTAGCTAAACAGACAGAACACACCTAACGCCAAGCAAAGGGGCGCGAAGACATGAGCGTCCCGCCGCAGGCGCACTTTTGATTCTTGTTATGAGGATTTTCCATTTGCCCAGTCACTTTTTGCATCTTCATAGGCAATTTGCCTAACGCCGCCTGGAATACGGTTCTGTACTTTTTCATACTGCGCTTGCAGAGATCCAATTGGATGCTTCCAATCATGTAGATAATAAACAGTATGTACTTTGGCTTGCAGCATCGCTTTGCTGCAATCAAAACATGGCCGCAAGGTTGAATACACAATACAGCCTTCAATTGAGTTACCAAATCTTGCTGCAGTAATAAGAGCATTTTGCTCTGCATGAACACAAATACAAACATCGTACCCAACACTCTCGTCATAGGCCTCTTTGTCTGCGCAACGAGCGCAGCCACCATCAAGACAGTTCGTCATACCTTCAGGAGTGCCATTGTAACCAGTCGAAATAATCCGATTATCTTTCACTACTACTGCACCTACTTTTCGACCAGTACAGTTCGCTTTCTCACGCACCGCACAAGCAATATTCATATAATACTCATCTCGATTCATTTCATGATCTCCTTCTCTTCTTACTCATAACGCCAAGCAAAGGGGCGCGCGTTTTCTGCGCGTCCCGCCGTAGGCGTACTTTTGGTTCTTGTTATATGTTTCAACCGCGTTCCTGCCAATAAGCTTTTTCCAAAATTCCGTTCTCAAACTTCATGAAACAAATATAGCCCATTAAATATGTGTCGCTATGTAATTGAACTAAATCACTATCTAATGAGTATTGATTAAGTGCAGAATTTTTTACCGTTTTCGCTTTATCAATCACCACACTATAGTCGGTGCCTGATTTTAGTGATTCACAAAATTCTTTAATAGGTTTTTCGGTGAACCAATATAACCAAATTCCATAGCCAAGAAATAGCAGAAATATTATAGTAATTGCGCAAAGCAAAGATGCTAAACGTAGGAATATAGAACGAATCAGATTCATTAATGCGTATAACGCCTCAAACACGGGCGCGCGTCTTTTGCGCGTCCGAGCGAACGCAGTGAGTGAAAGTGTTTTGCCTTGTTATATGCCCTACAACTTGGGTTTGTATAGATTGACGTTACATGTAGTAGCATTAAGTTCATTTAAACGTCCTCCCTTTCTTGATATTTCTCTGACTTTTCTTTCCTTTCTATAGCCTCTAGTCTTCTAGCAATATCTTTCATCTTGCTCTCTCTACTTCGCTTTTCTTTCAGGTACTGGTCAAGCACACCAACAACACCAATAAGAATAAATGTGATAATTATTAAATCCATTGTAAGTACTCTTTAATCTGCGTCATATAACGCCGCGAACACGGGCGCAGGTACTGCGTCCGAGCGCAGCGGCAGTGTTTTGCCTTGTTATATGCCTTTTTCATAATCGCTGTTTCGTACAC
>NZ_QNRT01000014.1:0-2500 GCF_003315245.1 Arenicella xantha | reverse complement strand
GCAAACTCCGAATACCAACAAGTGCAATCATGGGAGACAGACAGCGGGTGATAACGTCCGTTGTCGAGAGGGAAACAACCCAGACCGCCAGCTAAGGTCCCTAAATATAGCTCAGTGGGAAACGATGTGAGAAGGCATAGACAGCCAGGAGGTTGGCTTAGAAGCAGCCACCCTTTAAAGAAAGCGTAATAGCTCACTGGTCGAGTCGGCTCGCGCGGAAGATGTACCGGGGCTCAAGCTATATACCGAAGCTGCGGATGCGATTTATCGCATGGTAGGGGAGCGTTCTGTAAGCCTGCGAAGGTGTGGTGGAAACCATGCTGGAGGTATCAGAAGTGAGAATGCTGACATGAGTAACGATAATGCGGGTGAAAAACCCGCACACCGAAAACCCAAGGTTTCCTACGCAACGCTAATCGGCGTAGGGTTAGTCGGCCACTAAGGCGAGGGCGAAAGCCGTAGTCGATGTGAAACAGGTTAATATTCCTGTACCGATAATTACTGCGATGGAATGACGGAGAAGGCTAATCTGGAAGGGTGTTGGTTTACCCTATCTAAGCATGTAGGCTTGAATCTTAGGCAAATCCGGGATTCTTTAAGGCTGAGATGTGATGGCGACGCTCAATTGCGAGCGGAGCAGATGATGCCAGGCTTCCAAGAAAAGTTTCTAAGCTTCAGGTAATTATTGACCGTACTCTAAACGGACACACGTGGGTGAGGCGAGAAGCCTAAGGTGCTTGAGAGAACCCAGGTGAAGGAACTCGGCAAAATGACACCGTAACTTCGGGAGAAGGTGTGCCTACTCCGGTGAAGGGACTTGCTCCCAGAGCTAGAGAGGTTGCAATAAATAGGTGGCTGCGACTGTTTATTAAAAACATAGCACTCTGCAAACTCGAAAGAGGACGTATAGGGTGTGACGCCTGCCCGGTGCCGGAAGGTTAATTGATGAGGTTAGTCTTCGGACGAAGCTTTTGATCGAAGCCCCGGTGAACGGCGGCCGTAACTATAACGGTCCTAAGGTAGCGAAATTCCTTGTCGGGTAAGTTCCGACCTGCACGAATGGCGTAACGATGGCCACACTGTCTCCACCTGGGACTCAGTGAAATTGAATTTGCTGTGAAGATGCAGTGTACCCGCGGTTAGACGGAAAGACCCCGTGCACCTTTACTACAGCTTTGCATTGGACTTTGAACCTATTTGTGTAGGATAGGTGGGAGGCTTTGAAGCGTAAACGCCAGTTTGCGTGGAGCCATCCTTGAAATACCACCCTGGTATGTTTGGAGTCCTAACCCAGGTCCATTATCTGGATCGGGGACAATGTATGGTGGGTAGTTTGACTGGGGCGGTCTCCTCCCAAAGAGTAACGGAGGAGCGCGAAGGTACTCTAAATACGGTCGGAAATCGTATGGTTAGTGTAAAGGCAAAAGAGTGCTTGACTGCGAGACGGACATGTCGAGCAGGTACGAAAGTAGGTCTTAGTGATCCGGTGGTTCTGTATGGAAGGGCCATCGCTCAACGGATAAAAGGTACGCCGGGGATAACAGGCTGATACCCCCCAAGAGTTCACATCGACGGGGGTGTTTGGCACCTCGATGTCGGCTCATCTCATCCTGGGGCTGTAGCCGGTCCCAAGGGTATGGCTGTTCGCCATTTAAAGAGGTACGCGAGCTGGGTTTAGAACGTCGTGAGACAGTTTGGTCCCTATCTGCCGTGGGCGCCTGAGACTTGAGGGAAGCTGCTCCTAGTACGAGAGGACCGGAGTGGACGTACCCCTGGTGTTCCAATTGTCTCGCCAGAGGCATTGTTGGGTAGCTATGTACGGACGGGATAACCGCTGAAAGCATCTAAGCGGGAAGCCCCTCCCAAGATAAGGTCTCACTGAATACTTGATATTCCTGAAGGGTCGTCGAAGACTACGACGTTGATAGGCAAGGTGTGGAAGCGTTGAAAGGCGTTAAGCTAACTTGTACTAATTGCCCGTGAGGCTTGACCATATAACACCCAAAAGGTTTGGTCGTTTACCTCGGTAAACACTGAAACTTTAAGTGATATTGGAAAAGCTATTTAATGTGATATTTATTAGCGAACGAAATTTACTCCTGAAAACGAGCTGACGCTCTATTAGGCTTTGCCTAATGGCTGAAGGCTCTGTCCCGATCACAGATCGGTAAGTAGGTAAATTGAATTCTGCGAGTAGGTTTACATATCAAGAAAGTGATACAAAAAGATGGGAATTGTTATAATCCCATCACTTAACAACTACTGATTTTACTGACCCTCGGGTCAGAACAAGCCCAGATATGGGAAGGCGTACTTAGGTACGAATTCCAGACCAGTTTTCTGGTGACAATAGCGACTGTGAACCACCTGATCCCTTCTCGAACTCAGAAGTGAAACCAGTTAGCGCCGATGGTAGTGCGGGATTCCCCGTGTGAGAGTAGGACATCGCCAGATTTATATTAGAAGCCCCAGCAGGAAACTGCTGGGGCTTTTTTATTGC
>NZ_QNRT01000013.1 GCF_003315245.1 Arenicella xantha | reverse complement strand
GACAAACTCATGGTATCTAACTTGCGCCTAACAAGAACCAAAAGTACGCCTACGGCGGGACGCGCGAAAAACGCGCGCCCCTTTGCTGGGCGTTATGTACACCAGAGGTCTTGCTAATGTATAAGCTACTTCTTTTTCTTCTTGTAATTCCGGTTAAAAGTTATGCCTGTGACGTCAACATAGGTCGAGATCAGAAAGAAATCCTCATATACATGCTGAGAGTTGATTCTGAATTTTCAAATGATCTACACAATAGGTTTTGGTTACCAACAAAAAATTGTTCGTTTGAAGAAAGAACAAGTTGGTCGCAACAGCTGCTATCAACTGTTCCTTTAAATTTAGAAGGGCAAAAAGCTCAATGGTTAAGTATTAGAAAGTCTTTGGAAGATCGAAAAATAATATTTGATCCTAGCTACGATAAATATCTTATGAAACGCGCCGAATCACTTAAATCCAGAGGTCTGCCAGTTGACAGACTTGACAAGGAAAAAGAAAGGCTTACAGATCTCATACAATCATCACTCGCTTCGGAACCTATTGAAATCAGTGGAAAAGGTGTGGTCATAGACATGTCTATCGTTGACCAAGTATTGAATGGTATTGAAGCAAGTGGAAAAAGACTAAAGATGCTTCTTTCACCACCAAAGAGCTTATATGCAAAAGGTACATAACAAGTTGTCAAAGTTCACTCCGCAGCAAGCTGCTCCGCGGGACGCGTCTACGACGCGCCCCTTGGCAAGGCGTTAGGTGTGTTCTGTCTCTTTAGCTAAAACGGTCGTTGATAATAAGGTTTTTGTTGGTGCAAGTTTCCGTAGGTGAGGCAGTCCGAAAAACTGATTCATCGCTGTAAGGAGGTCATGTTTTCTTGTCGTTTTGCACGAACAGTATTTTTATCGCTAAACGAATTCTGATAGTCTGGCTTAATAAACGAAAGAATTGGTTTTGTTCCCTGGAGGCAAAAGGAAGTGCATCAAGTCATCGAAAAAGTCACACCACCTAACAAGGCGTCAAAGTTCACTCCGCCAGCAAGCTGGCTCCGCGGGACGGCTGCTTCGCGCCGCCCCTTGGCTTAGCGTTAGGTGTGTCCTGCCTATTTAGCTAAACCAGTCGTTGATAAGAAGTGTTTTGTTGGTGCAAATTTCCATGAGTGAGGCAGTCTAGAAAACTGGTTCATCGTTGTAAGTTAAGTATTTATATCGTTTTGGTCGAACAGCATTTTTATCACTAAACGAATTCTGATAGTCTGGTTGAGTAAACGAAAGCAATGGGTTTTGTTCTCTGGAGGCAAAAGGAAGTGCATCAAGTCATTGAAAAAGTCACACCACCTAACAAGGCGTCAAAGTTCACTCCGCCAACAAGTTGGCTCCGCGGGACGGCTGCTACGCGCCGCCCCTTGGCTTGGCGTTAGTTGTATATGGAAAGTTGTCCACTCATTCAAACCATTGCTGTATTTTCTTTTGGGATAGGCATCGTTATACACAGCGTGATTTTCTTTACGATCAAACGATTTATATCTCCTGAGTATCTTGAAAGCTTAGAGTTAGAGAAAAATAAATTTAAATCAATCGTTCTGGATATGCCTGGGATCATACCTTCAAAAAACTTATCAGTAACTGGGCGCATCATGAAGTGGATTGCCTTAGTATCTTTAATAGCATTTGTTTCATCAGCCTTTTATATCGCTCATCTAAAAGGCAATAATAAACTTTGTGCAAAAACTTCTTATAGCTATACATGGTCAAACAACTAACAAGTCCCAAAACTGCCGCCTTCGGCTCGGACGCGTTTTCAACGCGCCCGTTTGAGAGGCGTTAAGTGTATCTATGAATCGAACTTGTCCTAGTTGCAAAGAGCAATCAATTTCAGTGTTTAGGTTAATGTTCTCTCGTGTTCGTTGCAGAAGCTGTAAAGAAAAAATTGGTCATCATTGGTTACTTGCTGCAATATTCTTTTGTTTAGAATTCTTTATACTTTTAATATTAGGGCTATATCTTATAAAGCTAAGTTATTCATTATCACTAAGCTTATTATTTTATGGCATGTTTATATTTAGCGTGACATTTTTATGGTCGTTGTTTGGCCCGTTAGAGCAAAAAAATAGTCAATGGGAACCATGAAATTTGAACACTTAACAAGGCGCCAAAGTAAAGCTCCATTCGCTGCGCTCATTCCGCGGGACGGCGATACAACGCGCCGCCCCTTGGCACGGCGTTAGGTGTGTCCTGTCTATTTAGCTAAACCAGTCTCGAAAACTGGTTCATCGTTGTAAGTTAAGTATTTATATCGTTTTGGTCGACCAGTATTTTTATCACTAAACGAATTCTGATAGTCTGGCTTAGTAAATGATATAAATGGTTTTGTTCTGTGGAGGCAATAAGGAAGTGCATCAAGTCATCGAAAAAGTTACACCACCTAACAAGGCGTCAAAGTTCACTCCGCCAACAAGTTGGCTCCGCGGGACGGCTGCTTCGCGCCGCCCCTTGGCTTAGCGTTAGGTGTGTCCTGTCTCTTTAGCTATGAAGGTCGTTGATAATAAGTTTTTTGTCGGTGCCAATTTCCCCGAGTGGGGCAGCCGCAAAAACTGATTCATCGTTGTAAGTTAAGTATTTATATCGTTTTGGTCGAACAGCATTTTTATCACTAAACGAATTCTGATAGTCTGGCTTAGTAAACGAAAGAAATGGTTTTGTTCTCTGGAGGCAAAAGGAAGTGCATCAAGTCATCGAAAAAGTCACACCACCTAACAAGGCGTCAAAGTGCACTCCGCCAACAAGTTGGCTCCGCGGGACGGCTGCTCCGCGCCGCCCCTTGGCTTAGCGTTAGGGGCATCTTTGAAATCACGTTTTTTATTCTTTGTTCTTTTGGTATTTACGCTTAGCGGTTGTGCTCATAAGGAAGACTTATCGTCAAAATGTCATAAGGGTGAAGTTATGGGCTGGCATTGGGATGGTATTAACATTATTGAAAGCGGTTGTGTCGCAATCGCCAAAGATGCTGGAAAAAAATGCTTTGTGAATTCTGAATGTGATGCCAAATTGTGTGAAGTTTCGAGCAGAGCTTATAGTTCTAGCAATTGCACCGAAAACAAAGATCAAACTTATAGCTGTCCCGGAGTTTACGGTTTCTGTGCAAAAACGAATAAAGTAGGCTCAGCAACTTCAATAATAAGCAAAGGCTTGGTGAAATGATTAAAAATTTTGAACAAACCCCTAACAAGCTCAAAAACTATCGCACACTTCGTGTGCTCGGACGCGCAAAAAACGCGCGCCCGTTTTAAGGGCGTTAGGTGTGTTCTGTCTGTTTAGCTAAAACGGTCGTTGATAATAAGGTTTTTGTCGGTGCCAATTTCCGCGAGTGAGGCAGTCTCGAAAATTGATTCATCGTTGTAAGTAAAGTATTTATATCGATTTGGTCGAACAGCATTTTTATCACTAAACGAATTCTGATAGTCTGGCTTAATAAACGAGAGAATTGGTTTTGTTCTCTGGAGGCAAAAGGAAGTGCATCAAGTCATCGAAAAAGTCACACCACCTAACAAGGCGTCAAAGTTCACTCCGCCAACAAGTTGGCTGCGCGGGACGGCTGCTACGCGCCGCCCCTTGGCTTAGCGTTAGTGCTACATCTATAAATGAAATTATTACTCACATCAGGATATAAGCTCAATGATACAAATTGAAACGTACTACATCACAGTTTTAACTATTGGCATCGTCGGTTTTCTATCTTTAGTTCAGTTATTAGTCGCTGATTTAACTGCCATTAAACAAAAACATACGCCTGGATATCCGATAAATCCAGACCATGAAAATTTCCTATTTAGAGCTACAAGGGCACATTCTAATTTAAACGAAAGCATTGCAATATTTATTCTCTTTGCATTGTTTGGCATATTATCTTCATGCAGCCCTTATTGGTTAAATGTTTTTTCTTCAATATATTTAATTAGCCGAATTTTATATATGTCATTTTATTACGCTAACCTTAAATTAGCACGTAGCGCTTCCTTTGGTTTAAGTGCTATAGGCCTATTAGGTATGTTCGTAGTATCAATTGCCAAATGGTTGTGAAAAGCACTAACAAGAACAAAAACTGCAACTCACTACGTTCGTTCGGACGCGCAGAAGACGCGCGCCCGTTTTGTGGGCGTTATATGACGCAGATTAAAGAGTACTTACAATGGATTTAATAATTATCACGTTTATTCTTATTGGTGTTGTTGGTGTGCTTGACCAGCACCTGAAAGAAAAGCGAAGTAGGGAGAGCAAGATGAAAGATATTGCTAAAAGACTAGAGGCTATAGAAAGGAAAGAGAAGTCAGAGAAACATCAAGAAAGGGAAGACGTTTAAATGAACTTAATGTTACTAAATGTAACGTCAATCTATACAAACCCAAGTTGTAGGGCATATAACAAGCTCAAAAACTTACATTCACTTCGTTCATTCGGACGCGCAGAAAACGCGCGCCCGTTTTAAGGGCGTTAAATGTACGTGAACAAAGCATGTCCGATAATTGTAATATCAATTCTTACTAATTGGATCACGTGCTAGATGGCAAGCGATTTATCTAAGACCAAAGAGATAAAGTACAATGGTGGCGTTGTCACGTTCAGTGTGCCGATTGATTGGAAAGAAGAATATGGCGATGATGGTGGTGGCACGTTTTACGAGGATTCACCAACATCAGGAACATTTAGAATCAACTTATTAACGCTAAGGTCTCCCTCTCAAATATCTAAAAAGGACGTGGGAGCAGTCTTGGACGGTATTTCTCCTTCAGAAACGACTAAATTCTTGGAGAATGGTAACGCATACAAAATGTATAAGAATAATGTTTGCGAATCAGGGCAAGAAATAACTATTATCTATTGGTCGCTTGCTAATGTAATTGAACCTAATAACGCGCGTTTGGCTAATTTTTCATATTCGGTCTTAACTGAGAATGAAACAAATGAAAACGTGATAAAGGAAATCAAATTCCTTACAGAGCAGATAGAAAAAGCGAGCTTCATGGAGCAGATTGCCAATGGCATTTAACAAGCTTAAAAACTCACATTCACTGCGTTCATTCGGACGCGCAAAAAACGCGCGCCCGTTTTAAGGGCGTTATATGCATCAAGAGAGATCATGAAATTATCTAAATATTTACTGTCAGCGTTGTTTGCAATGATGGCTGGCATAGGTTTGGTGAAAATATTTATAGGGGAGCTGTCTCCTGTAGCAATAGTATTTTGCTTGGGCTACTTGTGTATGACCGCAGCGTTAAATCATCGTGGTGGTAAGCCGGCTATTTACATATCATACTTTTTTGCCGGTTTGCTTAGCCTGTTATTGGTTGGGGCAATTGCTTTAGCTATTATTCCGCTGTTTGGTCAAAATTTTGAAGCTGTTGCTTTTTTTGCATGTCTATTTATAGGTGCAATTGGTCTTCTCACTATTTTTACAATTAAGAACCAAAATGCTAAAAGCATATAACAAGGCGTCAAAGTTCACTCCGCCAACAAGTTGGCTCCGCGGGACGGCTGCTACGCGCCGCCCCTTGGCTTAGCGTTATGTTTACCAATAGATAGATCATGATTAACTTAAAGCAAAATCCGACTGAATGGGCTAGGTTGATGTATGAGTTAGATGATCTTAAGGATCACTTGAGTACGCTCATCGATGAAATGAATAGTTCTGGCGAAATCTCAATAGAAGAATACCAAGTTCAAGTTGGTCACCTTTATGCTCATCTAAACAGAGCTTGGAACTCTAGAGATGCCACGGCCGAAGTTGTGGAGAAAAACCTTAAAAATTTTACTGAGTTCCCTAAAGATATAACGACATGTGGCTAAAGAAACATAACAAGAAGCAAAAGTACGCCTGCGGCGGGACGCTCATAAATTCGCGCCCCTTTGCTTGGCGTTATATCTACTAATAGCATGACTATGTTTAGAACCACAATTCTATGTTTACTATTAACTAGTTGCGTTTCAAACCCATCATTGAAGGTTCTTGAAAGTTCAAATTTAGAAGAAGTTGCCAATCTAGATGGGTTGAAGAAGTGTTCTTTCAATTTTCAGTGTAGGAAAATTCACACAGGCTATAACCCTTGCGGGGCGTGGACAGGTTATCTACTCTATTCAACAACAATTGGTCGTGAGAATATCTCTAACCTTAAATTGGCCGTTGAAGAGGATAGGTCTCAAAGAGAGCGCATATATCTAGCAAGCGGCGGTGGAGCATGCCAGCCCTCTTATCGTGTATGGCCTGACCCGATATGTTCAAATAACACATGCATTATTGAGTGAAATATAACAAGGCGTCAAAGTTCACTCCGCCAACAAGTTGGCTCCGCGGGACGGCTGCTACGCGCCGCCCCTTGGCTTAGCGTTAGGTGTGTCCTGCCTATTTAGCTAAACCAGTCGTTGATAAGAAGTGTTTCGTTGGTGCAAACTTTCTGGTGTGAGGCAGTCTAGAAAACTGGTTCATCGTTGTAAGTTGAGTATTTATATCGTTTTGGTCGACCAGCATTTTTATCACTAAACGAATTCTGATAGTCTGGCTTAGTAAATGATATAAATGGTTTTGTTCTGTGGAGGCAATAAGGAAGTGCATCAAGTCATC
>NZ_QNRT01000012.1 GCF_003315245.1 Arenicella xantha | reverse complement strand
ACAAATCTATATCTAAACTAGTAAAAACATTTAACAAGGCGTTGTTGTCGCCTTCGGCTGGGACGCGCTAAAGCGCGCCCCAAAACTTGGCGTTAATGTGACGCAATCTGAGGTAATAGTAGAATTCGAATCTGTTAATCCTTTCAAAGTGAGGTGTGCGGCGTATTTGATTTTTATCTTTGGTATTGCTTATGGGTATTTTGTTCATGAAGCCGGGTATGTATCTTGTCTGTTCGCTGTACTTCTATATTTTCTGTTTAGAACAAAAATCTCGAAATACTTTAGAGCCGACCAAAATGGTCTTAAGTTATATTCAACAAAAGATGAAAGCTTTTTTATATCTTGGGACGATATTGAAAAAATTGAGTGGAGACAGGATAGTGAAGAATTTGAACTGGTTTGTTTTGACTTGGCTTTTTCGTTGGACAAGTCTGTAGTGCATGGGAGTGTTAGAGGCAGGAAAAGGAATAGGCTAGAAATGTTACCAACATACTCTGGGGTAGCGTTAGACCATAAAATGATTGCTTTGAAAACCCTACTACGAGAATATAAAAGTGAAACCAATGCACATTAACAAGGTCAAGAACTACCGCACACTGCGTATGCTCGGACGCGCAGAAAACGCGCGCCCGTTTTAACGGCGTTATGAGTATTAAGATGACTAACTCTGTAGTTAAAGAAGCAATAGCACAGGCTCTGTCTGAACTTATCAAAGACCAAGATATTCTCATTACTTCCAGTATTGAAAATGTTGCATTAGAGAAAATATTTTCGGCGGTTGAAGAAGTTAGTCCAAATATGCTTTCTGCTAGAGAACTTGGTGGTATCGTAAACGCCTTGAATACACATGATTTGGGTTTTGGCCTTGATGAAAATGATTTTCAAACCATAATTGGTTTGAGCAAAGAAGAGTTAAAAATTGCCTCAAGAAAGCTAAAGGTCAAAGAGTGGTAAAAACACATAACAAGGCGCCAAAGCAAGGCTCTGTTCGCTGCGCTCACTCCGCGGGACGCGCAGAAGACGCGCGCCCCTTGGCACGGCGTTAGTTGCATTTCAGTGCCAAGAGTCGTTTAATCGAATAGTTGATTGCTTTTAGCCAAATTGGAAATGCCTGGCTTAGAGTTCGAGGATAAATGGACAAACATGAATTCTACAAATTATGCGTTCAAAATTCCGCAAGCATCGGTCGCAGAGAAAGTCCTTCTTGGTTCTGCTCGTATCGGGCTTCGCTATAGAGTTTTGGCTCTTTTGGTTTCTGGGTTTCAGAAAATAGCGGCTTCGTTCTTCAACGTGGTTGCGGAAAGATCCTCTCAGCAACTAACAAGTCGCCAAAGTTCACTCCGCAGCAAGCTGCTCCGCGGGACGGGCTTGTCAGCCCGCCCCTTGGCTTGGCGTTAGGTGTGTCCTGTCTATTTAGCTATAACGGTCGTTGATAATAAGGTTTTTGTCGGTGCCAATTTCCGCGAGTTAGGCAGTCTCAAAAACTGATTCATCGTTGTAAGGAAGTCATGTTTTCTTGCCGTTTGCACGAACAGCATTTTTATCACTAAACGAATTCTGATAGTCTGGCTTAGTAAACGAAATAAATGGTTTAGTTCTGTGGAGGCAATAAGGAAGTGCATCAAGTCATTGAAAAAGTCACACCACCTAACAAGGCGTCAAAGTTCACTCCGCCAACAAGTTGGCTCCGCGGGACGGCTGCTCCGCGCCGCCCCTTGGCTTAGCGTTAGTTGCATTTCAGGGTCAAGAGTCGTTTAATCGAATAGTTAATTGCTTTTAGCCAAATTGGAAATGCCTGGCTTAGAGTTCGAGGAGAAAAGGACAAACATGAATTCTACAAACTATGCGTTCAAAATTTCGCAAGCATCGGTCGCAGAGAAGAGGCTTCTTGGCTCTGCTCGTATCGGGCTTCGCTATAGAGTTTTGCCTCTTTTGGTTTCTGGGTTTCAGAAAGTAGCGGCTTCGTTCTTCAACGTGGTTGCGGAAAGATTCTCTCAGCAACTAACAAGTCGCCAAAGTTCACTCCGCAGCAAGCTGCTCCGCGGGACGGGCTTGTCAGCCCGCCCCTTGGCTTGGCGTTAATGCGGCAAGAACCTGAAAGCGTCGCTATTGTCAAAGACACTCGCTTATGGGTCGGGTTATCTATTGTTAGTTCCGTTCTTCTGGCGCTCCTTTTTCTTACTTATATTTTGTCTGGTGAATTCAAAGTAATTCTATTTGCTCCACTTTTTTTGTTTCCTTACATGAGTTATAGATATGCGCATTCAGAGCCAACCGAATATGCAAAAGCCGATCTGGATGGTTTCGAATATTTCTCTCGCGATAAAGAGTTTGTTAAAATTCCTTGGCCGAAGATTCAGAATATTTCATACTCTAAATTCGAAGCGCCAAGCGTCAAAGTAGAGCTTAACTACTTTGAGACAAGGCCCCCATATTATGGAGAAATCAGCGGGTATAGGAATAAACAGACAAACCTGTTCATACAAATAGACTCAAAAGCGAAAAAAGTAGTAGATAAAATTATATCGCTTAGAGAAAAGGCCACAACGAATGAAAATTAGCGCATTAACAAGTCCCAAAACTGCCGCCTTCGGCTCGGACGCGTTTTCAACGCGCCCGTTTGAGAGGCGTTAGGTGTGTCCTGTCCCTTTAGCTAAAACGGTCGTTGATAATAAGTTTTTTGTTGGTGCAAATTTCGATGAGTGAGGCAGTCTGAAAAACTGATTCATCGTTGTAAGTTAAGTATTTATATCGTTTTGGTCGAACAGTATTTTTGTCACTAAACGAATTCTGATAGTCTGATTGAGTAAGCGAAAGAAATGGTTTTGTTCTCTGGAGGTAAAAAGGAAGTGCATCAAGTCATCGAAAGAGTCACACCACCTAACAAGGCGTCAAAGTGCACTCCGCCAACAAGTTGGCTCCGCGGGACGGCTGCTACGCGCCGCCCCTTGGCAAGGCGTTATGTTTACTAAGCTATGATTAAGTTCTTAAAGTCTTTCGTATCAATTATTATTTTAGTTTGCGTTTTCCTGCCTATATCTCAGTGTACTTATAAGAGTCCACCAGTTATTTCTGAATCTGGAGAAGTGCTAAAGCAATCGGAAGATGCAGTAGAAAGCCATGTAATTTCAGATATTATCTTGAAGAGTAACGATCCAATATCTATCACGGACTTAGCTTTTGTTTTACTATTCTTTTTGCCACTCTTTCTTTCGCTTCTACCTAGTTTTAAAGGCTGGAAAATAATTTTTAAATTGTCGCTCCAATCTATCTTGTCCGTTTGGTTGGTGTATTGCAGTTACATGATCGTTTTCGAATTATTCAGCCCACTTCCAGCGGGCTGGGCTTTATCGGTTTCATGTATATTATTCTTTGTTCTTACTAGCGTTGAATGGTGGCAAATGAAACATAACAAGAACAAAAACTTGCACTCACTGCGTTCGCGCGGACGCGCATAAGACGCGCGCCCGTTTTATGGGCGTTAGTTGCATTTCAGTGCCAAGAGTCGTTTAATCGAATAGTTAATTGCTTTTAGCCAAATTGGAAATGCCTGGCTTAGAGTTCGAGGATAAAAGGACAAACATGAATTCTACAAAACATGCGTTCAAAAAATCGCAAGCATCGGTCGCAGAGAAGAGGCTTCTTGGCTCTGCTGGTATCGGGCTTCGCTATAGAGTTTTGGCTCTTATGGTTTCTGGGTTTCAGAAAGTAGCGGCTTCGTTCTTCAACGTGGTTGCGGAAAGATCCTCTCAGCAACTAACAAGTCGCCAAAGTTCACTCCGCAGCAAGCTGCTCCGCGGGACGGGCTTGTCAGCCCGCCCCTTGGCTTGGCGTTAGTGCTATTTAAGCTATGAACAACTCTCTAGAAAACTTTATTTGGCATGATGGGAATATTGAATCTCTCAATTATTCAGTTGCAAAGACCGGAGTTTCATTAGTAATAGAAGGAGAATTCTATTCATCATCAGAATCAAAACAAAGAGACAAATACCTAATCACATGTGACAACGTTACCCGTTTTAATAACATGGCTGATTTCGAAGAAATCCTAGATAACCTTTCGGCGGGCTCAGTTTCTAACGGCTATCTCAAGGAAAACAAATTATGGTTATATTTAAGTGATGGCGTCATCGAGATACATGCAAAGAACATCAATGTGTCAAAGCACTAACAAGGCAAAACACTGCCGCTTCGCTCGGACGCACTTTGTGCGCCCGTGTTCACGGCGTTATGTGTATCGAGGGTGATTTGTATGATTGAAGTTATCGGCTACTCAACTTTGGTGTTTGGTTTGATTTGTGGCCTTTTTAATTGGTTAACATTTGCTTATTCCGTAGTAATGAAAAAGCACACATCATTTATCCCATATATTGGCGCAGCCTTCATCCTTGTCGGAATGTTTCTCATTGGTAATAACACTATGCAAAACTATTGGTGGTTGGCATTCCTAATTGAGTTTACGACGCTACCAGTGCTAATTATATTTCCAGCAATGAATTTATTTCTGAAAGGCAATGACACCACATAACAAGGCGTCAAAGTTCACTCCGCCAACAAGTTGGCTCCGCGGGACGCGCAGAAAACGCGCGCCCGTTTTAAGGGCGTTAGGTGTGTCCTGTCTATTTAGCTATAACGGTCGTTGATAATAAGGTTTTTGTCGGTGCCAATTTCCGCGAGTGAGGCAGTCTCAAAAACTGATTCATCGTTGTAAGGAGGTCATGTTTTCTTGCTGTTTTGCACGAACAGTATTTTTATCAATAAACGAATTCTGATAGTCTGGCTTAGTAAACGACAGAATTGGTTTTGTTCCCTGGAGGCAAAAGGAAGTGCATCAAGTCATCGAAAAAGTCACACCACCTAACAAGGCGTCAAAGTTCACTCCGTCAGCAAGCTGGCTCCGCGGGACGGCTGCTTCGCGCCGCCCCTTGGCTTGGCGTTAGTGGTATGACAGATATAGCTTTTGAATCACCAGAGAGGTATCTCCAGAGTCTTCGTGAAAAGTGGCTGCTTTCAGAAGAGGCAGAATCCGCGCTTAAAGGTAATCAAATATCTCATTCGTCAAAATTTACTATTGATTCTAAAACATGGAACCAAGAGATTTATTCAGATTCTAGTAGTACGAAAAAATTCGTTATTTTCGAAGTATCGCGTAAAAATATTTTGGGTAGAGAGCACCACTGTCTTGGTTGTGAAATAATTGAAGGCAAGTATTCGTTAGTAACAAACGAGCAGCTTTGGAAAGAAGGTATTCCATGAAAACCACTAACAAGTTGTCAAAGTTCACTCCGCCAGCAAGCTGGCTCCGCGGGACGGCTGCTCCGCGCCGCCCCTTGGCAAGGCGTTAGGTGTGTCCTGTCTGTTTAGCTATGACGGTCGTTGATAAGAAGTGTTTCGTTGGTGCAAACTTTCTAGTGTGAGGCAGTCTAAAAAACTGATTCATCGTTGTAAGTTAAGTATTTATATCGTTTTGGTCGAACAGTATTTTTATCACTAAACGAATTCTGATAGTCTGGTTGAGTAAACGAAAGAAATGGTTTTGTTCCCTGGAGGCAAAAGGAAGTGCATCAAGTCATCGAAAAAGTCACACCACCTAACAAGGCGTCAAAGTTCACTCCGCCAACAAGTTGGCTCCGCGGGACGGCTGCTTCGCGCCGCCCCTTGGCTTAGCGTTAGGGGGATCTTTGCAATCACGTTTTTTATTCTTTGTTCTTTTAGTATTTACGCTTGGCGGTTGTGCTCATAAGGAAGACTTATCATCAAAATGTCATAAGGGTGAAGTTATGGGCTGGCATTGGGATGGTTTTCACATTATTGAAAGCGGTTGTGTCGTAATCGCCAAAGATGCTGGAAAAAAATGCTTTGTAAATTCTGAATGTGATGCCAAATTGTGTGAAGTTTCGAGCAGAGCTTATAGTTCTAGCAATTGCACTGAAAACAAAGATCAAACTTATAGTTGCCCCGGAGTTTACGGTTTCTGTGCAAAAACGAATAAAGTAGGCTCAGCCACTTCAATAATAAGTAAAGGCTTGGTGAAATGATTAAAAGTTTTGAACAAACCCCTAACAAGCTCAAAAACTGTGGGTCACTACGTTCCCCGGGACGCGCAGAAGACGCGCGCCCGTTTTAAGGGCGTTAGGTATACACAAGTATGAGAAATCAAGATACTGCTTGGATTTTTGTTAGAGCGTTTGGGGTTTATTTTTTGGTACAAGCATTCTTAGAGCTTTTCTCAATGGGTGTGACATCAACCTTGCTCTATTCGCTGTATGAAATTGTCAATTCATCAACGACCGTTGCAACAGTAGAAAAAGCTGAATCTAATATTCTTCGTAACTGGTCATACTTTGGAACTTACACCGTACAATATTTTGTATTCAGTGTTTTATCATTTTATTGCCTCCGGAAAGGCTTTCTAATCCATAAATTACTAATGTATAGAGCAACGGCAAATGAAAATACCTAACAAGCTCAAAAACTATCGCACACTTCGTGTGCTCGGACGCGCAGAAAACGCGCGCCCGTTTTAAGGGCGTTGGTATGACTCCTTTTGTCAATAAGGACGAGTAAATACCTGACGTATTTCACATCATCGTTCTGACCTAATAAAAAAGTAAGCGCGCCAG
>NZ_QNRT01000011.1 GCF_003315245.1 Arenicella xantha | reverse complement strand
ACAAATCTATATCTAAACTAGTAAAAACATTTAACAAGGCGTTGTTGTCGCCTTCGGCTGGGACGCGCTAAAGCGCGCCCCAAAACTTGGCGTTAGTTGCATTTCAGGGTGAAGAGCAGTTTAATCGGGTAGTTAAGCCAATATTAGCCAAATCGGAAATGCCAAGCTCAGAGTTCTAGGAGAAAAGGACAAACATGAATTCTACAAATTATGCGTTCAAAATTTCGCAAGCATCGGTCGCAGAGAAAGCCCTTCTTGGTTCTGCTCGTATCGGGCTTCGTTCTAACTATTTGGTTGGTTTGGTTTTGTGGTTTCAGCGAGTAGTGGGTCCGCTTCTTTATCGGGTAGCTGGAAAATCTTCTC
This sequence comes from Arenicella xantha, assembly GCF_003315245.1. Classification (NCBI taxonomy): domain Bacteria; kingdom Pseudomonadati; phylum Pseudomonadota; class Gammaproteobacteria; order Arenicellales; family Arenicellaceae; genus Arenicella; species Arenicella xantha. The sequence continues at coordinate 6,272 of NZ_QNRT01000011.1, read as the reverse complement.
AGCAACTAACAAGTCAAAACACTATCACTCACTACGTTCGTTCGGACGCGCAAAAGACGCGCGCCCGTGTTTGAGGCGTTAGTGGTATGACAGATATAGCTTTTGAATCACCAGAGAGGTATCTCCAGAGTCTTCGTGAAAAGTGGCTGCTTTCAGAAGAGGTAGAATCCGCGCTTAAAGGTAATCAAATATCTCATTCGTCAAAATTTACTATTGATTCTAAAACATGGAACCAAGAGATTTATTCAGATTCTAGTAGTACGAAAAAATTCGTTATTTTCGAAGTATCGCGTAAAAATATTTTGGGTAGAGAGCACCACTGTCTTGGTTGTGAAATAATTGAAGGCAAGTATTCATTAGTAACAAACGAGCAGCTTTGGAAAGAAGGTATTCCATGAAAACCACTAACAAGTTGTCAAAGTACACTCCGCTGCAAAAGGCGCAGCTCCGCGGGACGGCTGCTCCGCGCCGCCCCTTGCCAAGGCGTTATATGTGCATATGGACTTAGCATGCCCAAACTGCCAGAGCCGAGTTGGTAGTGATGAATACACAAACGGTTTGACGAAAATAGTATGTCAGTCATGCTCTAGCAAACTAACTGAAATTGTTTATAAGCCCAGCATCCCGATTTACGTAAAAATACTTTGTGGGCTTTGTATAATTGTTGCTGCGTATTTTGCGCTGTTTTATTCTGGAACAAAGTTAAGCTCTGCATTCATGCTATCTCTTATCCTTTCACTTTGGCTGCGAAACTACCTCTATTTTAAAAATAAGATACGATGGTGTTTGAATGAAAAAGACATATAACAAGTCAAGCCAGTTTGCGCCTACGGCGCGGGACGCAGCAAAGCTGCGCCCCTGCTTGAAGCGTTAGGTGTGTCCTGTCTATTTAGCTAAACCAGTCGTTGATAATAAGGTTTTTGTCGGTGCCAATTTCCGCGAGTGAGGTAGTCTCGAAAACTGATTCATCGTAGTAAGTTAAGTATTTGTATCGTTTTGGTCGAACAGCATTTTTATCACTAAACGAATTCTGATAGTCTGGCTTAGTAAACGAAAGAAATGGTTTTGTTCTGTGGAGGCAAAAGGAAGTGCATCAAGTCATCGAAAAAGTCACACCACCTAACAAGGCGTCAAAGTTCACTCCGCCAACAAGTTGGCTGCGCGGGACGGCTGCTTCGCGCCGCCCCTTGGCTTAGCGTTAGTTTTGCCCCAGCTGACTCATATGAAAGAACCAGATTACAACAGATGCTCTCAACAGGAATTGGCCGATGTTTTGGGCAATATTGATCGCGAAAAATATCGTGACCGTTATCTGAGGGCAAAGGCTGTGTTTGATTCCAGAGGTGGAAACTCTGAGCCAATAGACGACGAAAATAGCAAAAGTCCAATGGCCAGTTGGGGGTTTCTCCTAGTATTATTTCTTCTCTTAAATTATGTTCTTGGCGTCTTATTACCCGAGGGCAGCTTTTCATCCGAAAGTAATAGAACTATGAGTATCCGCGCAATTATATTTATTGTGCTTGTTGGCTTTGGTCTCTTAGTCTATCCAGGTAGAGATAATGAAAAAGAAAACTAACAAGCTCAAAAACTTACGCTCACTGCGTTCGCTCGGACGCGCAAAAAACGCGCGCCCGTTTTAAGGGCGTTAGGTGTGTCCTGCCTATTTAGCTAAACCAGTCGTTGATAAGAAGGTTTTTGTTGGTGCCAATTTCCGCGAGTGAGGCAGTCTCAAAAACTGATTCTTCGTTGTAAGGAAGTCACGTTTTCTTGCCGTTTTGCACGAACAGCATTTTTATCACTAAACGAATTCTGATAGTCTGGCTTAGCAAACGAAATAAATGGTTTTGTTCTGTGGAGGCAAAAGGAAGTGCATCAAGTCATCGAAAAAGTCACACCACCTAACAAGGCGTCAAAGTTCACTCCGCCAACAAGTTGGCTCCGCGGGACGGCTGCTACGCGCCGCCCCTTGGCTTGGCGTTAACTGTACTTAATGCGCCAATTTTTCCTAATTATTGTTCTATCGCTGTTCTCTTTACCTCTTCATGCGACGACTGGAAGCATAGAGATTTGGCTATTTAGCTTTTTGATAACTGGGTTTATCGTAGCCAGCCTTGTATATGTTCTCGCGGGCTTATCCCATTATCTTTACTCCCTAAGAGTTAAGAAGATACTGTCGGCCATACAGTCCATAATCTTGATTAGCCTTGCAACGGCACTCATATTGAACCAAGGACAATTTAGTGGCCTCTTTTTTCTTGCTACTGTTCTAGGCGGCATGATACCAAGCATCCTTTTTTATCTCTGGTTATCAAAAAGAAAGTTAGAAGTTGAAAATGACAGTTAACAAGTCAAAACACTATCACTCACTACGTTCGTTCGGACGCGCAAAAGACGCGCGCCCGTGTTTGAGGCGTTAAGTGTCACTATGGAAATCGAAGAAATATCCAAAATTGAGATATTAGAAAACGGTGAAATGTTTGTCATGCTAGCTAGCGGCGGCAACCCTATGTATCAATATATTTATCGAGAGGCAGCTGAGGTATATTGGGATAATGAAGCAAAAGTTTTCAAAGCTCCCGCACCAAGAAAATGGACTCACACAGATTGGTTTAAGAAAATTATCAGTGTTGCAGCTTCTGGATTGGGCATTACACTAGAGCTGTCAAATTCAACAGTTTGGGTTAATGTGCCTGAGCAAACAAAGACAGAAATATGTACTGTGTAAAACACTTAACAAGCCAAGCCAGCAGGACTTATTTTGCTATCGCTTCGCTCCAAAACGCAAAATAAGCCTCTTCTTGGGGCGTTAGGTGTGTCCTGCCTATTTAGCTAAACCAGTCGTTGATAAGAAGGTTTTTGTTGGTGCCAATTTCCGCGAGTGAGGCAGTCTCGAAAATTGATTCATCGTTGTAAGTTAAGTATTTATATCGATTTGGTCGAACAGCATTTTTATCACTAAACGAATTCTGATAGTCTGGTTGAGTAAACGAAAGCAATGGGTTTTGTTCTCTGGAGGCAAAAGGAAGTGCATCAAGTGATCGAAAAAGTCACACCACCTAACAAGGCGTCAAAGTTCACTCCGCCAACAAGTTGGCTCCGCGGGACGGCTGCTTCGCGCCGCCCCTTGGCTTAGCGTTAGTTGCATTTCAGGGTGATGAGCAGTTTAATCGGGTAGTTAAGCCAATATTAGCCAAATCGGAAATGCCAAGCTCAGAGTTCTAGGAGAAAAGGACAAACATGAATTCTACAAATTATGCGTTCAAAATTTCGCAAGCATCGGTCGCAGAGAAAGCCCTTCTTGGTTCTGCTCGCATCGGGCTTCGTTCTAACTATTTGGTTGGTTTGGTTTTGTGGTTTCAGCGAGTAGTGGGTCCGCTTCTTTATCGGGTAGCTGGAAAATCTTCTCAGCAACTAACAAGTCAAAACACTATCACTCACTACGTTCGTTCGGACGCGCAAAAGACGCGCGCCCGTGTTTGAGGCGTTAGTTGCGCTTTTGATCATGCTTATACTGGAATTGAAAAAGGCAATGGACACCAAGTTTGAAAAATTGGATTTCGTTTATGATGAAGCCACGAATTCAATCTCCATTCCTCCTAAGATTCCTGATATCGGAGATATCGTTATTATCGATGATGGCGATGAGCTCTTAACTCACGTGGGTAGATTCACTCATTCACATTTTGGCTGTTATGAGGACGGGTTCACTGATAGTGAGAGAACTGCTTGGACAGTAAGGAATTTGATGAAATTTTTAGACGATCTATTTAGCGACAAAATTGTTATGTGGGGCGAAGCCGAAAGCTTCGGCGGCTTTCATTACCTCGAATACCACACTGAACATGACAAGAAAGGCTGGCTTTGGTCCGGTGAACTTGGCAACTAACAAGCTCAAAAACTATCGCACACTTTGTGTGCTCGGACGCGCAGAAAACGCGCGCCCGTTTTAAGGGCGTTAGTGATATGAGGAGAACGCTCTATTTTTCATTCTTTTTTTTATTAGCGTACTCTCAGTCTTGTTATGCCGGAAATGTGCAGCGCACGATTATTCATACAGAAAGTCTTGAGAGTGGAAAGTGGTTAGAGATATTAGGCCATCCAAACTACAAAGAGCTGAGCTACTTTCGAGAGAGCGCGAAGCTTACAATCGAAACCTGTGATTTTTTAAGTAAAACTAATTGTGATTACTATATTATTCGTGAAGGGAGAACTTGCAAGAACACGATCAAAGTGAAGGCCAGTTGCAAGGAAAGTAAATGTGAATATCAGTTTGAAAAAACAACCTTAGAACAATGTTTAGAATGAAAATCACTAACAAGGTCAAAAACTTACGCTCACTGCGTTCGCTCGGACGCGGTAAACCGCGCCCGTTTTAACGGCGTTATATTTACAAGAGGTAGCAAATGGATTTCTCTAATCAAAAATTTCAAATTCAACTCGGCTGTGCGCTGACCATAGGCGTCGCTATCGCATATTATTTTTTGCTTGTTTCAACTGTTGGTAGTTTTTCCAAGTTGTTCAGTGGTCTTGAAGTAAGTGAAATACCTATTCAAACGAAATTTATTTTTTCCTTAGCAAATATTTGGTGGCTCTTTAGTGTCATCGTCGCGACCGGAGTTGCTGCAATGTATTTTTTAAAACCCCGTATTGGCTACATCCTTTATTCAATACCCGTTGCATTACTTCCAATTATTGTTCTAATAACTATATGGGCTATCTATTCGCCAATTTTTTCTTTGGCTGAAACACAGTGAAGAAATATAACAAGCTCAAAAACTACCGCACACTGCGTGTGCTCGGACGCGCAGAAAACGCGCGCCCGTTTTAAGGGCGTTAGTTTTACTTAGCTCCTTGCGCTTGAGATAGTGATACTTTAGTATTACTTTATGAAAACAGAACTAGTAACAAACCTTAAGCGACAAGCCACTAAGATCCTTTCTGACTTGCACGCTACGAAAGAACCAGTACTTATCACCGAACACGGTCGCCCATCTGCGTACTTGCTTGACGTAGAAGATTATGAGGCAATGCAGGATCGCCTAAAAATACTCGAAGGAATTTCACGTGGTGAAATTGGATATTTAGAAGGTCGAGTTGCCTCACACGACCAAGCTAAGGAAAGAATGGCCAAATGGTTAAGATAGTATGGACTGATTCTGCCTTAGATGATTTAGATGAAATTGCTGAGTATATCGCTTTAGATAAAATCGGCGCCGCCAAAAAACTCATTCAGAAGATTTTTTCTAAAGTTGATCTGCTTGCAGATCAACCTGAACTGGGCAGAATGCCTCCGGAACTGCAAGGAGAGAACTATCGCGAAATTATAGTTGGCCCCTGCAGAGTATTTTATCGTGTGTTGTCCGAAGAGGTGGTTATCTTGTATGTGATGAGAAGTGAAAGACTATTGAGAATGTTTATATTAGAAGAGCGTGGAAAAACTGAAAACTAACAAGGTAAAACACTGCCGCTTCGCTCGGACGCGTTTCACGCGCCCGTGTTCACGGCGTTAGGTGTGTCCTGCCTATTTAGCTAAACCAGTCGTTGATAAGAAGTGTTTCGTTGGTGCAAACTTTCTGGTGTGAGGCAGTCTCGAAAACTGGTTCATCGTTGTAAGTTAAGTATTTATATCGTTTTGGTCGAACAGTATTTTTATCACTAAACGAATTCTGATAGTCTGGTTGAGTAAACGAAAGAAATGGTTTTGTTCTGTGGAGGCAAAAGGAAGTGCATCAAGTCATCGAAAAAGTCACACCACCTAACAAGGCGTCAAAGTTCACTCCGCCAGCAAGCTGGCTCCGCGGGACGGCTGCTTCGCGCCGCCCCTTGGCTTAGCGTTAGGTGTGTTCTGTCTGTTTAGCTAAAACGGTCGTTGATAATAAGTATTTTGTCGGTGCCAATTTCCGCGAGTGAGGCAGTCTAGAAAACTGGTTCATCGTTGTAAGTTAAGTATTTATATCGATTTGGTCGAACAGTATTTTTATCACTAAACGAATTCTGATAGTCTGGTTGAGTAAAAGAAGAAAATGGTTTTGTTCTGTGGAGGTAATAAGGAAGTGCATCAAGTCATCGAAAAAGTCACACCACCTAACAAGGCGTCAAAGTTCACTCCGCCAACAAGTTGGCTCCGCCAACAAGTTGGCTCCGCGGGACGGCTGCTACGCGCCGCCCCTTGGCTTAGCGTTATATTTTTTGGTGAAGTCATGAGAATCATCATTATCGCAATGACTACATGTATCGTACTTGCCACTTTGGCGGTACTGACCATGTCGAGG
>NZ_QNRT01000010.1 GCF_003315245.1 Arenicella xantha | reverse complement strand
GGTATCTTTAGACATGGTGTTAACTCCCGCATATAGCATATTGATGAATCTATATTATGGCTCTGGTTTAACTAGCCCACGAACAGTGGGGGTTAACACCGCCTTAAGGAGTCATTTTGTCTATGGATATGCAAGAAGGCGATGAGTAGAAATAAATATTATTTGAACCTAAAAGTAAATACTCTTGGATCGAGGATCGTCAAGGTTAATTCTCATACTGCTTCAGAGTCTTTAACAGTGCATATTATCTTGTTAATTGTTACTGGGTTTCTAACGTTTACAGCTTATAACTCAGGCGAAATAGAGTTCATGTATATTGGGCTAGTTATAACGGCTTTATTTTTACTGATCGTGGTAGTAGATATTTATTTTGTAATTTCTTACCACATTACAAAAAGTGACCAAACAGAAAGTGAAGAAAGTCCATAACAAGTTTGCAAAGTGCACTCCGCGCCAAGCTGCGTCCGCGGGAAGCGTCTTCAATGCGCCCGTTTGAAAGGCGTTAACAGTACAATGGAATATCGATTTAAACGAACACATTCATGCTTTTATATTCAGATCGAAACTTGGCCCTAGACCGATTGTTGGCTTTTGGTGGGTATATTATCAATTGCGCTTATGCTCAGGTATTTTGATATCGACAAACGACTCGAGTGAGGGTTGGAACTATGCTTGATCAACCTACGCTTCTTTTTATCTGTAGCCGTAATAAGTGGAGAAGTCCCACTGCGGAAAAGATCTATCTAGATAAAGGTTTTAGTGCTCGGTCTGCAGGCACTAGTCCTAATGCGCAAAGAACCGTTTCCGTGAAGGACATTCAGTGGTCGACCCATATTTTTGTGATGGAGAACAAGCATAAGCAACGGCTTATTGCTAAGTTCACAAGGCTGTTAGATTACAAAAAAATAGTTGTTCTGGATATTCCGGATGACTATCAATATATGGATGCAGACCTGGTCGAAATTTTGCATGACTCAATTGAACACCATTTATAAAATAGCGCTGGTCTGCCCTACCCTACCAAAGGTTGAGCATCTCGACAAAATAGAAATAGTAAGCTTGTTAGCCAGCGCTAGGTATGTAAAGCTAGGTATGAAAAAAGGAATATTAGCGGTGCTCTCACAGCCGTGATGAAAATATACTACGAAAAATACGATGATACCGTTCAGTATTTGAATAACGATAAAGTTGCTGACTGGCAACCATCTAGTGAGAAAATCACCGTTGAAATCAGTGGCCCTGAGTTAGTTTTAACGACTGAATACGCAAATAATGTAACGGCCACTTACACAATGACGATAATAGAGCAGCATGATATGAGGGTTGTAGCTCAACATTTAGACGAGCATCTGGGCATCATGATATTTGTTCAAAGCCCACAAGAGACCGACCAGGCGACGCTGACCTTAATGAATGCCAACTATATAGTTGGTCGGTACTTAAGAAGAGTTAAATAAATGCTGAGCTAACGCTAATAGGTGATTCAATGTCGGATGTTCTATAAGCGCGTTGGTTGAACATAGTGCCAAAGTGAGATTTAGTTAGGTTAAGCGAGATATTCGCTGGATAGTAATGAGAGAGTCATTGAGAAATAAGATCATCCAAGTTTGCGATGATAAAATCAGTAAGAAGGGGCTAAATGTTGGGCTATCGTTTTATGCGTTTTTTGCGAATAAGAATGATGACCCAGAACAGTTAATGGAAGCGGCTAGTTGGTGGATTAAGGTTCACCAATTAGACCACTTTGAAAAAGCCTACAAGATTAAGGAATTGGTAGAAAGTGGTGCGTAAAGTCTTACTGTGATTGAGGTTGCTGCGCGTGTTGAACTGCTGTGTGCCATTGGTACAAGATGCTTATCGAAATAGTAACCCCAGTGTTTAAATGTGAAGCGGATCAGAGTATCTTTTTTTCACGCTTGTCTGGCCTGCCGAACTACCGCCGTGCTGCCAATAGAGGAGAAAATATCTATATGTCGTTGTCTCAGCACCCTAAACAAACCGCGCTTGAAGAGTTACAAATGATTTGCCATATGTGGGGGACCACTTTTAAGGTGGTCGAAGGGTAAATGCAAAACTTGACGTATGCCTTGCTCGCAATATTCGCAATTATTAATTTGTTGCCACTGGTTCTACCCTGGCGTCGGACCTTGTTGTTTTATTGCCTTGCTGCTTGGTTTGGGCAGTGGCTGCTGTTTTTCTATCAACTCAACCGCGAGAGCAACATAAACTACGAGCACCGAATGCTGGATTATTCAGTGCTTATTGCTCTGTGTATTGGAATATTTGCGTTTGCGGTAGTGGTTCGTTGTGTGGCTCGCTTAGGTCTAAGTTTGATACACAAGGCTCAAAGTGCCAACGAATAACCAGGCGAGTTGAATTATTCGCGAGATTTACCCTGCATTTGCCAATAAATTTACTAAGTCGATAAAATATTTTTATCGACTTAAATGAATGAAATTTCTTTAAAACAAGGAGATATGAAGGAATTCGAGTGCAATTTAGTCACTAAATGCCATTAGTTGATGATAAAAGTGACTTTGTCTTGCAAAACAGGCGATAAATATTAGCTGCATGGTGTAAAGTCCCATTCTGAGGAGGATGCTGCCATTTCTCGGGTATCAATATTTGTTTTGAATCACGATGTTAACTTGAGCCGCAACCTGTTTTTGTTTATTCGAAGCGGTGACTTCGAATATTCCGATAATTATTTCACCGATTAAAAAGAGTAAAGAAAATGAGTAAAGGTACTGTTAAGTGGTTCAACGCTGAGAAAGGTTTTGGTTTTATTGCACCTGCTGATGGCGGCAAAGATTTGTTTGTGCACCATTCTGAAATCCAAAGCGGCGGCGGTTACGCCACGCTTAACGACGGACAAGAAGTTGAGTTCGAAGTTGGTGAAGGACAAAAAGGACCATGTGCAAACAAAGTCGTTCCATTATAGACTGAGTTTCCGCATAGCCAGTTGTTATGCTAAGAATGGGCGACTTTTAAGTCGCCCATTTTTTTGCCTGTTATATACGCGGTCACCAAACTTAGGCGAATAGTTCAAAGATGCAATTACAGCAACAGCTTAGTCGACACGACTACCCAACTGATAAGGCAGAGTTTTATCGAGTAATCGTGACGCTAGTGCGCTGCTTGGCAGTCGTCGAACCGATCACCAGTTCTTAGTATTATGTCGAGTAATTTTTGGCTTGAGTTAGGCTTGGCTCTAGCGTTACTGGCTGGTGGTATTACCCTTGTGCATCAGTATAAGTTTGGGGCGATTCGGCGCTTGCGAGCAAAGTGGCTGCGTAACGCTATGTTACCAACGCTCAAGCAGCTACTGAATGAACTGGCGACACAAAGCTACTCTGATGCGAGTGAAGGGTATCGGTTATTACGCTTGCGAGCGGACCTCGAAGAGGACTACCAACGAGCCAGCGTTTTGTTTGATGAGGAGCGAGTGGTGCTGGCAGAATTTTTATCTGGCATGTCTAACTTAGTTGCCCGCGCCGACAGCGGGCTAGCGACGTCACGGGATCTCGACGCCGTTTTACTGGTCGGACAACGGGCTTTATTGGAAATTAGCGAAATCAATTCTTAGGTTTAGCTATATTGGCCGCTATTCAGTGATTAATACTGAGTCTAGTCGCGCGTTTGTGGGGCTCATGGTGCCTAAGGTGGTTGACCTGGGCCGAAATGCTAGCCCAGTTTCGGTATCGGCCAACACCGAGAAATCAATGGTAAAACGATATGAGTATGAGTCGTTGATCGCTACCGTGCTGCCGGCTGGTGATACTGAGAAGACCGGGTTAGGATCATCCACCGATGGTGTGGTCCAGACCTGAATGGTGTCAGAATCCGACGCAGGAAAAACAATGCTCGACGCAGAAATGTTGGTGTAATCCAGTTGTACGTTGATTACTCCCCTGCTCACAATCGGCTGGCTGTCTGGTGTTGCATGCCAATTAGCTAGCGTCGTTAAACTAGTAATAGCACCGGTCGATGTTTGTGCGTGCGCGGGGAGCAATATGCTTTGAACGATAGGAGTCGACCAGATGGCAATGCCGCCGGCACCCTTCAATAGCTGTCGGCGATTAGAGCGTTGTTTGATATGCATGATTTATTTCTCGTTAATCTGAATATGTGGCGCTTACTTCACGATTGATCTCGTGATTAAACTGAGAGATGACATTAGCATTTCATTCAAATTTCGAAAAATGGCCGTTTGACCATTCGTCCCATGGTCATTACCAATGATGGAGTTCTTCGCCATCATTGGTTGCTCTACTTGCTTGCTGATTAGCGCTGCTCGCTGACTAGAGCCGCTTCCCCAGCTTCTTCTCTACCAATCGGCGCTCCCAGTTTGCCGTGAAGACATTGATCTTCTCATAGGCCACCAACCCATGGATGACAACGCCAACAGCCCATCCAAGCAATAGCCATAGCGTGTGAGCATCATCGATGCCTTTGGTTACAATAATTACACCGGCAAAGAAAACAAACATAAAAGCATGGGAGTAAAACTCTTTGAGTCCCTTCACATATTGAATGGCGTGTTTTTCATCTTTTGACACGGTTGGAATGGGTTCTGCTTGGGTTAAGTTGGGTTGAATTGATTCGGATTGCATGGTCGCCTCGTTAGTTTTTGGTTGTATTGTGGTGCCATTCGCTTCCGTTTCTAATGGTTCGGAATCGAAGGTGGCTAAGTCCACGGCAAATACCGCAGCTAATGATTTGCGCGACTCTAAGCTTGCTGGCTGTCCGCGCTCAATTCGCTGAATGGTTCTAACGTTCAGGTCGGTGAGCGTGGCAAGATGTTCTTGTGACCATCCGCGTTGAAGTCTAAGTTTTCGTACAATCATGGTGCTGTTGGTTTGCTATGTGGTGCTAACAAGTTTGCGTGTTCCGGAGTTCCATAACCACGGCATTTGGCCGACTGTCAGGTTGATGTCGGGGTTATTCATTCACAACGCTAGGCGATGCTGGCGCTAATATCAACGGTTTATCAATAGTTAAGATTGGGTTTACTAGGTACTTTAAAAGAATTGATCATGGTCGTCATCAATTTGCAGTCGTTTATTAATAGTGTGGTGGATATCGTCTAAATCGGTGGATATCCACCAAAAAAATGTGTCACTTCGGCCTTAAATGTCGTTATGAGGCAGCTGTCCTTATGAATTTATTGGCATTTTCTGTGTTGGCACGGCATTTGCTGATGTCTAACTACTCGCTGTTGAGCGCAGTTCGGCGGCAACAGCTCATTCTGTAAACAAACTAAAATTGGAGACGACATTATGCAAACCAATAACCGTAGATTAATTAACTTAAAGCCAATCGCACTTGCTGCAGGTTTAGGTTTAGCGATTTCCGGGGCCGCATTTGCCGGTCAACACGAGATCAAAACTCAAGACAACGCGGATGCCGCAACAATAGAGCAGTGGAAGGGTGAGGCATATCAAGGTTGGCTAGACGGAAAGGTGGAAATGGCCTTGATGCTCAATACCAATCTTAATGCGTTTGAGATCAACACTAAAACAGCGATGAACACGGTGACCTTGTCGGGCACGGTAGACAGTCCGGTACATGCTGAGTTGGCGGAACAAATCGCGCTAGGCGTGGATGGCATCGAAAGCGTCAACAATGAACTCACTGTCGATCAGGATGTCGTTGTGAACGAGAGTCGCGAGGAACAAAAGAGTTTTTCGCAGCATTGGACGGACGCCACAACCACCGCCAAAATCAAGTCAAAGCTGTTGCTGGAAGACACGGTGAAAGGCTTGGATATTAGCGTAGATACCGATCACTCGGTGGTTACCTTGAACGGAACCGTTGAGAGCGATGCAGCCAAAGACTTGGTCGAGAGTATCGCTGAAAACACCGAATCAGTTGCGACGGTGAATAATCAATTGATCGTGGTTGCTGACAAAAGCTAATGGTTGAATCAAGCTAGGTTCGATACCGCCATCAAATAGATCGGTCGAACACTGGCCGAAAAAAGCCCCTGACCGCGAATGCTGTCAGGGGCTTTTGTTTCTCAACGGAGTGAGAAAGTTGGTTAGACCGGACTCTTAACCTATAAGCCCAATACTTCTTTGCCTTGCTTGTAAACGATGTCGACCGGAATGCTGGCAGCTGCCAAGCGGTCAAGATCGGCTTGTAACTGCTCACTTACTTGCCCGTTATCGGCCACAAAGGTTGCGACAGTTTGATAATCACCGTCGCCTTGCAGCGTTAATAACTTGGTGCTTAACCCTTTCACAGCTTGTTCGAACGCGGCAACATTGACACGATATGTGCCGGTGTCTGAATCGCGCGAGAACGCCCCAGCCTGGCTGAAATAGTTAAATCGAATCATGTTTGCGCGCCCGTGTGCGCTACTAGCTCCAAATCGAACTGAGCGAAAAATACCGGCCAAGAAGGTCACATAATTGTCCATCAACTCGCCTTCGCTAATTTCGCCTTTCGCGCGGAGCTCTTGAATCATATATAGCCCGAGAATATCGGCTTTGCCCTCTTCCAGCGCCGATGAGTGTTCTTTAAGCGCTTGTCGTACTGTGCCGGAGCCGTCGAGAGTGTTTTTAATGCCGAGGCCATGCGCGACTTCGTGAAACATGGTGTTGGCGAAAAATGCGTCGAAGGTGATGTTGTCGCGTTGGTCGGGCGCAATTAATTCGCCGGCAATCGGGAGTAATATTTGGTCAAACTTTGCGCGCATAGCATTTTTTAGTTGCAGTCGACGCGTGCCCTTCTCTAGCTGGACTTGTTCATCGTTGGGTAAGTTGATTGCGATCGTTTTCGCGCCGGAATTACAGTCTCCGGCACAATAGGCCATGTCATAGGCGTTCAAATCTGCATCGGACCCAGGTACTTCTGCTTTGTATTGCTCGGGAACCGGCAAGCCTTGTTGCAATTCCGGCATATATTTAGCAAACCGAGCGAGTCTCTCACTCCAAGCCATGTCTTTAATAAGCACAAAGGTTTCAAAGGCGGCTCGATAACCGAATAAGGCATCTTGGTAGGTTTCGATTGGGCCAATCACCAACTCTACTGGGTTAGTTTTGTTTTCCATCCATGCCATGTCAGAGGCTTGATAATCATTACTGCGTAATGCTTCGGCTCGCAACGTGAGATAATTTGCGAAGCCTTGGTCTGCCGCAAGTTTTGAGGCTTGATCCAGCAAGTCGGCAATCTCTTGTATTTGCGCTTGATAAGCGGTGGTGTAAGGCACTAGTTTGAGATTGCCCTCTGCGTCGCGCTGGATGATCGAGTACAAGCCGTCTTTGCCGACTTGGTCCCATGCCTCAAATTCACCTTTGCTCATGTCTTCGGGGTAGAAGCGAGCGCCCTCGGGGCGTGGTCCAGCATCGGCTAAAAACGGCTTATCGGCGTCGAGGCGGTCCCATGGGCCGTAATTATAAAATGCGAACTGTCGTGCTTTGGGGTCATCAATACTGTCAAGCAAAGGCTGTCGGTCGCCCCATACTTGTAACCAGAAAATGTCGTCGGTTATTTTTGCTGCATCAATAAGTAACGCGACCATTTCTTTCTGTTGGTCGGTAAGCGCGCTCATATCGACATTTAGTTCTACTTCAGAGTAGATATCGAAGCGCGAAGGTTTTTCAGTATCGGGTTTTGTGGCTGGCGCTGCGGCTGCACTTGTACTGGCGTCAGCTGTTTGCTCAGGCGCGCTGGAAGTGGTTTCGTTGCTACAGGAGGTTAAGGCCCCAATTAACAACAAGGAAATAAGTGGAGTCAGTGATTTCATAAGTTTATTATTGTCTGAATCGTGGAGCCGATAACTATATCAAAGGTCTCTGCGGTTAGGGGAACTATGCTTTAGGTTAAGATCTTCAGTTTAGCGCCTGGAGTTTAATTAAGCAGATGGCACTGACATAGAGTGCTGGATTAGCATGTTATTGAAACACTTTCTAAGAAATAATCGCTTTGGCATTCGGCTTGGGTCAGCCGTGCGCGGTAATCCTGACTATGAACTGGTATCACCGCTGGCTAAGTCGGTTAAAGTTATGCTGGTGCTGGGTTTGATAACATTGGTGTTGAGCGCTGTGGAACTGACAGTGCTCAAGCAGGCAGTGGGGTTGTGGTCTAACGCGGATGAGTTGTTCTCGCTTATTGCGGCGCTGTTCGTTACCTTTTGGCTGGTGATTTGGACCTTGCCAACTGTGCTTTTGTTGTTTGCAACGCTGGTGCTCATGTTCGGGCGAATGGTTGTTGTGGTGCAAGCAGGCATGGTTGATTTCGTGCTTGGGGTGCCGGGTATTGGGGTTCGTTTTACTTTGGCGGCTAAGGAAATTAACGACGCGATCTTAGTCGATGCCGAACCAAACTCGATATTCGCGCGTAGCGGAAAACAGATCAAAATCATCACTGAGCTTAGCAATGATAATTCGGCTTTTGGTTCGGACATGACGCTGCTTGATCTAAACCACTTTAAGCAAGCTGTTAGTCTAAATAAAATGCGCGAGACCAATCTTGACGCGTTAGAGTCTAGCGTCCACGCATCGGTACCGATTGAGGCTGTGCCACAATCGCAGTCGCTAACCCAGAGTGAGAATTCGACTGGTCGTGGGTCCCTTGTATTATTGATTCTAGCGAACTTGGTGCCGTTGTTTGGCGTGCTGTTTTTGCGCTGGGACCTGAGTGCGATTATGGTGTTGTACTGGGCTGAAACCGGAATTATTGTATTAGTGACCTGCTTAGGCATGATCATTAAACGACCGATTGCCGGAACCTTGATGAGTCTGTTTACCGTGGCGCACGCTGGGGCGTTTATGGCGATACATTTCTTGTTTATTTGGACGCTGTTTGTGACGGGATTTGATGAATCTGGTTCAGCGCCGGGGATTAGTGGTGACTTAGTGCGCGTTAAGCAGTACATGTTTACCTTATGGCCTGCGTTGCTGGCCATGACGGTAAGTCATTTGGTGGCATTAAAATCGACCATAAGCCAAGGCGCCGATATCTCGAAAGACAGTATTTACCCAAGAATCATTATGATGCATGTCACGATCATCGTAGGCGGTGGCTTAGTTTCAGTATTCGGCAATGCCTTGGCTGCTCTAGTGTTGTTAGTGTTTCTCAAGCTGGCGGTGGATATTCGCGGTCATTTGAAACAAAACGTAAACCTATAACTTTCTGAGGCTGGGTCCTCTTGCACATTTATGAATGAAGACACTCGATACGCCGTTGGGCAACCTGGTAAGCCTTGGGCCAGTGCAGAACGTGGCGCGTGGTTGGCGATGCAGTCGATACAACGACAATACGCCGACGAGGTATTGGCCAAGTTGTCAGCCGTTGATGCATGTTTAACGGTAGAACAATATGGCGCTTTAAGTTACGACCCCGACCGGTACCCATTGTTCGCAGCTAAATCCTCTAACTGGCAGTGTGACAAGCCGGTTGCGCTTATTACCGGTGGTGTGCATGGCTATGAAACCAGCGGTGTGCAAGGTGCGTTACGTTTTCTAGTGCTGCATGCACCGGAATTTAGCCAACAGTTTAATCTGATTATCGCGCCTTGTATTAGCCCCTGGGCTTACGAGACGATTAACCGTTGGAACCCTTACGCGATTGATCCAAATCGGTCTTTTGAGAAAAATTCCCCGTCGCAAGAAGCGGCTGCCTTGATGGCATATGTCAACTCCATTACGGACACGATTACGCTGCATATTGACCTACATGAAACCACTGACACCGATAATTCGGAGTTTCGGCCTGCACTTGCGGCTCGCGATAATGTCGAGCATGCGATCTGGGATATTCCAGATGGCTTCTATCTAGTGGGCGATTCGGAGAACCCTCGAGATGCTTTTCAAGCAGAGATTATTGCCGCGGTTGAAGCGGTTACGCATATTGCGCCTTCTGATGAGGACGGGCGGATTATAGGGGAGCGAATCACTCAGCCTGGTGTTATTAATTATGCGGTGAAGGATTTGTCCTTGTGCACGGGATTTAGTGATGCGGATTTCTGTACCACGACCGAAGTGTATCCTGACAGCCCGTTAGTGGATGATGAAAACTGTATTCAGGCGCAGGTAGCGGCGGTAATTGCCGCATTGCGATACGTTTACAAGCAATTGTGAGAACTAATTAGAAAACCAATGAACCCATCAGAGCGTTCACTTCGTCAACACGTAGACGCAGGTTTGCGAGCAGGGGTTCATAGTCTGATTCAAATTGCTCACATGGATATTGTGCGTTGTTGTTCAATGCTTGTTGGCCTGCGGCGAGCGCGTTGACATAGGCACTTTCGAGTTCCGGCCAAGCGGTTTGACTAGGTTTGGCGATCAAGGCCAAATTGGAGTCAGAGGAATCGGCTAGTCCGCAAAACTGTGCACCGGCATCGAGCTTTCCAAGTAATTGGTAAAGCGAGTCGAATAACGCCACTTGCAGGCTATTGCTTTGCTCAAACAGTGCTGAAATTTCCGCATTGCGCCGTTGTATATCTTGCTGTGCGTGCTCGAAGGTCTCAAGCTCTTCGCTAGTTAACTCTCGCTGTTGTTCAACTTCCACCAAACTAAATGCATTTTGCACGTCAACATTGTTCTCTGCTACCTGGCTGAGTAGCTGGTTAGCCCATTCAGTGAGTGCTTGAGTGCTGGCTTCTAAGGCTTGTTGTTCGTTACTGTACAAGCTGGTGGCTGCAGGTGGTTGGCTGCAGCCGATTAAGCCGAGCAGAAGCGCGCCGATTAGGATTAAGCGGGTCATGCGGCAATATCCAATAAATCAACGTAGGCCACGTCGACCAAATGCTCGGGTTGAATAGCAAGTTGGTTCATTAGCCGCTTAGCTTCGGCATTTGCCTCGGGAATGGAGTCACCGTCGTTGAGAACTACTTCAAGTTCGATGAACTGACCGAGATCGTTGACCGTGTCAAAATGAATTCGCGTGCGGCCAACCATAAATAATTCACGCTGCTTGCTGACGATTTGGCGCACTCCGTATGCTTTGGAGAGAACCGACTTCATCCCAGTGGCGTCGGGCAATTCGCTAATGTGATAGTCCGACAATGTTGGCCCGCTTTGATTGATACGCTGATAAAAAATGAGTTGCGCGTCGGCATCCCTGAGCTCACGGAGTTTAAGCCGCCCTTCTGGCACATTGAAAAATGTGTCTTGTTGCGTGAACACTGATGATGCGTTGCTTATTCCACGGGCGATTTCGCGCTGAGTGTCGAATGCCGCCGCCCGTGCTTTTATCTCAATATTGTTGGCCATTTAATTAAAACTGCAAGTGCTTCACGGTGAGTGCGTTGTTAATTAATTGCTTCAGGCTATCAATGCCAATGTCTACATGCATTTGTGCATAGCTTTTAGTTGCTTCGGCATCACTGGTATCGGTTTTTACGCCTTCTGGAGTCATGGGTACATCGCTTACCAACAATAGTGCGCCAGCTGAAAATTTGTTTTTAAATGCGGCTGAGAACAACGTGGCAGTTTCCATATCAATCGCCATTGCTCGCGTTTTACGCAGGTAGCGCTTAAAGTTTTTGTCGTGTTCCCATACCCGACGATTGGTGGTGTAAACGGTTCCGGTCCAATAGTCTTCTTGGTGGTCACGAATCGTGGTACTGATGGCTTTTTGCAGTGCGAACGCTGGTAATGCAGGTACTTCCGGCAACATATAGTCGTTACTGGTTCCTTCGCCGCGGATGGCGGCGATGGGCAAAATTAAATCGCCAACAGAATTTTTCTTTTTAAGGCCGCCGCATTTACCCAAGAACAGCACCGCTTCGGGCTTGATTGCACTCAATAGGTCACAAATAGTGGCGGTATTGGGTGATCCCATGCCAAAGTTGATCATGGTAATGCCATTGGCAGTGGCGCACGGCATGGGTTTATCGCGTCCGACGATCTCAGCACCAGCTTGCGCTGCAAATAAATCCAGATAGTTGGCGAAGTTGGTTAAAAGAATGTACTTCCCGAAACCTTCGAGTTCCATGCCGGTGTATCTGGGGAGCCAGTTGTCTACAATATTTTTCTTAGTTTTCATGCCGTTACAATTTCATTTTTTAGGGGGAATGGCAAGCGCTGATTGAGCTCAATTTGAAACTTCAGTCAATTCTTAGTGTTGCTGTGAACGCTTGCTGCTTGGTGCAATTTTTTCAATAGCTCGTCGTCGCTTGTGCGAATAAGGGTGGCTGCGCAGGGCTTCAACATCTAATGCGGTGAAGGCGCTGTCAGCTTCGAGAGTTGTGAACAAATCGAATACCGCTAGTAAGCCGTCGATACTTCCGTAGGTGGCGAGCATTGCTTCGGCGGCTAAACGATCAGCTGCGAGCTCCTGTTTGCGTGAGAATTGCATCAATTGTAAGTTGGTAGAGCTGCCGATTAGCCATTGTCCGGCTGTGCTGCTCGATGATCCACTGATTACGGCGCCTAGTGTTAGCAGGGTAAAACCGCGCCCAGCGGCAACAATTGGATGACGTAATTTGACGTGGGCTATTTCATGCGCCAATACGGCGGCGATGGCTTGCTCATTGGGAAGCTGATCTAGCAAGCCTTTAAACATAACGATATGCCCGCCGAGTGTCGCGAACGCATTAACCGTTGTGTCGTCACTATAGTGGACAGTGATTTGCATGTCGTTAGGCAAACCCATGTTGACGACTACTTGATCAAGTATTGCTTGCAGGCGTTGTTGCTCAGAACTATTTTGTTGTGGCTCGAGCCAGCTTATATTGGCCACCATGTCTTGCTCATAACGAAACGGGATATGGTGCGCTAATTGACCTGCGATATAGGTAAGCAGTGCGACCAGCGCAACGCAGGTAAGACCAACGGCGATTAGCAGCTGAGTAAATTCCTTTAATGGGTGTTCAGGCGGCGCGTTGATTCCATCTGCCGGTTGACGATTTTCAAATTGCACGAGCTATCGCTTTACCGCACTGCCATACACCAATACTTCGACAGAACTAAGTGTGCCGCTCTCGCCTTTGGAAATCGACGATGTTTCAAAACGGACGTTAAACACATGGTTGGCGCCAGCTTGATGCGCCTCGTGCTTCATTCTGAGAACTGCTTCGCGTCGGCCGCGGTCAAGCAAGCTCTCGTAGCTACGGAGCCGGCCGCCGATCAGCTTGCGTAGTCCGGCTACGAAGGTTTTAAAGTAGTCGGCCGAGATCACCACGCTGCCTTGCACCAACTGACCACCGTGCCCATCGGTTTGCTCTTTGGGGTAGCTCGACTCGAACACCAAAATATCGCGGTACTGTGCCTCGCGCTCAATGATTGACCGGTAGTGTTGTTTCTCCCGATAGCTACCAAAACCGAAACCTAAGAGGATCAGGCTGAGAAAGATAACAAATTCAATCATGCGAGGGCTTAACCGTCGACGCCGTCGAGTACCACTGCGGTGCCGTAGGCGAATAGTTCAGCCGCGCCTTGTGCCACCGATGCGGTAGCGAAACGTACATTTAATACGGCATTTGCGCCAATGCTCTCAGCTTGCGCGATCATGCGTTGTTTGGCTTCATCACGTGCTTCACTCATCAGCTCAGTGTAGCCGACCAATTCGCCGCCCAAGATATTCTTGAATCCGGCCATAATGTCACGCCCAACGTGCTTCGCGCGCACTGTGCTGCCTTGCACTAATCCTAGGTGCTTGACTACGCGTCGATCTGGTATGACTTCCATATTTGAAATCAGCATTAAGCATCCTCATGTTTGCTGGTATACAACCTAATATAGGGTCGATTCAACGATTTTTAAAGCCTAAGGTTTTTACAAGGTTAGCTGCCAGGTATGAACCTAAGTTGCTCTCGCTCAATTACCACGCTCCAGTATTTTCCATCGAGGCCCACGGTTCTTGCGGTGCCAAGGCGTCACCTTTTTGCAGTAGTTCAATCGAGATGCCGTCCGGTGTGCGAATAAACGCCATATAACCGTCGCGTGGTGGTCGGTTGATTACTACGCCGGCATCCATCAACTTTTGGCAGTGAGCGTATATGTCGTCAACGCGATACGCTAAATGACCGAAGTTTCGGCCACTGTCGTATTGGTTTTCGCCCCAGTTGTAAGTGAGTTCGACCAACGGTGCTTGATGCTCTTTGGCGCGAGCTAAGTCATGTGGGGCAGCTAGAAATACTAAGGTGTACTGCCCTACCTTATTGTCCTGTCGGCTGGTTTCGATTAACCCTAGTTTGTTGCAAAAGAAATCGAGCGCGGTGTCGAGGTTTTCCACGCGCAGCATGCTGTGTAAGTATTCAAAACTCATATCGAATGTTCTCTATTTCGTTGATAACCAGTTGGCGACATCTTCCGCATAGTAAGTGAGAATTGCGTTAGCTCCGGCGCGTTTTATGCTCATTAGTGCTTCCAATACGGAGTCTTGTTCATTTAACCAACCATTTTGTGCAGCGGCCTTCAACATGGCGTATTCGCCACTGACTTGGTACACAAAGGTCGGCATTTGAAAGGTTTCCTTTACACGTCGAACTATATCGAGGTACGGCATGCCCGGCTTAACCATCACGTAGTCGGCGCCTTCGTCAATATCCAAGCGAACCTCATGCAATGACTCGTCGCCATTAGCAGGGTCCATTTGGTAGGTATATTTATCGGCGCCGGCAAGGTTGCTGGCAGAACCCACGGCATCGCGAAACGGACCGTAAAAAGCCGATGCGTATTTTGCTGAATAGGCCAAGATCTGGGTATTTACATAGCCTTCAATTTCGAGACCAGCTCGTATCTGCGCAATGCGCCCGTCCATCATGTCAGAAGGTGCCACAATATCAGCGCCAGCCTCGGCATGGGACAGTGCCTGTTTAACTAATACCTCGACGGTCTCGTCATTCATGACATAGCCCTGCTCGTTTAGCAAACCGTCTTGACCGTGGCTTGTGAACGGGTCGAGCGCGACGTCGGTGATTACACCGAGTTCTGGTGTGGCGGCTTTAATTGCGCGAACGGCGCGTTGTGCTAAACCGTCAGGGTTGTAGGCCTCATCGGCGCTTAGCGACTTTTTGTTTTCACCAACCACTGGAAATAACGCAATGGCCGGAATGCCTAATTCTACCAGTCGCTGAGCTTTGTTGACCAACAAGTCGATACTCATTCGTTGCACGCCGGGCATGGAGTCGATCGATTCAGTACGATTCTCGCCCTCAATAACAAACACTGGCAATATTAGGTCGTCTGCATTGAGCGTTGTTTCACGTACCAAGCGCCGTGCAAAATTAGCACTGCGCGCACGGCGCAGTCTGGAGGTTGGGTATTGTCTGTTCATCTGGGGAAGTTTCTCACGGTTAACCGCGCAAGTAAAAACTAGAGTTCGCGGATCATACGACGGCCACCGACACGTGGCATTTGGTCCATTATATACGCGGCTCGCTTAGTTAAATAGGCCGACGGTTTGGCTGGATTGGAGCGCGATGGAGTCGGTAGGCTAGCGGCAATTAAGGCCGACTGCTCGGCACTGAGTTGGTGTGCTGGAATGCCAAAATAGTATTGGCTGGCCGCGCCCACACCGAATACTGATTTACCAAATTGAGCGAAATTAATGTAAAGCTCCAAAATACGTTTTTTCGGTATGATCAATTCCATCCAAGCGACTAACCACGCTTCTAATCCCTTGCGCAAATAGCTGCGTCCGGGCCATAGGAATAAATTCTTTACGGTCTGCTGAGTAATGGTGCTGGCACCGCGAGATATACCATTTTTACGGTTCTCTAACACTTCTTTGATCTGAGTTAAGTCGAATCCATGATGGCTCGGAAACTGTTGGTCTTCAGACGCAATCACGGCATTTGGGAAATACTCTGACACCTGTTCAAAGTTAACCCATTCGTGCTTTATGTTTTTATTGTGATTGCGTTTATTCAACTCAATAAAACTACTGGTAGGTGGGTCATAAAAGCGCAGCAAAACCATCGGTAACGCTGAGATAAAGCAGATGAAAAGAACTAGGCGCCAGGTCCAGCGCCAAAACCAACTGCGCTTTTTCTTAGTGCTCGATAAGCCACGGCGTTTGCGTCCAAACAAGCTGCGTCCAGAACTGTGCCGTAAGCTTGACCGTTCAAAACCTCGGCTATGTTTGCTGGGTCGCCCTAAATCGTGCATAGCGAAACATTACGCCACAAACGGCGTAACGCGCAGTACCTCTTCAATAGTTGTGAAACCTTCAGCAACCTTTTTAGCGCCGCTGTAACGTAAGGTGCGCAGGCCATCGTCCTTAGTTTGCTGGCGTAAGATTTCTAAATCAGCATCTGGTTTTACCTTGGATTTGAGTGAGTTACTCATCTCAAGCATTTCATAAAGCCCTACTCGGCCCAAAAATCCTGTTTGTCGGCATTCGATACAGCCGACTGGTTTGCATGGTGTTTCGAGGTCAACATCAATTCCCTTGGTGAAGCTTTGCCAAACTGTGGGGTCAACGGTGTCGGGTTCTTTACAATTAGGACACAAGGTACGCACTAGTCGCTGCGCTAAGACTCCGAGCACGGTGGCGTTGATCAGATACGCCGGCACGCCAAGTTCGAGCATTCGTGTAATTGCCGATGGTGAATCATTGGTGTGCAAAGTGGAAAGTACTAAATGGCCGGTCAAGGCGGCTTGAATTGCCATTTCTGCAGTTTTTAAATCGCGGATCTCGCCAATCATAATGATGTCGGGATCTTGCCGTAGCAACGCTTTTACGCCGGCAGCGAAATCTAAATCAATCGCCGAATGTACTTGAATTTGGTTAAATGCTGGCTCGACCATTTCAATTGGATCTTCGATGGTACAAACATTTACCTCGCTGGTCGCTAGGTTCTTTAGGGTCGAGTAAAGCGTGGTCGTTTTGCCCGAACCGGTGGGGCCGGTGACTAAGATAATACCGTTAGTGTGTGCGGTTAATTGATGCCAAGTTGCAAGCTCAGTGTCATTCAAGCCGAGTTGCGTGAAACTACGTTGCAATACCTCTGGGTCGAAGATTCGCATGACCAGCTTCTCGCCCATGGCGGTGGGAATGGTCGACAATCGAAGTTCGATTTCCTTTTCGTCGGGTGTGCGGGTTTTTAAGCGACCATCGAGAGGTCGTCTTTTTTCCGCGATATCCATTCGACCTAAGGTTTTTAAGCGGCCAATAATGGCTAATAAGACATTCGGCGGAACCTGATAAGCATGATGCAAGATACCGTCTATTCGGAAGCGGATTTCGCCCATTGTCTTGCGTGGTTCTAGATGAATATCACTAGCACGCTGTTCAAATGCATACTGCAATAACCAGTCTACGAGTTGAACTATGTGGTGGTCTTCCGCATCGAGTTGGCCGCGTCGCCCGAGGTCAACTAATTGCTCGAGATTTTGCTGAATACTGACGCCGGCTCGCTCGTCTGAAATTGTCGACTGGCTAATTGACTTGGCCAGCGTATAAAACTCAGAGATATAGCGTTCAACATCGTTTGGGTTGGCGAACACCACACGAACTTCTCGTCTAAGAATATTCTCAAGATCATCTCGCCAAGATAAGTCCAACGGGTTTTTGACCGCCAAGGTAACAAACTCTGGTGTTGAACTTACAGCCAAAATGCCATGTTTTTTGGCGTATTGGGGCGCGACTACTTGTGTGACTGCGCCGATGTCGATTTTCAACGGGTCGATCACGAAGTACGGCACATCGACTTGTTTAGCAAACCATTCGCACAGATATTCCAGAGTAATCTTGATGCCCAACTGTTGATGCTCGGGTAAACTTTTAGCGATCCCGGTAAGGGGGTGGATCGGGTCGTTGATGGACCCTGCTAAATTGACGTCAATTCGCTTTGCTTCCGCAACCGAGATCATTTGATCCTTGAACATCGCCTTTAAGATCGATTTGTGGGTAAGTTTTTCGATGGTCATTTGGTTGGCTTTATCAATCCTGAGAGAGTTTTTGCGATGAGTAGCGGTGTATCTGATGGGCGAACCGAGCTTGTCATTGCGATATGATCTGTGTGTCTTTGACGATGTTATGACATGAGGTGCTATCATGCCAGTGAATTTACTGTCTTGAAATCTTTTACTATTGTCAACATGCCGAGGAACGGATGATTAGAGTTGTTATTGTACTGTTGGTCTTGTTTCTAATTTGGGTGTTGTTCTTGTCGAATTTGACCAAGAAACACAAAATTATACTGACGGTGATCACCCTAATATTGGCTGCTGCCGGCGCTTGGTATGATGGTGCTACTCGGAGTGCTAAGGTCGGCTTAATCTCGCCTTCGGAGTTGCTTGTGTGTGGTATTACCGCCCAGCATACCTATCGTAGTAACTACGATATTGCGATATGTCTTGAGAATACCCACGCCAGTGCTACGCTCAACCGTGTTGGCTATGCTGTGACTGTGTCGCAGTGCGAGTCAGGCGCGGAGTGTAAGCAGCTTATGCGGTTGGAGCGCGATGTGTTATTTAGTCTCGCTCCTGAGACGACTGGCGAGGTTGTTCAAAACCTAGACTTTAAAGGTCTTAACTCAAGTCTGGAAGGACTTAGCTGGCAAGCTGAAATAATCTCCGTGAAGGCGATGAAATAATGGCTCGAGAGGGTTTGCTGCGAGTCGTGAAGATTATGTTTGCGCTACTCGCGTTGGCGTTTTTGTTTATTTTGTTTCGAAGCTTATCTGGCCCCCCGAGAGTTACTAATCCGGCAACCGCGTTTGATAATGTGCAGATCGGGGAAACCGCATTGCGTAGGCTTGGGAACGAGCGAGTTTGGGCTACTCGGCTGAGTGCATCGCAACGATCACAGGCGCTCGAGTTATCGGCATTTGTTCACGACCCAATGAGCGGCTGTGGTGCCACCGTGGTGGTGTGCGCGGTATCGGTCAAAACTGAACGTGCCGGAATTGAGATTATGTTCAGTGCTAAGGTGCCGCCGCAGTTACCAAATCAGCTGCCTTGGTTCGGTGGCTTTGTGGATCCGAACTCTGGAGCAGTGTATGACCGTTTAGGGCGTGCATATCGGTTGCCGACTCAGCCGGTGTTTCCGCCTTTACAGGTGTTTATGACGGTTAGTGATAACTATTTATGACGGTTAGTGATATCTCAGCGCTAATAGAAATTGGCCGAAGGCCTCGATTATCCAAACCAAGATAGCGGTTCTTCGTGCAATAACGCGGCCTGTTCACGGAGGCTTAAAATATGATCTTCCCAACTGCGTTGAGTATTGAACCACGGGAAGGCCATTTTGAATGCTGGGTCGTCCCAGCGCTTAGCCAACCAGCCATAATAGTGAATTAATCGCAGTGTGCGTAATGCCTCGATCAAGTGTAATTCGCGCGCGTCAAAGTCGCAAAACTCCGTGTAACCGGTTAATACTGCGTCTAAACCAGCGGTTCGATCAGGCCGGTCACCAGCTAGAAACATCCACAAGTCCTGGACTGCGGGTGCCATACGCGCATCATCAAAATCCACAATATGCGGCCCGTTATCGGTCCATAATATATTGCTTGGATGACAATCACCGTGGCAACGGATAAGTGTGGTATCGCCAGCGCGGGTATAGCACTGTGCGGCTTCTTTGAGTAATTGCTCAGTCAGCGACGCGTAGGCCTCGACTAATTCCGGTGGCACAAAATTATTGTCTAGAATGAACGCTCGAGGTTGATGGCCGAATGAATCAATATCAAGGGTTGGTCGATGCTCAAAGTTAGAGGTTTGACTGACGCGATGAATGCGACCCATGAAGCGGCCCATTTGTTCGAGCTGGTCAAAGTCTTCTAAATCGGGTGCGCGACCTCCACGGTTCTCAAATAAGGCAATTCGAAATTTATCAGTTTTAAGTAAGGTGTGGCCGTCTACTACAATTGGCGCGACTACCGGTATTTCTAGCTCCGCCAAAGTTTGCGTAAATGCATGCTCTTCTAAGATTGCTTCGTCAGTCCAGCGTGCTGGCCGATAAAACTTAGCGACCTTGCTGCTGCCGTCGTCGAGGCCTACGCGGTAGACTCGATTTTCATAGCTATTTAGCGCGAGCATGCGGCCGTCACACCGTAAGCCGAATTGCTCAATACTGTTCAACACTTCGTCTGGCGACAGGTTGGCAAATGCTTGGTCAGGGGACTTTGTCACGTGATAGGTGGGGCGCAAAAGGCTAGCAGCGCATGGACGGTTAATGATAAGGTGAGCATAACATGATGGACCTTGGGGCAGGACTGATTAGCTTGTATGAATGCTGATGTAGAATTAACGGGGCCAGCACCGGTGCTGGTGGCACATCGAGGGTACTCTGGGCGGTATCCGGAGAATACTTTGCTTGCGTATGAGGCGGCCTATGAACATGGGGCGCGCTACATGGAGCTTGATCTTCAGATGACTTCGGATCACGTGCCGATACTCCACCATGATGCCAGCTTACTTAGAATGGCTGGTGTCGATTTGGATGTGCGTGAAACCAAGTTAAAACAAATCAAAGCGATGCACGCGGCGTATGCTGCACGATTTGATAGCGAATTTGATGATAATTGCTTTACCACTTTCAAGAAGTACAGCAAGTGGATGGCGAAGCATCCTGATGTAACAACTTTTATCGAAATCAAACAGGAATCGATCGATCGTGTCGGGGTTCCGCTCTTCATGGATGAAGTGGATAAACAAATAATCCGCGCCAACATTGAGTCACAGTGTGTGATTATTTCGTTTAATCCAGAGGTGTTGAACTATACGCGCAACATTTCGTCGTTAAGAACCGGTTGGGTATTGCCCGCATGGAATGATCGGAATAAGCAATTACTTGGTGAGCTTAAACCCGACTTTGTATTTTGTGACAAAGATATTTTACCGCAAAATGATGCTGAAATATGGCCTGGTAGCTGGCAGTGGGCGGTGTATAACTTAGATGACGTGGCTTCAGCTATTGCGATGGCGAACCGTGGTATTTCGTTTATTGAAACGAATCAAATTGGCGCATTGATGCGGCACGATGCCTTGTCGAATCGACGCCAGAATTAGTTCGGATGGTATTGTGGGCGGCCGATTATGCTGCAGTGAATTGCCGGCCGACAATTCAGACTTGCTAAGCTAAGTAACAATTACTTAGCTTAGCAAAGGGTTCTGCTTATTTGGCTAGGCTGTCGCGAATTTCGGTTAATAACTTCACTTCAGCTGATGGCTCAGCAGGTGCAGCCTTTTCTTCTTCTTCCAATGATGCTTTTGCTTTGTTGATACCTTTGATTACCATGAACAGCGCAAATGCTACGATCAAAAACGTCACCATAGCGTTAATGAAAATGCCGTAATTAATAGTGACTGCACCAGCCTCTGCGGCCGCTTCTAAGGTAAGGTAAGTCGCGCCTTCAGTTGGGCTGTCGATTACCATAAACAGATTGCTGAAATCGACTCCGCCGGTAAAGTAGCCAACTACTGGCATAATGATGTCGTCTACAAACGACTTAACAATAGTGCTGAAGGCCGCGCCAATAACAATACCGACAGCCATATCAACAAAGTTGCCCTTCATGGCAAATTCTTTAAACTCTTTAAACATTTTTATTCTCCGTATGTCCGAGACTGTCGCCTTAATTTGGGGCCGTTCGGTTAGCAGTTAGTGTGTGGGGTAACACGGAGTCTTATGGTGCGGTATGCAATTAGCGTCGTCAATATGCAAATGTAAACGCCTGTTACGTTTACCTCAAATGTGGGCTTTATTTCACTTATAGGTCAGTGACACCTGATAATACGGGTGATCAGACACGCCTTTTTCGAGCATTTCGCCACCTTCAACTTTAAAGCCTTTGGTGAGTATCCAGTCTATTCGTTGCGGATTACTGGTGTCTAAATTGGCCATGGCAATTGCATCGGTGATATCGATGTCTTTGAGCGCATTGGCCAAGGTCTCAAGTGTGGCAGGGCTATTGAAATCGCCAACCAATATTGCACGTGGATGTTTAGCGAATTCTTGTAGTACGACCTTCATTTGTTGTTCGCGGCCATTCCGAGTATGCAAATGTGTGTTGATAAAGGTAAATGTTTGACCCTGCCAAGCTACCTCGACAATGGTCATATTACGAAAGCTTTTGTTGGACTGATCGGGCAGCATGACTACCTGCCAATTAGATGTTGGTAGTTTGCTCAGAATTGCGTTGCCGCGATGCTCGCGTAACCAACGTCGTCGTGTGGCGCTGAACAGCCATGCGAATCCACCATAGTTGGCGATTCGAGGTGTTTGCGCGAATCCTGAGCCGATCAAATTCATCAAGCTCGGCGCATACACTTCTTGCACACCAACTAAGTCGGCTTGGCTAAGCACTTTGGCACTGGCTAACAAGTCACGTTTACCCTGCAAGCTTTTACCGGTTTGTATGTTGTAGGTTGCTACCTGTATTTGTGCTGGCTCTTGCGCGGCTTGACGAATATCGCCATTAAAGTTGGTGCCGGCTTTATTGTGAGCTGGTTTAGATTTTCTAGCGGCTAAGATCAAGCCGATAATAACGGCGAATACGATAAGTCGAATTAGCATCACTTGCTCCTCTGGCATAAGTACAATTTGCTTGCCACTATTATTTCGTTGCCACTAAGTACGCCACGTAAGACAGGCAGGCTTCGCCTTCTTCAGTTTTGGTGAAAATCCCATCACCACTTTCGCCGTCTTCATCGGTGCCTTCCCAATAACAGTCTGCGGTCTTGAAACCTGCATCGATCAGAATTTCTCGTAACTCTGGAAGGCCCCACAAGCGCCAATCGTAGGTGAAGGCGTCGGTCATCTCCGTGCCGTCTGGAAATCTAAAATGGATGTGCAGACGTGCTTCGCCAGTAATCGGGTTTATGCTGTCTTGGTCCCACACGTAGGTGAAGCTGCCGTCATCGACCTCGGTTTCTTCTTCGAGTTCCTGAATGCTCTCTGGGCCACCATGCAAGTCACACACGAAAATGCCGTCATCGGCTAAATCTTGGTAGACACCGGTAAAGTAGTCGAGCATTTCTTTGCGGGTTTTAAATACCCAATATGAAAAATTTTGCGCGCAACGTACATCGGGAGCGCGGCGGCTTGGATTGCGAGCGTCTTCGAGGTATTGGGTGACACGTTGGCCAGCCGCACCTAACGGTTTTAAGTTATGCTCTAAGCCCCATGCAAGTGGTTCAGGGTCGATATCGTAAGACTCAGTCGTGTAATGTTTACCTAGGCTCGCCCAGTAACCGGACATAAGACAGGTGCCACAGAAGTCTTCACGAAGGTGTTTTGGTTTTTTGCCGCGCAGCTCTTTATAGGTGTCGACTAGAAAATCTACGTCTTGCTCAGCCGATTGCACGGCAAGCTGGTATAACACGTATTTATCGGCGGATTTTGCGGTGAATTTTTTACCCATTTGGCGTACAAAAATTTCTCGTTGTTGACGCTTACAGTGTAGCTCAAAAATTGTGTATCAAGTAGCCGGGTATTCGCTTGATTGAATCGCCATAAACGCGGCCAATATCGTATTGTTGTTCACTTGTGTGTGAACATGCCTCAAGTGCTTAGGATGGCTTGTCGTATACTTCAGGTGTGCAGATTGTGCGACTTGCATAGTTAACTGGTTATAGTTCACCAGAAGTTACAATAGTAGGCGCTAACTTATTGAAAAAATTAGGAACTCCCGAGTCGCGGTTTGGTCGCCCTAAAAGTACTTATACACAATATTTTTAAGTCAAGAGATTTGTGTCAAAATTTATTCTGTCATTTCAACGTAATAATTCTAGGTTTCTATGTCATTGATTTATAAGGATAAAATAAATTGCATAATATTTAAGCAGTTTTCTGAAAGCTATTGTTTACGGACTGTTACGGTGCAGAGTCCGCTTTTACTAACAGAGTTATCCACAGGCTCTGTGGGTAAGTTTTTGGCATAATTTAGTTGACACTGAGGGCTGTGTTCAGAACCGAGGTGAGGACCCGCATAAAATATGACTTTGCTACAAAATACCGATAAATCTAGCGCCATTATTTGCGTCGCTGTGCCTGTACCTCTGCGCCAAACCTTCGACTTTTTGGCACCGCAAACGGGTATTCAGCCACAACGCGGAGCTCGGATAAAAGTGCCGTTTGGCTCACGCACGTTGATCGGTATTATTGTGGCGGTTAAACAGGATTCTGAGTACCCAATCGCGCGTTTAAAAACCGCCCTCGAAGTGCTCGATACTGAAGCGGTATTCGATGAGCCGCTGTGGTCTACTTTAGAGTGGCTAGCTCGTTATTATTTAGCCCCCATCGGCGAGGTTTTGGCGCTTGCACAACCGGTGTTACTGCGTCAGGGAGAAGCCTTGTCGCCAACCAGCATAAAAACCTGGTCGCTCACTGATCATGGTCGTAGCTCAGCGATAGAGGAGTTAAATCGCGCGCCACTCCAGCTTGCTATTGTTAAACGTTTTATGCGACACACTAGTTTGAGCCCCAGTGACTTCAAAGATGAGTCGGCAAGTTGGCGTCAAGCAATCAGCGCCCTTGTTTCTAAAGGCTGGGTTGAGGAATACGCGGCGCAACCTCGATTGGTGGTCAGTCGTGTAGAGCCGGCGGCAGAGTTGCAGCTCAACCCGGAGCAAGCCGCGGCAGCGAAATCGTTTGTTACTGCAGTTGCAGCACGAGAGTTTGCTTGTCACTTATTGCACGGTGTTACCGGCAGCGGTAAAACCGAAGTCTACTTTGCAGCCATTCAAGCGGCGTTGGATCAACAGCAACAAACGCTGTTGATGGTGCCTGAAATTGGTTTAACACCGCAGTTGATTGAGCGAGTTGAGCGCCGATTCCAAGTGCCGGTGGTGACGATGCATTCCAATCTAAATGATCGTGAGCGTCATCTTGCTTGGTGGCATGCTCGAACTGGCGAAGCCAAAATCATCATCGGTACGCGATCCGCTATGTTTAGCCCATTCGCTAACCTTGGTTTAATCGTGGTGGATGAAGAGCACGATAATTCGTTCAAGCAGCAAGATGGGGTTAGGTATCACGCGCGGGACATGGCAATCTACCGCGCAAAGACACATGGTATTCCAATTGTGTTGGGTTCGGCTACGCCGTCTTTGGAGAGTTATGCCAATGCGCTATCTGGCCGTTATCAGCTGCATACCTTGGGGCACCGAGCTACTTCCGCTGAGCTGCCTAAGATTCAGCTAGTGGACCTCGCGCATCAGCCGAGCAATGATGGCTTGAGTCCAGCCATGCTTGAGGCTATTAAAATAACCTTGGCAGCCAAAAAGCAGGTGATGTTATTTTTGAATCGTCGCGGTTATGCACCGGTGTTGTTTTGTAGTAGCTGTAAACAGGCATGTAAATGCCATCGCTGCGATTCCTATTTAACCCTACATCGCCGTGCTTACAAAATGCGTTGTCACCACTGCGGCTACGAAGGTCGAATACCAGAGCTTTGCGGTCATTGTGGAGCAAAGGAGCTGGTTGATGTTGGCGATGGAACGCAGCGGGTCGAAGATGCGCTGGCGTTACGCTTTCCGGAAGCCCGCTTGCTACGAATTGATCGCGATAGTACACGGCGTAAAGGTGAGTTAGCTGAGATGCTTGAGCTAGCACGAGCTGGTGAGGTGGATATCATTGTCGGAACTCAGCTCATTACTAAAGGGCATGACTTTCCTGATATTGCTCTGGTTGGCGTGTTGGAAGTGGATCAAAGTCTTTATAGCACTGATTTTCGCGCCACTGAAAACCTATTTCAACAGTTGCTGCAAGTGGCAGGCAGAGCGGGTCGACGTGAGCAAGTTGGACAAGTGCTGATTCAAACAAGGTTCACTGAGCACCCTATTTTTGAGACTATTCGTCAGCACGACTTTAGCGCTTTTGCGGGTCAGCTGTTGGCGGAGAGAGAAGCCGCTGGGTTTCCGCCGTTTGGTTACTTTGCATTGTTGCGTGCCGAATCACCACATCAGGCGCAAGCGTTGCAATTCTTACGAAAAGCCAAACAGGATCTGCAGCCCTGTGCTGGCGTGATGGTGTTTGATGCGATTCCGGCGCCAATGGAACGTAGAGCCGGACGGTATCGGGCGCAGTTGCTGATTACTGCTGAGCAACGTTCTGGGTTAAATGCCACCTTGGCGACTTGGCTAGATTTCTTGGCACACGACACTGAAGCAAAAAAGCGAGCCAATGCCGTGCGGTGGAGTTTAGATATTGATCCGCAAGATTTCTTTTAAACAGCAAGAATCCGAAACCGGTTAGTCGCAGATGTAAGTAATTGTTATTCGTCCAGAATAGAGACCATTAAATCGTCTGACACGTCTTCTAAAATTTCTTCGAGTTGTTGTTCTGTAAAGCCTTCGGGGAGGGCCAGAAACATATGTGCGCGAAATAATGGATAGCCCGCCATCGATGCACTTTCACACTCAGTGTCGATATTGTCGACATTCACATCAGCGTCGGCTAGTGCGTCTGAAATCTCTTTAACGATGCCTGGTCGGTCATTGGCTTCTACCAGAATTTGTATGCTGTCGACTAAGCCTTCATCAGGCTCTACACCGTCACTGTTTTGTACCGTGACGGAAATACCTTCATTTGCAAGGCTCGACAGTGCCGTAAGTAACTGCTCTTTATCTTGCGCGTTAACCTGAATATGGACAATGCCAGTAAATTGACCGCATAGACGCGACAAGCTACTCTCGAGCCAATTACCTTCATTGTTGAGAACCGTGCTCGAGATGGAACGGATTATGCCTGGGCGGTCTTTGGCAAAAACGGTAATGACTAATTTTTCGGTGGTCATGGCTGGGTCTGTTTGAAGGGGTTAACTAACTACTACAGGATAACATTGAACAGCCCACTTTGGTCTTAGCCCAATCGGGGCGTTGCGCGGCAAAGGCAGAGCGTTCAGCTTGTTGATCATACGGCTTACGAAGCACATCAAGCAATTCATTTATCCGACTGGGGTCGCCAGCTTCGGCTAAATCAATGGCTTGTTGCGCCAGATAGTTACGAAACACAAATTTAGGGTTAACCGCATTCATCGCGGTTGCCCGATCAGTATGGCTTCGCTCATCTTGCGCTAAACGCACTTGGTATTTAGCTAGCCACGTCGTTAGCGTTTCACGGTATTCGTCACTGAGTTCGTTTGTATAGAATGCCGGGCGGAATGATTCAACATTGAGTTGTTCTTGCGCGAGGCATCGGTAGAACAAGGTCATGTCAGTTTCGACCATCGTCAAGACTTGCTCTAGTTCATCAAATAATATCTCGTCGCCGCTTTTAAATTCGAGTAAACCGAGTTTGGCGGCCATCATTGCCAGCCATTGGGTTTGGTAGGATTGTTGGAACGACTCGAGTGAGGCCTCGAGTGGCGCCGTGTCATTTACTAAGGGGAACAGCGCGTTGGCCAACTGATAACAATTCCATAAGGCCACATTCGCTTGCTGTCCAAAGCGGTAGCGACGATGTTGGGCGTCGGTAGTATTGGGAGTCCATTCAGGGTCATAGTCTTCCAACCAACCATAGGGGCCGTAGTCGATAGTGAGTCCTAGAATTGACATGTTGTCGGTATTCATCACGCCGTGTACAAATCCCACACGCATCCACTCAACGATCATATGAGCTGTTAGTTGGCAGACCTCATCAAAGAATGCGGCGACGATTTGGCCTGAGCCGACTGCATATTGCGATTCAAGATGGTTAAAATGGTGATGAATTACGAAGTCGGTTAGCTGGCGTAGTTCAGCATGTTCGTTGCGAGCTGCTAATAACTGGAAATTACCGAAGCGCACAAAGCTTGGGCTGACACGACACACAATTGCGCCGGGCTCATACGCTGCGTTGCCGTCGTATAACATGTCGCGCATGACTTGCTCGCCGGTTGTGACTAAGCTCAGCGCGCGTGTGGTCGGTACGCCTAAGTGATGCATTGCCTCGCTACATAGGTACTCACGAATTGATGATCGCAGTACCGCTAAGCCGTCGGCGGTGCGCGAATAAGGGGTTGCGCCAGCGCCTTTGAGTTGTAGTGTCCAACGTTGACCTTGCTTGCCGAGTACTTCGCCCAAATTGATAGCTCGACCGTCTCCTAGCTGCCCTGCCCAATTACCAAACTGGTGGCCGCCGTAACACATCGCATAAGGCTGCATTCCTGATAACAAGCGATTGCCTGCGACCATTTGCAAGAAATCGTCACGGTTGCAATCAGCTTCGCTGAGCCCTAATAGATCGGCGACTTCACTCGCGTGCGACAGCAATGTTGGTGCGGCAACTGGTGTTGGCTTCACCAATGAATAGCACGCCTTATGCACTTGCCGACGTTGATTGTCGTCGCGTGGGTCGGCGGGTAATTCGGTAACGAAACGATTGTCAAAAGTCAGGTTTAACACAGCATGGCCGCAAGGTTAGGGTCGGTGATATTATGCTACTAGAATAGCAAAGTTGAGGGTGCAGCGCTTAGTCCGGAGATTGTTTGGTTTAGCTAAACATGCAGGATACTCATTGGCCCTTAAATAAGTATCATCCAACAAGCGCGACGGAGTTAATTAGATATGAAGGGAAACTGGTTGGGAGTATTGTTTTTCGGCATTTTCGCAGCAGCTGGAATCGGCATCTTCTTAATTCAGGGTGTGTCGATGATTTCGCAGTCAATGGCGGCGAAATCTTGGGTTGAAACACCGGCGGTGTTGTCTTCGCATTCGCTTGCGCAGCAACGGGGTGAGGACAGTACCACTTATCAAGCGCGGGCAGAGTATTCCTACCTGTTTAATGGTCAAACCTATCATTCGGACCGAGTTCATTGGAGCACTGGCTACGATAATATTGGGTCTTATCAACAGGATATGGCGGAACGACTGGCGCAAATTAGTAATCAGGGCGGTAGTTTTACTGTCTGGGTAAACCCCGATCAGCCTTCTGAAGCAGTAATTGACCGTGCTTTGCGATGGTCTATGTTGATGTTTGCGAGTGCGTTTCTGGTGATGTTTGGTGGGGTCGGCGTTGGTGGCTTAGTGTATACACTTATGAACTGGCGTAGCCGGGAGCCGATTCAGGGTGCATCTATTGAGCAGCCTTGGCAGCAGTATAAAGAGTGGAATCAGCCGAGCCGAATCTCTAATAGCAAGCTGGGTGCCCGAGCGATGTTGGCTTTTGCTGTGATGTGGAACGCCATATCCTCGTTCGCATTGGTCATGTCGATTAAGGCAATCAGTGACGGTGACTATTTAGCGCTGATTTTCCTAGCTTTCCCGGCGGTCGGCGTGTTGTTGGTATATTTGTGGTACCGCATGCACCGCAGTTATCAGCGAACTGGACCTATGCCACTCACTATGGACCCCTTTCCTGGGTCCATAGGAGGTCAAACGGGTGGCCATATCGTGCTAAGTAATTCATCAATGGGGCGTCCACAGCAATCGGCGGTGATTCTACAATGTGTACGTAGATATCGTAGCGGTAAGCACACGCAGCAAACTATGATCTGGCAACGGAGAATGATTCCGGCGTGGCAGAGTACGGGCTCTGGACTGCAAGCCAGTTTTTGTTTCGACTTAGACGATGAGGCGGATCTACCGATTTCAGAAGCGCCGGGCAAAATTCCAGGTATCGCATGGCGGCTACAATTTGAGGCAACGCTGGCAGACGGTCAGGAGATAAGTCGCGAATACGTTGATTTACCGGTGTTTCGCACTGGTGAGAAGTCTTCGATTCGCGATCCAGAAGCACACCAAGCAACTTCAACAGCGTCATTGGTGGCGCTCGATCAGCGGATTAAGACCGTGCTCGATTTAGTTCCTGTTAATGGTGGGCACCAGCTGAGCTATCCAGCTTATACGCATTGGGCCGGTCTAGTTATGGGGGCTATCGGATTGGTATTTGTGGTGATTGGCTTGCTGATACCTGAATTGGTATTTAATATCGTGTTCCCGCTAATAGGTGGCATTGTCGGGTTGGCGGGTTTGGCTTGGTTTGGTAGCGGTTTAATAGTTCGAATTGGGCCAGAAGGAATCACCTCAAATCGGACGCTGTTTGGAATCTCATTGAAGCCAAAATTTGTGCCGTCCTACTCGTTTGAGGAGTTGGTTGAGAGGAAAAGTCATAGCTCGACTAGCGGTAACAAGACCACACAATATTATACCCTTGTGGCGCATGGTCGCCAGGGCGAGCGCGCTGACGTTGCACGAGATTTAAAGAGTATTGAAGAGGTTGAGGCAGCTAGAAAACGGCTGCTGGAATTTATGAAATTTTAAGCTTAGCGAGTGCGTGCCGCTTGTTCAAACTCGAGTCGACTCGACAGAAAATAGATTAACCCGATTATCGGAATGCCCAATGCGCTCGCAAAGATGAAAAAGTTTGAGTAACCGTAAGCCTCAACAATGGTGCCGGAGTAACCACCAAACAGCTTCGGAAATAAGGTCATTACCGAGCTGAAAATAGCGTATTGAGTTGCGGTAAATGACACATTGGTCAAGCTAGATAACCATGCAATAAAAGCAATGAGAGCGATACCTTGGGTTAAGTTATCCAT
The DNA here is from genome assembly GCF_003315245.1 of Arenicella xantha. NCBI lineage: Bacteria > Pseudomonadati > Pseudomonadota > Gammaproteobacteria > Arenicellales > Arenicellaceae > Arenicella > Arenicella xantha. The sequence goes on along the minus strand of NZ_QNRT01000010.1, from coordinate 45,739 downwards.
AATAATTACCAGCGTGAGTTCTTTCGGCAAAGACAAAAATGTCCAACCAGTAAACTCGACTCCAGCTGAGAAACTAAACGATGGAAGTGGAATGTCGAAATAAGTGAATTGATTACCGATGGCCGTCAGCCAGACAAACAATAAGTTAGTTACAACCACCAAGATGGCGCCCAGCATTAATGCGCGCATAACGCCGACTCTGAGAGCTAGCACGCCACCAAGAAAACTTCCGACGATTGTCATCAGTACGCCAAATACTTTAGTCACATTGGCGATATCAATTTTTGAATAACCCATATCTTGATAAAAGACATTGGCGATAATACCCAGTACGATATCTGAGATGCGATAAAACCCCACCAGCAACAATACCCAGATAGCCAGTTTTCCGTAGCGCTTGAAGAAGTCTTTGATGGGCTCGACATAACCCTGCTCAACCATTTGGCGGTTTACTAACTGCAATTTAGTGCAGAGCATGGCTGACATGATTGCGCTGGCTAATGCCAGGCAAAAAATTCCGGCGTTAAAAAGAAACGTAAAGATTGTTTGTGTGCCGCCGGAGAAAACATCCGGAGCGCTTGGGGTCACTAGAAAGATAGCAATCAAAATCGCTAACGACAAAATAAAGACCGCTAAAAAGCGAGCATAATCGCGCGTTGCGTAAGGGTAATCATTGCTTTCAGCGCGAGTCGGCTCTTTGATGCACAGTGTGGTGGCCACACCGACCAGCATAAATAGCGCCATGCAAAAATAGGTATTGCGCCACGCTATGTAGGAGTAGTTGGTGCTGGTGCTGCCGAAATATTCAGCAAGATACAAGGCCCCAGCCCCGGCTACTATCATCGCAATGCGGTAGCCAGCTAGGTAGGTTGAGCCTAAAATCGCTTGCATGCGAGCGTTGGCAGACTCAATGCGAAACGCATCAATCACTACGTCTTGTGTGGCTGACGAGAACCCAAGTAGCACGGCGGCGAGCGCCATGGCGACCAACCCTTGTTGCGGATCGGTCACGGCCATTAGACAAATAGCGGAAATTACTGCGCATTGTGCAACTAATAACCAACCGCGTCGGCGACCCATAAGCTTGCTCAATACTGGAACCGGTAATTTATCGATTAATGGGGCCCAGATGAACTTGAAGGAGTAGCCGAGTGCAGCCCAACTAAAAAACGTAACCGATGACTTAGAAACGCCAGCTTCGCGCAGCCATAATGACAGACTCGAGAAGATTAGCAATATCGGAATGCCGGCTGAAAACCCGAGCATTAGCATGATCCAAACGGGTTTCTCGCGCCACCAACGTATTGACTCCGACGCGCTTGTATCGATTGTTGTACTCACAGCTAACCGTTACAAATCATACTCAATGACAAGTGGCGCGTGATCGGAAAAACGTTCTTCTTTATAAATAAGATCTGAACCGGGGATCACTTTGTCCTTTAAGCTGTCGGTAATGACATGATAATCAATGCGCCAACCAGTATTGTTAGCCCAGGCCTGCCCACGGTTAGACCACCAAGTATATTGATGCTCTTGTTGATTGATTAAGCGGAATGCGTCATGGAATCCCGCGTTGCCACGCACCTCGTCGCTAGTTTCACTCGACGACTCACCGAACAGCCAGTCCATCCATTGACGTTCTTCAGGTAGGAATCCGGAATTTTTCTGATTGCCGCGCCAATTTTTAATATCGGCTTTCTTGTGCGCGATATTCCAGTCACCACAGAGAATCCAATGTCGACCAGAATCAGCGATCTCCGCGAGTTTGGCTTCAAAACGCTGCATCAAATCAATCTTGAACTCTTGCCGTTCGTCTTTACTGGAGCCGGATGGCATATACAGCGACACCACGCTTAAATCGCCGAAATCTGCTTGTAGGTATCGGCCCTCGGAGTCAGCATCGGCAAAGCCATCACCGAAACCATGCTGCACAGCATCGGGCTGTTGCTTACAATAGATGCCTACCCCGCTGTAGCCCTTCTTTTCGGCTGAATGAAAAAACGTGTGGTAGCCCTCTGGATGGTATGGCTCACCTTCGATTTGGTCGGGTTGTGCTTTGAGTTCTTGCAAGCATATAACGTCGGCATCAACTTGATTGAGCCATTCGAACATGCCTTTGCGCGCTGCTGCGCGGATACCGTTTACGTTTATGGAGATTACTTTCATTTTTTAGTATGGCGAATTCTGTTTCTCTAGGTATCATACTTGAATTGCCATACAGATTAATTACTATGCTTCCATACCAAGAACAATTTATCGAATTCGCACTCAAAACCGGTGTACTCCGGTTTGGTGAGTTCACTCTTAAGTCTGGCCGCCTCAGCCCTTACTTTTTTAATACTGGGCTGTTCAATAGTGGCGCTACGATGTTGCAGTTCAGTCGCTATTTCGCGACCAGTATTGAACATTCTGACATCGAGTTCGACGTTTTATTCGGTCCCGCCTACAAGGGTATTACGCTGTCATGTGCGGTTGCTATGGCGTTGTCAGAAGCATCTGGCAAAGAGATTCCATTTGCGTTTAATCGTAAGGAAAAGAAAAATCATGGCGAAGGCGGTAGCATGGTCGGGGCAGAACTCACCGGTAATGTTGCAATTATAGATGACGTTATTACGGCTGGTACGGCGATTCGTGAATCATACGCTATGATCACCGCCGCTGGCGCCACGCCTTCAGCGGTATTTCTGGCACTTGATCGGCAAGAAAAAGGCCAAAAAGATGGCGTGCCAACTGATACCTCTGCGATTCAGCAGGTTGAAGCAGAGTATGGTATGCCGGTTGTTGCAATTGCGACCTTGGCAGACTTAATTGAGTACTTGAAGAAACAGCCAGACCAACAAGAGAATCTCGATCGTATGCAAGCTTACCGCGATCAATACGGAATTCACTAATGGGCCTTGCATGGATGTATATTTAGTTGGAGGCGCCATTCGTGATCGTTTACTCGGGCGGCAGGTATTAGATCGAGATTGGGTTGTTGTTGGTGCGACACCTGAAATAATGGTCGAGAAAGGGTATCAGCCGGTCGGCAAGGACTTTCCGGTATTTATTGATAAACGCTCAGGTGAAGAGTATGCGTTGGCTCGTACTGAGCGCAAAACGGCTAAAGGGTATCAAGGTTTCCAGTTCAATGCGTCGGCTGAAATAACACTCGAGCAGGATTTAGCGCGTCGTGACTTAACGGTTAACGCCATGGCTGAAGATGTCGATGGCAATATAATTGACCCTTATCACGGTCGGCGAGACCTAGAGGCTGGCGTGCTACGTCATGTGTCTGACGCGTTTGTCGAAGACCCGGTGCGTATCTTACGAACCGCTCGTTTTGCCGCGCGGTTTAAGTTTACCGTAGCGCCTGAGACCATGTCGTTAATGCGCGAGATGGTGCAAAACGGCGAAGTTGACGCGTTGGTGCCTGAGCGGGTTTGGGCTGAAATGCGTAAAGCCTTAGACACTGATGCACCGCAGCTATTTTTCTCAGTGCTCCGAGAGTGTGGCGCATTGGCTCGCATATTACCGGAGATCGAAGCCCTATTCGGGATACCTCAAACGGCCAAATATCATCCAGAAGTAGACTCCGGTATACATACGCTAATGGTCGTTGAACAAGCTGCAAGGCTGACACCTGATCCTTTGGTGCGGTTTGCGGCATTGGTACATGACCTCGGCAAGGCGCGAACTCCGTCTGATGAGCTGCCGTCGCATCGTGGCCACGAGCAGCGTGGACTTCCACTGATTCGGGACTTGTGCACACGACTAAGAGTGCCTAAAAAGTACCAAGCATTAGCGTTGGCGGTGTCCGAGTACCATTTACATATGCACAAAATGTTTGAGCTGCGTGCGAAAACGGTGCTTGAAATGCTAGAGAAAACACGCAGTTTGATGGATGACGAGCGCGCTAACCGAGTGGCTTTGTGTTGTCTTGCCGATGCCCGTGGGCGTACCGGGTTTGAAGACCGAGAGTACCCACAAGCTGAGTTGTTTTTAAAATTTCAACAAGCCGCCAAACAGGTCGACGCCGGATCAATTGCGCAAGGCTTAAGTGATGGTGGTTTGATTCAGCAGCGTATTCATCAAGCTCGCATCAGCGCCATAAAAGTCGTGCAAAAGGCTATTGTGAGGGAGGCCGATTAACGGATTCTTAGCGCAGGCAGGCGGTGGTCCACGGTACGTTGCTAAGCGGTAAATTGACGGCCACACCGTTGTGCGTGTTGCCGGCTGCTTGGCCAGTTGTGTCGCGAATTCGATAAGACCAGCAGTAGCTTGGGCTGCCAGGTTCGGTGTGAGTGGTCGTGACATTATCGATCACTGTGGCATTGTCAAACTCGTTCAAGGCTAAAAAGTAGCCAAGCCATTTATTACGGCGAATGTCGGCGTCGGCGCTTTTATACATATACATACCGCAGCCATTGCACACATTGTCGTGCACGTAGGTGATTTCATTATGCGCTTTAGGGCCGCCACTTGAGTATTGAATGTAGCCTAGTAAGCCATTGACCGAACGGCTTAACATGGTGATTTTATTATGTGCGATTACGTGGCTTGAACGGTGCCAGGTGACGAGCGGTCCGTCGATATAGCTGCTGCCATCGCCCTGTTCTAATACGTTATCCACAATGAAGGTGTTGCGTCCGGTGCTGCTAACTATGTCGCCGCCACGGTTGTGGTGAAAATAATTCTTGCGAATCAGAATGTCTTTATCTGAACGTCCTGCGCCTTCAATGTCGATGCCAAACTGCGGCGAAGTGCCTTTAATGTGATGAATTTCGTTTGCTTCAATCGCCACGCGTAAGGTGCCAACTAGCGATACTCCTTGGCGACGGTTATTGTAAATATTGTTGTTGCGAATCGTCACGTCCTCAATATCGTTGACCAACAACAGGCCATCACCGGTGAGATTTCGGATCGTCATATCTTCAACCAATATTCGTGTTGATCCGCTTTGAATGCAAATTCCGTGGCCTTCATCGTGTGCGGTTTTGCCGTCGTTGCTGCGTGGTGTATAGGTATGCTCATTGCGGTCGCCGATCAAGGTGCCGCCGCGGATCGTTACATTGGTGTCGCCAGTGAGTGCGAGAATGCAATAATTCCATTTGTCATTGGGAGCCATCTTCAGTACGGTATTTGGGCTCAACTCTAAGCTCATGTTGCTATGCAACTCGAGTCCGCGCTGGTAAATTGAATTACCGTACTTTCCGATCAAAAATGTCCCGTTGGGAATAATCACCTTGTTATAGCCGTTTGAATCAGCCCAGTCTAATGCGGCCTGCAAGCCGTTAGTGGTGGCTAAAGCATTTGTTCCATTGCTTGGAACCCCCCAATTGCTTAGGTCGATCAGGTATTCATTCGGTGACTCTAGAACCGGCTTTTTTACGTTGAAGTCGATCGGAATCGGCAGACGTTTGACTCCCGCTAAAATGCCCGGCAAGAAGTTAAGTAGATCTTCGTCATCAACACTTTGTGCAGTGGCGTTGAGCGAGGTAAGTAGCAAGCTACTGGCGCAGAGAATAGTTGATATTATTCGATTGGCTGTCATGGGTTGTTAGCTCGTTGCGTGCCGCTAGGACTAATTTTCAGGCAAATATGTTTGTAGGAATCGAAGCATGTTTCCGCCCATGATTTTACTAATCTGGCTTTCGCTAAACCCAGCTTCAAGCATGGCGTGGGTTAAGGCTGGTAATTCACTGGTGTCTAGACTCGTGGTGACAGTGCCGTCGAAGTCGGAGCCTAGAGAAAGATGGTCTTCGCCGACCAGCGACAGACCATATTGCAGTGCTGAGACGATTTCAGTCGGCGTTTCACCACAGGCCGCGGCATCCCAATAACCAACGGCTATCAAGCCGCCTTGTTGCGCGATAGACTGCATTAACGAGTCTGATATGTTGCGCGGTGTGTCGCAGTGCCCCTTAAAGCCAGTATGGCTTACCACCAATGGGCGAGATGCAAGTTTTAGCACGTCGCTTACCACCGCTTCTGAAGAGTGTGATACATCCAGCACGATGTTTAGGCTTTCGATTTTCCTCACTACCTGTTGACCAAAATCTGTGAGCCCAGCATTGCTGGTTCCGTGTAACGAGCCGCCTAATTTGTTGTCGAAAAAATGTTGTAAGCTCATCATTCGGAAACCCGCATCATAGAGACGTTGGACATTGCTGAGTTCACCATCTAGAGCGTGTGAGCCTTCTGTGCCGAGTAAGCCGGCAACTAGGCTCGGGTTCGATTGTCGACGCTGGCTAAACTCAGTAAGCTCGGCTTGCGAGCGCACTACCACCAGGTCGTCTGGGTTGGCTGCCGCCGCTGCGTGGAGTTTACTTGCTTGGTACAGTGCGCGTTCAGTCAAGCTGTTCCAAGTTTTGCTAGGCCACCGTTGTAACATCGCGAGGCTGGTAATACTGTCGTTTGCCTCAGCGCTGTTTTCTTCATAGTTAAGGCCGCTCGGTGATTTGGTTACGGTGGTAAACATTTGCAGGCTAACATTGCCAGCTTGGAGTCTAGGCAAGTCAACGTGGCCGAAGTCATGGCGCTCCTCAAGCGAACGATTCCACAATAGGCTATCGGCATGCCAGTCGCCAACAACCAAGGATTGGTGTAGCTGTTTAGCACGATCTGATACGGGGTACGATGTGTGGGCATTGACTACATTCATGCTTTTGTCGATCAGCGTCGGTCCAACAACCAAGCCAACGCCGGCTACTAGCAGCAAAATAACAACGACCGTGATTAGAATTTTTTTTATAGTCATGCCCTTCCCCTAGGTTGTTCAGTATCTATTATTCGTCTGTATCGCCTTCTACACGGCCAATCGGCTGCGCATTAAGTTTGCTGGTGTCAAATTCGATGTGTGAGTGTTCAAGCTCGGGCATGGTTTTATTGGCCTTTGCAGACAGTTCATTAAATCGTTGAACCTTGCCTTGGAGCCCTTGCGTGCCAGCTAATGATGTCACGGTGTCATTGAAATGATTGCTCGCTGTGTTCAACGTCTTACCGAGCTTTTGTAAGCGTTCTGACACAAGCACCACTGAGTTATAGATATCACCTGCACGCTCGCCGAGTAGGCGTGCTTCTTTATTGCTGCGGTCTAACATCCAAAGATTGGCGACGGTACGTAGTATTGGAATCAACGTGGTATGCGATACCAGCACAACATTCTTACTGTAACCATAGCCAAACAATTCAGGGTCTTGTTTTAATGCTTCGATGTAAGCGGGTTCGACGGGCATAAACATCAAGATAAAGTCTGGGCTATGCACACCATATAGGTTGGTGTAGTCCTTAGACGCTAGATCGTTAATATGTTGACGCACTGAGGATAAGTGCCCTTTCATAGCGTCGGCTTGTTGCTCAGGATCCGCCGATGAGGCCCGTTCATAGGCATTGAGTGACACTTTGCTATCAATTACGATGCATTTGTCGCCAGGTAATTTAATCAGATAGTCGGTTTGTTTGCGTCGACCAGAATCGTCCACGAACGATGTTTGTTTTTCAAAATGGTCATGCTCAACCAAGCCACTCATTTCCAGTGTGCGTTCGAGCTGGGCTTCGCCCCATGCGCCACGTTGTTGCGAGCTACCTTTTAACGCAGTAGTGAGGCTGTTTGCTTCGTCGCGCATCTTAATGCCCATTTTCATGACATTCTCGATTTCGGTTTTAAGGCTGGTATTGCCTTTGACCGCTTCGTCATGAACTTGATTGATACGTTTCTGAAACCCTTCAATTTGGTCTTGCAAGGGCCGTAACAAGGCACTCACTCCGACCTTGTTCTGTTCAGTCAGCATGCTTTGTCGCTCTTTGATGATTTCCTCGGAAACCACCTTGAACTCAGTTTTCAGCTGGGATTTCTGAATTTCAAACTGCGCTTTGAGTTCGCTTAGTTTATCTTGCTCTGACTGCAGCCGAGCATTTTGCTCCCGCATATCGGCTTCGAGTCGACTCACTTTGCGTTGATAGTTCTCAACCATCTCACGCAGGCCCAGGCGCTCATTCTCATTGTTTGCAAGTTGCTCCGCTTTTTCATCGCGGCTGCTCTTCAATTGCGCGGTCTCGCTGGTTAAACGCGTTAGCTGAAGGCTGCTTTCCTCGGCCTTGTTGAGTAATTGGCTGTTATCGGAGCTGAGGCTGTCTATCTTCTGACTTTGCGTTGCTTGAATGATTGCCAGTTGCTGCCGTTCTTGGTCAAGCTTGGTGATGCGCTTACTGGTGCGAATAATGTTGACTAACAATGCGAATAGCAAAATTGCGCTGCTCGCTACTAGCCAATACAAGGCAATCGGTTGAGCCAACCACGCTAAGATTTGGGTCAGAAGGTCGTCAGTTTGATTCATTCAGGCTACCAAATAAGGTCGTCGGGAATTTCATAATCCGCATACGGATCATTGGCACTCGGCGTATCACTACTAGAACTAATGTTGATAATACGTTGTGGTTCGCGCTTTGCGACCTGCTCAGCGACTTTCTTAGGCACAATTTCAAACAATTCATTGTCCATTGAAATAATGGTAACTTGCTGTTTGCTAAGTAATTTATGTTGCTCATCGGTAACGTAGATAGTTTTGATTTTCTTCTTAAATGGAAAATTAAACGCTGTTTCACCTTTTTTGCGATCAAGTTTACCGCCATCTACTAACTGTTTAATTTGTGCATAGCGCGCTTTGCGTTCGGCCTCGGCTTTGCGTTTTTCATTGAGAGCCTTGTCCTTCTTTGCCTTGTCTAGCATGGCGCGTTGCGCGCGCAATGTGGCCTCACTGGCTTTGTTGCGAGCCTTTTTAGGTACGCTTGGAGCCTTTTTTTTGGCGGTTTTTTGAACGTCTTTCTTTTTGACTAAACCAGCTTTAAGAAGTTGGTCTTTTAGGGAGGTGCTCATGACGTAAATAAGTTAGTTAGTTGGTTGAATTCAAATTCGTAACGCTGAAAGCAAAAGTGGCAGTCGATGACGAGTGTGGATTCCCCGGCGGCCTGTTTTTCTGCAATTAGGGCTTTGACATCGTCTTGTCCAAGCGCTTTCACCGCATCGAGGGATTTTTCGGAGGAACAGACACAGCCAAATTCAACACGATGTGCATCAAATAGGCGACAGTCTTCCTCATGGAACAGTCTTAGCAATATTTCAGTGGCCGGCAATGTGAGTGCTTCTTCGGGCGTTAGCGTGTTGAGCAATACTCGTAATCGGTCAAAGTTATCTAAGCTGGTTGCGGCATCTTTCTCTTTGTGGGCCGGTAATGCGTGTAGAGCGATGCCGGTGGCGACGTGTTGGTCGGCATGGAATCTGAACAGGCTCGGTAATTGTTCTGAGCGTGCAAAGTAATCTTCTAAACATGCCGCGAGAGTTGGTTGTTCGATCGCCACTATACTTTGATAGCGCTCCCCCTCATCTGGTGTAATGGTGATTGCTAGAGTTGATCCCGCACCTAGGTTGTTGAGGTGAATGGGGTCGTCTGGCGCCAATAAGTCATTGCTGTATTCGGCTATAGCTCGCACGCGACGGTCGGACATACAGTCGGCCATCAACAACGAAATAGCGCCCGGCGTTCTAAGCTGAATGGTAAGGCTCCCTTCGACTTTGATTGAATCACGCAGCAGGGTAGCGGCTAATGCAAACTCGTTTAGTACACTGGCCAATTGCGGCGGGTAGTGATGGGTATTTTGAATGGCAGCGCAGGTTTCGTCTAAGCGTACAATACAGCCTCGAACATCGAGGTTATCAAATACGAATCGCTGTCGAAAATCGGAATCGCTCATAACATAAAGCCTACTATAACCAAGCTTAAAAATATTCGGTAAAGGACAAACGGTAACATGCCAACGCGCTCGACAAAGCGCATAAACAACTGCATACACAGAAATGCCACGATTGCTGAAACAAGCACGCCGACGGCTAACATTGTCCAGTTGGTAGTGGCTTGGCTTTGCGCTAGCTCGGCCGATTTTAGCAGTCCGGGCAATGCAATCGCTGGCACCGCCATTAAAAATGAAAAGCGTGCAGCGGCGGTTCGGGTGTAGCCGAGCGCAAGCAGTGCGGTCATGGTGATACCTGACCGAGATGTTCCTGGAATCAGCGCGAGCGCTTGAGCACTGCCGACGATGAGCGTGTCTTTCCAGCCGAGTTTGGTCATCGGTTTATGATTTTTGTCGCCGCCGCGGTCAGCCCAGCCGAGTAGTAGACCAAACAGCAGTGTGCTAGCGGCAATCACCATTGCTGAGCGCAAATTAATTTCAATCCAATCACCGGCCAATAACCCAACAATGCCGACCGGAATAGTCGCTAATATGACTAGCCATCCGAGTTGTCCGTCGTTGCTCCATTGTCGATTTACCCAGCCAGCAAACCATGCAGGCACGATTCGAGTAATCTCTGGCAATAAGAACGCGACTACCGCGATTAAGGTTCCGACATGGACGGCCACGTCGAAAGCGAGGCCTTGATCCTGCCAGCCGAGTAGCTCTGGCACCAGAATTAGGTGGGCAGAACTCGAGATAGGCAGGAATTCGGTAAGGCCTTGGATAATGGCCAAGACCACAGCTTGATACAAATCCATGGGTTAGTCGCGGAAGTTAAAGGTGTATTGACAAGAATGCGATATAGTAAGTTTTTGTTGTGTTATTTGCATCTTTAAATGAACTCTTCTCCTAAAACCATATTAATTACCGGTGGAGCACGTCGCATTGGTCGACAGATTGCTCTCACCATGCACGAAGTCGGGCACAATATAGCGATTCATTATCGTTCTTCATCGTCTGAAGCTCACAGTCTCGCCACACAATTGAATGATCAACGACCGGATAGCGCAATTGCTGTGCAAGGTGACCTACTGGATCTATCTTGTATACCTGGCATGATAAAGCAATGCTTAGATCAGTTTGGTCGCTTAGATGTGGTCGTGAATAATGCGTCAACTTTCTACCCAACGCCGATCGAGCTTATTGAGGATGATTTTTGGAAAGATCTAATTGGCAGCAACCTAAAGGCGCCGGCATTTATCGCTAAAGCCGCGGTAAAGCATTTACGCGAAACGAATGGATCGATTATTAATCTGGTGGACATTCACGCACGTCATCCAATGGCGCATCATCCAATCTATTGTTCGGCCAAGGCTGGTCTCGAAATGCTGACTAAATCGCTGGCGCGAGATTTAGCGCCGAACATTCGAGTCAATGCCGTAGCGCCCGGTGCAATTCTATGGCCAGAGCACACCGCGGTGGCAGCCACTCAAACCGAAGTGCTCGAGAAAATCCCTTTGCAACGTATGGGTAAACCCGAAGATGTCGCGAAATTAGTGCGTTTTTTGGTAGATGATGCGGATTACATTACCGGTCAGATTATTGCCGTAGATGGCGGGCGATCAGTAATGTTTTAATAATGTTTGGTGTGCTGGCTTGTTTGTGTAGTCGGCCCGCACGAGCGTATTGAATAACGCTTAGAGCCAGCTGAACGTTAGGTCAAGCTGGCCCTGCAAGCTTTGCAAAATGGACTCGTTTAAGCGTCAAATTTTGCTGAGGTCACTTCGCCGGACTTGCTGATTCGACAAGTAACATTACCTAGCTCTTGGCCAGAGATGTCGCTAGCAATTCGCATACGATATTCGGTAACACGTTGAGACAGGTCATGATCCATCAGTGCTGCGTCGTTGGTTGGTGTTTCAACGCGAATTTTTTTCACGCTTACTTGTTGTGAGGCAAGTGCAGCTTCAGCGCATCGACTGAGTTCAAGGTCCAAGTCAGTGCTGGCATGGGTTGACAAAGAAGCACCTGCGATAGCAGCGCCAAGGATGAAAGATGTAAGTTTAGTCATAGCAATTTCTCCGATGTGGGAACAAACACAAAATTAAGAATTGCTAACCTCATTGATCTACTTCGTTGCACATGCAATTAGTCAGCTGGTGCTAAATTACGCCTAAACGTGATATATCGGAAGTGACATGTTTTTATATTATTAATGAATCAAAGTTATTTGATGGTGGCAAAATTGCCAAAGCTTTTAGAACATTAGCCAAGTTTTGGTTGATCAAGACTGTTGGCGAGGCATTCTCAATAATAAAAGTGCTACTGCGAAAGCGTCGCGGTGCGTTATATTCTTACCTTTGATTTTGGCAGACTTTAAGGTAGCAAGATGAAATACGAGTTATTAGATAGCGGCGTGGCGAAAATTTCGCTCGACAATGGTAAAGCGAACCCCCTCTCAAAGGAGTTGTCGGAAGGCTTAATGGATAGTCTAGAGCGTGCTAATAAAGAAGCCAAAGCCGTGTTGATTTGCGGTAATCCAGGCATGTTTTCGGCTGGGTTCGACCTAAAAGTATTGGCCCAAGGTATGGACGTGGCTAAAGGTATGCTTAATCAGGGTATGATTTTTATGGAGAAATTATACTCTCATCCGCAACCGGTGGTGATTGCCTGCGAAGGTCACGCAGTTGGAATGGGTGTTTTCATGCTATTAGCTGCTGATTATCGTGTTGGCGCTAGTGGAGAGTTTGCTATTCGACTCCCAGAAACGGCAATTGGTATGCCCTTTACACCACTCTTGAAAATTATTGCTAAGGCTCACATCGACCCTCGTCATCACGGCCAAGCGATTGTGCAGTCGCGTGCCTATGACCCGGTACTAGCCGCTCAAATTGGTATGCTTGATGAAGTGGTTGAACCTGCCCAGGTCGTCGACGTAGCGATGGCTAAAGCCGAAGAGTTAGCGAAGTTACCTGCCGACCAATTTGCCGAGAACAAACTCGACATTCGAGCCGACGAGTTGAGTGACATTCGGGTCTCGATGGGAATTGTAACGTAGCTCGGCAGGCAAGTTTTTAAGCAAGTTCTGGGAATAGTCGTTGCATCAGATATGCAGTGATTGTCCGCCTTAAGACGCCGGATCTAGTCGCGTGATCGCTCGATTATGATACCAACGTTTTTAACGCCTTTGACGGCTTGGCCTTTGTCTAAAGTTAGTTTGACTCGAGTAGTTTCGAATTCATCTAGCAGTACATTGGCTAGTCGTGTCGCGAGTGTCTCCAGTAGCTTGACGGGTGCTTCATTGGCGACCATTTGCATTCGTTCAGCAACTTTCTGGTAATCTAAGGCTTGCTCAAGATCATCATCTTGAGCGGCTTTGCTGGCATCGGTGCTCAACTCGATATCGAGTTTGAGTGTTTGTTTAATGGCTTGCTCCCATTGCCAAACGCCAATTGTGCATTTCAGCGTCAAACCTTTTAAGTAGATAGTGTCCAAATTGCTTACTCGTCTTGTTTTTGTGAGCCTTTGTCACTTTAACACAGTACAATCAGGGCATCACTAAACGCAGTTATTAATACTATGTCGGCAATTCCTCCGTTCTTATGGCCAGTGTTCGCCTATCTGATGGGTTCAATATCCAGTGCAGTTATCGTCTCCAAGCTATTTCGCTTAGATGACCCTCGTGAGGTTGGCAGTGGCAACCCCGGGGCAACCAATGTATTGCGCTCGGGAAGTAAAGCCGCGGCAATTGTTACCTTGCTGGGCGATGTTCTAAAAGGTGTGATCCCGGTTCTGCTGGCGCAATACGCTGGTGTCTCTAACGGCATGCTCGCGTTGGTCGCGATAGCAGCGTTTATGGGGCATTTGTTTCCTATCTTTTTTGGCTTCAAAGGCGGTAAAGGTGTGGCGACTGCGATAGGGGTTTATGCTGCGCTGAGCTGGCAATTATTGGCCATCTTTGTATTAGTTTGGGTCGCGACCGCGGCGTTGAGTCGGTATTCATCGTTAGCCGCGCTAGTCGCGAGTGCGGTTACTGGATTAGCCAGTTTCGCGGTATTCAATCAGCCAGATCAGCTGCAACTAATCGGTGGTGTATTCTGGATAGTGGCGTTTACTTTTCAACGGCATAAAGAAAATATTGAACGATTAAAAGCGGGCACTGAAGGAAAAATAGGTCAGAAAAAGTAAGTACCGATTGGGCCTCGCAACGAGGCCTGATGTTGAAAGAATAATTGCGGCATGGATGCCTCGCAGTACTCTGTATACCCCGCCATAACTCATTGCTAGTCCTTTTGGACTATAGACACTTGTCAAATAAATGTGAGAAAGTGTACGCACAGGATGTCAAATGCCAACCCGCAGTTGGTTGGGAATCGGGAATACGCCATGAGTTTTAAAAGACTGTTGAAGGCGGGTACGCAAAGTTTCACACGGGTTGTGTTGGGGTTGGTTGCGCCGCTACTCGTTTGGGGGGGATGGGACCCTTGCCGCTGATCACGAGATCAGCTTGGCGATCCAAACGAGTAGCGCAGCGTTATTACCATGGGTGGCAAATACCACAGCGGATTGCTGGTTCGGTTTCAGATTTAACGCTAAAACCTTTCCAGGTTGCGCATATAGCACGTACAAATGTTCACGCAGACAAGATAGTTGCGGAGGAGCATTTTCCGTCGTCAAGAATACGGAACTAGCCAACAAACGAGCCTAGTTCCCATAGAGGAGATACCGCACGAATGTCGGGACACGATTAATCTCACATCACACCATCGCTCACAGACTAAGGAGATTTTCTAATGAAGCATAAAACCCTACTCATCACCTTATTTAGCGGGCTCTTGTTTGCCTGCTCCGATCAATCCAGCACGCCGACCGATACGTCGCTTAAGCAAGCCTCAGTGGAGGTCGCCCCGGTGCCTGCGCCGCCTACAGCGCCCGTGCAAAATAAGGGAACTTGTACTGGAACCTATCCAAGCTATTGGCAAGACCCCAAATTTCCTGAGATGTATGAAGGGCAAACGGTATCAGACCAACCCATGCCGGGCTATCAAGGGCCGATATTTAGGTTGAGTGATGGCTACCCAACGGAGTTGCCTAATGAAATAGCCGATCAGCCGTGGCGTGATGCTCGGTTTGATCCGTTGTTTGACGCAAGTACTGAACCGGATATGAAGCAAAAACTCGCGTTGGAATACAGCTGGTTAGTATTGGAGTATATTTTCGCCGGCAACATCAATAGTGGTAACGTCGAAACTGATTGGGATGTATGCAACAATCCGGTTCGCGCGTGGTTCAATATTCCGTTTCAGACTTATAACGTGTTAGCCGGTCGCGAATTCACTCATGGGCTTACGCGTGAAGCGCCAGTATCATTTAGTATGAACACGTCGCCGGAACCGTTGAACGGTACGATGTGGGCGGTGGGTTTCTTCAACCCAACGGCAGCTTACACGCTCGGCACTATTTGGAAAGCGGATGGCCAACCACAAATCCCCACCGAAAACGTGTCATTCGCCGAAGGTGCAGTGGTCGGCAAGCCATTGTTCACAACTTTGTCGTCGGCACAGATGCCAATGCTAAACAATCTACCGGTCTGGAAGGCGAATATTTCATCGCCGGATTTTTGTGGCTGCAAGTCGCGGTCTGGTGCGGCGCAGTGCACCATGACCGAAGAAAGTCAGCAATGTCCTCGTAGCTTAGATAAGTACGGCCCAGTTACATTGCTCCAATTTGATCTTGCGGTAAAAGACTCACGTGCTGAAGGAACAGAATGGGTATTTGGTACCTTTGTGGCCGATGGGCAGCGCAAGGCCACCGAGCCGAGCCCGTGGAAGCGAATCTCACCACTTGGGCTAATGTGGGGCAACTCCACACCGCCTGCTGGCGTGCTGGCTTCTTCTTATCCTGAAGCGCCCCGCCAAAATGGCTTTGATGACATGGTGATTTTTTGGGATACCGTTGACATGTTGAACGAGGACGGCGGCGCCGATCAATTTGCTCATCCTGGTCATTTAGGCTGTAACGCTCGGCTTGATGGGCCGGCCGACAAAGCTTATAGCTCGTGCATGTCCTGCCATGGGTCGGCGTCGGTAGCCGATCAAAATATTAATGTACCGCCGATAGCAGCTCAGTTCGGTGGGCTTACTTCTGAATGTGCGTTGCAAGCTGCCGATGGCAGTTGGATTGATGCCAGTGGCGCCCCTGCGTCGCAGAGAGAGGTAGGCGATGTGACGATTAGTTTCCCAGAAATAGACTCGATTTTCTTTGCGAGCACGCCGGCTGCTGAGCCATACAACACTACGGTTGCTACTGAATCTGGCCCGGTTAACGTACTGCCAGGGCAGCCTAGTTATGCCAATTCGGAGCGCACTGAGTGGATATCTTTGGACTATTCATTGCAAACGTCTATTTCAATTGTTCAGTGGAAACAATGGCAGCAACATGCCGTTGATCCCAAGCCGGCTCATTTGGATGTGCATCAAGCGAAGTTACCGCGACGCTAGCACTTGAGAACTGAGTGGCCGTGTTAGCAGACGGTCACTCAAGTTCGTTATTGCCTGTTTAATTTAAATCAAGAATACCCTTATAGGAGTCCATTATGTCGCAAGCTGTTTCCCGAGGAGTCTGTTTGATTGCCATCATCGTGCTGACCAGTTCGTGTGTACGAAAAGAAGTCGACGCCGTTATTAATAAGGAGGCGACACGGATATTTTTTAATGGCGTATTTAATGATGGTATTACCGACATCGTTAAATTAAGTCTTGCTGATAACTATACGTACAACGGACATCCATCAAAGGTGGACGGCACGATCAACTGGGCCAAGTCGTTGCGCGCAGCCTATCCAGACTTGCACTTCACGATCAATGATTTGATTGGCGAAGGTCATAAAGTCGCAATCCGCTGGACTATGACGGGTACCGGGTCAGATGGCGTGAAAATGACGACCTCTGGTACCAACATCATTACCTTTAAGGACGGTAAGGCGGTTTCAAATTGGCAGAATGGCGGAACCTCGGCCGACTTACATCCGGCTTCCGCAGGAACTTAGCGCACCTAGCGTAACGCGTGACCGACTTAAATCATAAAGTGCTAATGGAATAGCCGTGCGGTCGAGGCGATGAATGAATATACTTACGTTTCAGATGTCCGGTTTGCCGTGTATTGATGGGGAGCGAAGCAGGCTGGAATTTTTGCTATGTTGTTATAAGTATGTTGTTAAAAGAGAGTTTCATGAAGACAAAACAAGACTACGAGCAGCGATTAAACGAGTCGTTTAGCATTGAATTAGAGCAAGCGCGTCTAGACCTCGCCTTGATTGAAGTGAGTAGCGTTTCAGCTGATACGGTTGAAAGTGGACAGAAAGAACCGTTTTCGGCCGTCTTTCGCTCTGACAACCAAGATATTCTCGAGCAAGGGACTTATACATTAACGCATTCAGAGGTTGGTGATTTGTTGCTATTTTTAGTGCCAATTGGTCCGGATCAGGCTGGTATGTGTTACGAAGCCGTGTTTACCTAGATCGTCGGGTCAGTTTCTGGTTGGTTAGATTTAGCCTTGGGCGCTGAGTCTGTGGTTCGGTTTTGCCCCGCTAAATTGTGCGATTAATGCCAATCCACATCTTTCTTTTTTGCCACAACCTAGGTAGCTTATAACGGATTCGAAGGTTACTCGGAAGGTTGCTAGAGAAGAGCGACCTTCACCGGATTGGTTGGCAGCGGTGAGCAAGGGTCGGTATCGCTATGTTCTCAGTTTTAAACTCCCCAGGATAAGTCTTGTGCTTCAAAAGGTCGTAGAATGTTTGCTGCAATAATTTCAGCGTTAGCGCTAGGAATTTCTGCGTTTTCGGCACACTTGCTAGCGCGCCGCATTGCGCATTCAAATGTGTATCTGCCATTAGCACTCTTTTTTGCAGCCAACGCGGTGGTACAGTTTTGTTTGATTGTTCGTGAACCGCTTGTCGTGCCTGGCATGGTTCCGTACTTGCCTGAAATAACGCTGTTTAAATTAGTTGTGGAGCTTACGTTACCGCCGCTCTTTTGGATCTATGTGCGCGAACTCACCTCAGAGCATTCGCGCGGTTGGCGCAAAACAGATATTGGCCATTTTGTTGTGCCATTGTTGCCAGCTGTAATATTGGCGTTAGTGGTGACGGTATGGGGAGCTGGCGCAAATTCGCCTACTGACCTGACAACAGGTCAGCGATTTTTAGGTTGTGTTAACGCGATTCTGAATATCTTGGCGCTGATGCAATTTTGTGTCTATGTGGTGTTTCTCATGGTTCGCCTGTCTGGGTATCGGCGAAAATTAATGGATCTCTTTGCGAGTACCGAAGACCTGGAGCTAAACTGGTTTCGCTCGGCTCTTTGGCTAATAGTGATTAATGTAGGCCTAGAATTAGGTGCCGAAATTTTGTATGCCCTGTATGGCATGTCGAACCCATATTACCCTTGGAACGGTTTAGCGCGTGTCGCCGCAATTTGGTTCTTTGCCGCGTGGGGGTTGCGCCAGCGTCCTGGTTTGAGAATTGAGATTGCCAAAACACGGGACGATCACTCAGTCGCCAAAAAGTATGAAAAATCGGCTTTGAGTCCTGAGCAGTTGCGTGCTGTTTCTGACAAAATCCGCCGCGCTTTGGAGTTAGACAAACAATATCGTGACGAAAATCTGTCGTTACGTGCTTTGTCTGAGCAAATCGGTGAGTTACCCAATTACGTATCTCAGGCTCTTAATACTGATATCAATGAAACTTTCTTTGACTACGTAAATCGCTTGCGTGTGCTTGAGGCCATGGAGCGGCTTAAGTCGACTGAGGACACTGTGTTAATGATAGCGAACGAGGTTGGTTTTAACTCTCGCTCATCATTTTATAGTGCTTTCAAAAAAGTCACCGGCCAGACTCCAACTGCGTATAGATTGGCATCCAATGCCAATTAAGGTGTCCTTCCCGTCACGATCAGACGATTCGTACAGCGAACTTTGCTCTAATAACAGTGCGGATTTTCGACATCACACTTATGTAGGGTGATTGTTGCTCGCATTACTCAACGTGCTCGGTAGCTCCTTCGCGTTTGAGTTTGGGTCGCAGTTGCAAAAATTATGTGGTTGTAATTTGAGCATGTTTCGTTCAAGAACACAGGTGTAATAATCTTCGTGTCGCTTTGTAGGAGAGGGACTCGGGTTGGTTTTTGCATCTGGCTAAAATTGCGTTTCGAGATCCGTAGGCGAAACATTTTTATGGCTCGCTTTGTTCGCTCTATTTTATCCTGGTGGAGTTGGGCAGAAGTTAAGAGAGTGGTAACCGATAGTATGCGTATCTACTGGTTGCCACTCTTTTTTTATGTCTAGACAAGGTCGTTATGGAAAGTTGCTAAGAAGAGCCGGTATGAAAAGTCCAATCGATCATATTTAAGATGGCTCTCGACCTTCAGCGAATTGCAGTAGATCGTCATTAACTTCAAACCAATCGGCCTTGTAGTTTAGATAGATGTGGGCATCGGGCTTACAGTCGAGCTCACTATCGAGTGTTCCTAAAGAGAATTCCACGATGTCCTCCCCGCCGCGTGCTTGCGCGAAGGTCAAGCTCGAACCGCAGTCGCTACAAAACTGACGTTTACTGCCATTTTGTGCAACATAAGTTTTTAGTTTATGTTCGCCACTGGTCCATCTAAACTTGTCGGCAGGTACTTCGCCGAAGGTGGAAAAGGCGGCTCCGCTAAATTTGCGGCACATGCCACAATGACAATTTCCTATAGTATGGCGCAGAGTCTCTGCTTGGTATCGAATGGCCCCGCACAAGCAACTTCCAGTGAGGTTGGTTTGACTGCTGTACATAACTTGAACTCCCGAACTGTTTTTAGGTTGAGATTAACAAGTTAGTAGTTTACGTGTTTTGCGCCCCTAGATAGTTGCTAGCTAAGAGCGCTTGCTATATTTACCGAGGCTAACCGTAAGTGTGATCAATCCTCGAGACGAAAACCAACTTTCAACGTCACTTGATAGTGACCAACCTTGCCATCTTTTATGTGACCCCGAGTTTCTGTTACCTCGAACCAGTCTAGATGCTTGATGGTCTTAGATGCACGCGCAATTGCATTCTCAATTGCGTCTTCTAAACTTGTTTTAGATGATCCTACGATCTCTGCTTTTTTATAGACATGATCACTCATAGTAAACTCCTTAATTTGAATTAGTCACATGACTATAATAGTGTCTACCGTGGCCACGTCTTGTGAATTAATAAATGGCCTGTGATTGAGCTACTGAGGGGAGGTGGTAGTTGAAGAAAATTTTGATCTTTGGAAATTCAGGTGCCGGTAAATCAACGCTCGCTGGTAAATTAAGCGATGCCGATGGGTTGTCGCATTTGGATCTCGATACACTGGCATGGAAGCCATGTATGCCGCCTGAGAGAAAGCCACTAAACGAATCTGCCGCACTGATCTTAGAGTTTATTGAGTCGAATACTGCTTGGGTTATTGAAGGCTGTTACGCTGACTTACTGGAAATAGCGATGCCCTTCTCGAACCAGATTATTTTTCTTAAGCTCCCGATAGATGCTTGTATCGATAATGCACGGCAGCGACCATGGGAGCCGCATAAATACCCATCAAAGGCAGCGCAAGATAATAATCTGGCGATGCTAGTTGATTGGATATCACAATATTCTGATCGGAATGATACGTTCTCAGAGCGTGCGCATACCGAGCTTTACGAGCGATATATGGGGAAAAAACGCATCATTACTCAAAATGAATAGCGAACCTGACGGACACCTTTTGTGTGTAGAGCACACTAAAGGTGTCGCCAAAATTGCTCAGTCAACCGGTCTGTTAACTACGTGAGTGAGCGTATAACGGTAGAGCATAAAGACAGTAGACCAAGCGTTTGTGCAATGCTATTTACTTATCCGTTTTCCCATAACCGAGATCAGCACGGCTCCTAATACGGGTAAACATACGGCGATCCAATTCATGCCCATTGGGCCATCGCCGACCACGCCGCCGCCAGCTAAGAGTGCAAGGCCAGCGCAAGTCAAAATGGCACTGAGCATTACAACAGCTAGATAATTAGTTCTAGGATTGCTGGAACCGACTACTCGCTCGAGCCATAAGAATAGTGGTAAGCCAAGCATCATAAATGCAAAGAACACGCTTACCCAAACAGGTCGCAATGCCCACCATTGACCCGTGCCAGGCGCAGCGAAAAACACCTGGGGAATTACCCAAAAGCAAAATCCAATAAGCAGCATCATTACCGTGCTGTGCCATAAAAATATCGGCATAATCAGACCGTTTACCAATACCGTGCTGGTCCAAACCTTAGCGTGTGATAACCAGCGGCGCATCGGTCCCTCGAGCATCAATAGCAGACCTATTTGGGTCAGGCCAAGTGCAATCAGTGGTAATTTAGGCGGAGTGGTATTGCTCAGTGCTTGGCCTGGAACGCCTACCAAACTGGTCGGGTACGGGCCGAACTGTGTGAGTAAAATGAGTGCAGTAATGCCGACGATGGCAATACAAGTGGATTGAGCTAGGCCGCCCAACTTACCTTCTTGCCATGCATAGCCCATTTGATGAACAGCGCCCCAAACAAATAGATAATTGAACCACGCAAGTGACTGATAATCGGTATTAAAGAATAGCCAATCACCACCGACTGCTAGCAACAGGGGCACAATGATGCTGAGAATACCGAATTTTCGCCAGGCTGATCGCGTCAACGGTACTAACATTACGATGACAAAGTAGATGGCTAGAAACCACACTGGTACCAGCGATACTTGCGAGCCGATTTCAATGAACTTTGGGTGGACCTGAGTGACGTAGCCAACTACGCCCAAGATTCCCCACAACACGACTAGCGGGATCACCGGTCCGAGCAGGCGGCGCATTCGAGATTCCAACCAAACGGAATAAGACTGATTGCGTTTTTGTGCACCGTCCCATGACACACCATTCGAAAACCCTCCGACGAAAAAGAACACCGGCATAACTTGGAAGATCCAAGTTAACCAGCGTGACCAAGGCTGAACCTGAAGTAAGTGGTCCATGCTTGGTACGCCAGCTTGAAAATACGGTGCGGCCATTATCCAGTGGCCGAAAACCACGGCCCCAATTGACAGTGCTCGGAGTAGATCGACGTAGCGATTACGTTCGGCTGGTGTTTGCGCGGCCATTTCGGCTGCGCGCGTCCACATTCGTGTTTGTTGCATGTATTGCCTCTTTGTCTTTCGATGTGCGTGGTGAACCAATACCGACATCATTTTAAAAATCGATACTACAGCGCGGGTAATTAATTCCAAAGCAATATCGATGTTCAGCAGTTTATAACTTGTCTACGCAGCAGCGCTGCTGACTGATGGTTCTGGCTGTTGAGTGGCTACTTTACTTGTGATTGATGCTTTGGCTGGTGCTATTGGGTTAAGTGCCAATATATTAAACTTTTAGTGCTCGATATATGACTTTCTTCATTTAGGTTGCCTTAATCTGCCCCTCGACACACGATGTCCTCAGTCTAAAAAGTAAATCAACGTATTGCCGATACAGGAGGCACCAATGAAATTGATTAAAAGACTATCCACAACGATCTCCGCTACGCTCGATTCAGCCGTCGGGCAGCTCGAAAATCATGACGCTATTGTTGAGGCGACAATTAAACAAACACGTCAATCGGTAGCCAAGACTAAAGCCCGTATTAACACACTACAACAACAGTTAAATGCCTATGAGCGTCAGTTGACCGAAGCACGTGAGCAGTACTCATTGTGGACAGAGCGCGCGGCCAAGTTGGCAGAAACGGATCAGGCAAAGGCACTGCAGTGCGTCGCGCGGCGTAATCAATATGAAGCCGAGGTCGGGCGCCTTAATTATGCGGCGGGACAACAACGAGAGTTAATTCGAGACGTGTCTCATAACCTATCTAAGTTACAAAGCAAGCTCGATGAAATGACGCATAAACACAATCTAATGCGCTCACGTCAGACCGTTGCAGACGTTAATCGAGCGGTGGCGCATGTACGCAATGATGAAAGCATTAGCGAAACATTTGAGCGTTGGGAGTCGGTGGTCCTTGAGCATGAATTTGCGGTGAGTGATGCGTGTTCGCGCGATGCACTCGATGTTGAGCTTACACGGGTAGAGGATGAAGCTGATTTATTGATGCAGTTAAAGCTGATTCAAGCTGAATCAGCAACCAATCAACCGGAGAAAACTCATGAATAGCATCGACTCTCAAGCTATTGATCGTTCAATGGTAACTAGCAAACCATCGGTTTTTGAGGCCTTGTTAAGGGTAACGTCATTGTCGCAAGTGCTACGGTTTATCGGTGCTTGCGCCGTTATCGCATCCATGTCGCTCTTTATGTTCAAGGGTTGGAGCGAGGGGAATGATATCTCGCGTTATTTGAAGCTGTTAGCGCAAACTGGCTTATTGACAGGCGTCGGCCTGCTGTTAACTTTTGTGGTGAAGGAGGTAAAAGGCGCACGGGTATTTTTTGGACTCAGCTTGTTTTCAGTGGTCGCCAATTTTACCATTTTGGGCGCGCTTACCTACTCCATGGTGCAGTGGGACGGGCATCTGGCTAATTATCCAAGCGTCATGCAGTGGGTAGTGGTTGATCCAATGATGTTTTTGCCGGTGTTCTGCGGGGCGCTCGTCGCATTGTCGCTGGTGGCTTATTTTAGTTTCAGTATCTTCGCGCGTCGTATTGCGGGGCCGTTGACGCTTGGCTTTCTGGTATTGTCGTCGGCATTATTGATTCCTGTGCGTAGTTCATTGGGCGTCTGTTTAATTGTCGGTGTATCGATATTAGCGGCAGTGTTATTGGTTAAGCGCTTGCGCGCTACCGAGAACCTAGTATTGACGTTAGAAGGCAAGGCTTCGCTCGCTATTCTCTTTCTACCGGCAGCGATTATATTGATCCGCGCGTTGAGTTTGTACCATGTGGATGCGGTCATGATGGCTTGTTTGAGTGGTTTGGCCTATGTTGCGCTGCGTGCACTGAGTCAGCTATTCAATACGCCGAATGTGGTAAGCCGAACAGTGCGTATATTCCATGCTCTGACTGGGCTGGTGTTTGCTTTTTGGGCCGTTGACCTGCTATCTATTGGTCATGAAGCGCTAGCTTTTGCGGGATTTTTGGCACTTTCCTATGGCTTGCTAATCGATCAGCTAAAGGGTTCGAATGACGCTGTCTGGAACACTTGGAACCTCAATGTGACTGGCTTCATTTTGGCTTTTGGGGCTTTATGGATTGCTATTCTCGATGGTGGAATGGGTTGGCAGTTGTGCGCCTTAGTCGCCGCAGTCGGTTCATTAGTAGCTAGCTGGTTGACACGTGGCCAGGTGCCGAATAACCAAGTGGCGGTGCTGTCAGGAAAGATTGCTACGTTCGGTGCTTTGGCTTTATTGCTAATTGAGGTAGTGCAAGTTGCCGATTTGAGTAACTGGATGTTAATCGGAATCGTCGGTGTAACGCTTATTTTAGGTGCTTCGTTGTACGAGCGTTTTGGCCTGCGTTTAAGTGGATCTAAAAGCGACTAGCCGCGCGGGCTGTTTAAGCTCGCTGAGGGGAGTAACACGTAAAAGGTGTTGCTCCCCTTTTTTCCGCTTTATATGTTCAAACTCGATTTCAATGCATAGTCTAGGAGGTGCACCGAGGCACTGATTGTTCCTGCATACGTATTCAATTTAAATTTGTGATCAGTTAGCTGACAATGGCCTAGCTTGTACAAATGAGACTGCTGGGTTACGGCAGCGCTGTTGAGCAAAGGGAGTCACCATAACAAGAAGTCCGCCGACTTTAACGAGGCAGAACTTTACCCTACTGATTGAGGATACCCCCATGGATACCACTTTGATGGACACCGCTTCGACGGCTACCGCTCCGATCGAGCGTTCTTTTACACTACGCACATTGAGCGCCTGCAAAACAGTGCTTGCGAGTACTTTCTTTGTCGGCGCTATGGTAACCGCGCCGCTTGGTTTTAGCGCCGACACACCAGACCCAACTGTGGTCGCCATACCCGGAAGTTTTCAAGCCAGCCTAGGCTGCTCTGGCGACTGGCAGCCAGATTGTTCAGCCACATACCTTACACTCAATGCAACGGCAGATGTGTGGCAAGCGACCTTTAGCTTGAGCGCTGGGGCGTATGAATATAAGGCGGCTCTGAATAATAGTTGGGATGAAAACTATGGACAAAATGCGGCTCGCAACGGCCCGAATTTGCAGCTATCTTTGGACGTGCCTAGCGACGTTAGTTTCTATTATGATCATGCAAGCCATTGGGTCACAGATAGCCTCAGTGCGCGTATCGCGATTGCGGCTGGAGACTTCCAGCAGGCACTAGGTTGCAGTGGTAACTGGCAGCCTGATTGCCTAAATTCTTGGCTAAAGGACCCTGATGGTGATGGTGTCTATACGCTGATTTCGACCGCAATAACCGCCGGTGATTATCAAGCAAAGGTAACGATCAATCAGAGTTGGGATGAAAACTATGGCGACGGTGGCTATCCAAATGGAGCCAATATTGCGTTTACCGTGCCTCACGATAACGCCGCAATGTATTTCAGTTTTGATTCGGCCAGCAATAAGCTCAGCATTACAGTAGGCGGCGCGCCGGCTGGGGATCTTGCAACTGCGCGAGCGCATTGGCTCGATGCGAATACTATCGCTTGGGATACACCGATAGCCGATGGCGACGTGCTGGTGTTGCACGCCAGTGCGGACGCGAGTCTGGCTCTGACCCCCGACGGTGTGACCGGCGGCAGTGATTATCCGGTTCTGGTTGCGGGCTCATTAAGCCCCGCGGTACAAGAAAAGTTTCGTCACCTCTCAGCTTACTCGGCGTTTAGTATCGCGACCCTTGATGACACTACACGTCGTCAACTATTGAAATCGCAGTTAGCAATCTCGGTGATGGATGCGCAAGGGAATCTTAAAGATGCCACCAGTATCCAAACCCCAGGCGCGTTAGATGCATTATTTCAGTATGACGGCCAGCTAGGTCCGGTGGTTAATGAGCATAGTGTGGCAGCACATGTGTGGGCGCCTACCGCGCAGAATGTCGAGCTGTTGCTATTTGATTCCAGTGAGCAGACTGAACCGAGTCAGATTCTACCAATGACCGAAAACAGCGAAACCGGAGTTTGGTCAGCCACCGATATCGGCGACTGGAATCGAAAGTTTTATCAGTATCGCGTAACCGTTTACACCAAAATCACCAGAGCGATAGAAGTTAACGACGTGACCGATCCTTATTCTTTAAGTCTTGCTGAGAATAGTCGTTTGAGTCAGTTTGTTGACTTGGCTGATTCAGATCTAAAACCACGCGGTTGGAATCATTTAGCTAAGCCGCGATTGCGTGCGCCTGAAGACATAACGATCTATGAACTGCACGTGCGTGACTTCAGTATTAGTGATGAATCTGTTGCTGCTGCCGAGCGCGGAACGTTTAAAGCATTTACTCGTAATCGCAGTCGCGGCATGCGTCACTTACGCCAATTGGCGAATGCTGGTTTGTCACACATTCACTTGTTACCAGCATTTGATATTGCGTCAGTGGATGAAAATCGAGATCAACAGGTCGCCATTGCTGACGATTTAAGCGCGTATGCGCCTGATTCGGCGGTTCAGCAACAAGCGGTCGCTGATGTACAAAATCAGGATGGTTTCAATTGGGGCTATGACCCGCTGCATTTCAACGTGCCGGAAGGTAGCTACAGTACTGATCCTGATGGTGTGCAGCGGATCGTTGAGTTTCGCGAGATGGTCAAGAACCTAAATCGTCGAGGCCTGAGAGTGGTGATGGATGTGGTGTATAACCACACTTCTTCATTTGGTCAGTTTGACCAGTCGGTGTTAGATAAAATTGTGCCGCAGTACTACCATCGCTACAACGCTGATGGCGACTTGGAGATGAGTACTTGTTGCGCCAACACCGCTACCGAGCATCGGATGATGGAAAAGCTGATGATCGATTCTTTGCTGGTCTGGGCTAAAGCCTACAAAGTTGACGGCTTTCGTTTTGACATCATGGGGCATCACAGCAAACAGAATATTCTCGCGGTGCGTGCCGCGCTCGATGCGTTAACGATGGCCGATGACGGAGTCGATGGTAAGAGTATTTACCTCTATGGCGAAGGCTGGAACTTCGGCGAGGTGGCTAACAACGCACGTTTTGAACAAGCGACTCAACTGAACATGGCTGGAACCGGTATCGGTTCTTTCGATGATCGCGGTCGTGATGCGATACGCGGTGGCAATCCGTTTGGTGGTTATCGCGATCAAGGTTTCGGAACCGGCTTGCACACAAACCCGAACGGTTTCGGAGATGATCGATTCAGCGAGCTGATGGTGCTGGCTGATCGTACTCGCAGCAGTCTGACTGGAGGCTTAAAAGATTATGCGTTTGAAACGCATACCGGCGAGGTTTTGTCCGCGTCTGAAATAGATTACTCAGGGCTGCCGACTGGCTATACCGAAGATCCACAAGAACAGATTGCCTACATCGCGGCGCATGATAATGAAACCTTGCTCGATGGGATTCAGCTCAAAGCACCGGCGTCAGCCACGATAGCTGATCGCGCGCGGATGCAAAACTTTAGCACTTCGTTAGTGATGTTAGGGCAAGGAATCCCGTTTATTCATGCGGGTCAGGAATTTCTACGTTCTAAATCGATGGACCGAGATAGTTACAATTCGGGCGACTGGTTCAATGCGATTGACTGGACCTTCAACGAATCGGGTTGGGGTAAGGGGCTACCAATTGCTGAGAAGAATGAAGACAAGTGGAGCATTATGGCGCCCTTGCTGGCAAACCCAGACCTTAAACCAACACCGTGGTTACAGTATCAGTCGAGTCGTTATTTTCGTGAGCTGTTGAATATTCGTTACAGTTCTTCATTGTTTCGTTTGCGTGACAGAGACAGCATTGTCGAGCAGGTGAGCTTTATGAATACCGGGCCGTCACAAACACCAGGCTTGATTGTGATGCGATTGAAAGATGACTCCTCATGGTGGCGTCGCGAAGTCGTTGTATTGTTCAACGGCAGTAATCAAAGCATAGAGTTCGGCAACGCGGAGTTGGATGCACGATATTACTTTTTGCATCCTACGCAGCGCTGGTCAATTGATGCTCCGACTCGACAATCGCGGTATCAGCAGGGAGTGTTTTCGGTACCCGCTATGACTACCGCGGTCTTTGTCGGTCATCGCGGCTGGTATCACTAAGCACGATAACTAATAGTGTTTATCTAGGTGGCCCTCAGTTAATGTGACACTGTCATATTTTCTTTGGCCTTGGATTTGGCGGTGTTCTCAGGAACACCGCCTTTTTTTGTGGTTTTTTGATAGCCTGTGTAAACCTTTCGCTAACAGATCACGTCTTACTTCTAAACATATGAGAGTTTAGTTTTGCAATCAGCCGAGCAGCAACTGGTCTTACGTAGTAAAAACGGCGACCAGACAGCCTACGAGAAGCTATACCGCGATAATGTGGGGAAGGTTTACGCCCTGTGTAGGCGGATGTGTGGACAGAAAGAGTTGGCTGAAGATTTGACGCAAGAGGCGTTTATTCGAGCCTGGCAAAAGCTCGGTAGTTTTCGTGGCGATAGTGCCTTTGGTAGTTGGCTGTATCGTCTCACCAGTAATGTAGTTATTGGTCACATGCGTAAACATGCAAAGTGGCAAGAAGAGAATTTTGAAGATCATGCACACGAAGAGTTATTGGGAACTCAGCATACTGAGAACTATGTTGGTGATATTGAGAAAGCCTTGAAGGGCTTATCCGAGCAAGCTCGCGTTGTGTTGATTTTGTATGAGTATCTTGGCTATCAACATAATGAAATATCCGAGTTAACCGGCATGGCGATTGGAACATCAAAAACCCATTTACACCGAGCCAAAGCGTACTTAAACAAGCGCGCTCAGGCCCAAGCGAGTTAAGTAATTATGATCAAATCAATGAACGACAATTCAGCTAAGCAAGCGCTTGAAGCCCTTGACTGGGATGTTCAGCCTGAGCGTGATCTCTGGCCAGACATTCATTCAAACATTCGCTTTTCTGGCAAACCTGAAGTAATGCCAGAAACCAATGAGGATCACGCAGTTGCATCGAGTACGTCTAAAGCGCGCTCTGTGCCATGGGGGCCGATGTCGTTGGCGGCTTGCATGTTAATGGCCTTTGGCGCATTTGTGATGTCTGCCATGTCGTTTCAACGATCACAAGCGACCTACGAACTGCAAGCCAGTTATGTCGAATTTCAGAAAAGCCAAATAAGTTTGATTGATCAGCAGCACGCACATGTTCGAGCGCAGTTTGTTGACATGTTGGCGGGAGAACATGGCCCTATCGACCCTGGCGTCGCGGCTGAAGTTCGTTCGGTGTTGTTGACCATTGATCAGGCATCGCTGGAGCTCAAGCAGGCTATTTTGGCGGAGCCAACCAATAAGAACTATTCAACCATGTTGGCACGTACTTATCAGCAAGAGCTCAACATGCTAAACAAATTTAAAAAACAAGGTGGCTCGCCATCTAGAGAGGTATCACTATGAAAACATTATTAGCGCTGATTCTATTCGCCGCGGCGTTCGACGCCCAGGCTGAACAGATCGACAAAACATTAACCGCCGACGCGGATGGTGACATCCGGATCGAAGTGATTGAAGGTAAAGTCTTGGTCGAAGGTTGGGATAAGTCTGAAATTCGCGTTAAAGGCGACATACCTAATGCGGAAGAATTTGTGTTTAAAACTTCTGGCAGCCAAACCAAAATAGAAGTTGAATCGAAGCACGGCTTTTGGGGCGGGCGTAGAGGTGGTGGATATGCCAAATTGGTAGTCTATGCGCCACGCGACAGCGCGATTAATATTGAAGGTGCATCCAGCTCATTCGTAATAACCGGCATGAATGGTAAGGTCGATGCGAGCTCGATGAGTGGCGACATTACCTTAAAAGGCGGGCGCGGAAAAATCGAACTCGAATCGGTCAGTGGTGATATTGAAGTTATTGATGCACAGGGCCGAATCAATCTGTCGTCAGTGAGTGGTGATATTGCCGCCAAGGTTGAGGCAGAATACTTCGAGGCGCAATCAGTCTCAGGCAGTATTGATGCTTCGATCGGGCAATCTGATCGCGTCCAACTTTCCTCTGTGTCAGGCGACATCGACTTGGTGTTTGAAATGAAAGAAGGTGGTGAGTTAGATGCTGATACCGTGAGCGGTAATATTGATGTTCAGTTTCTTAATAAAGACTTAAATGCGACGTTCGAAATCGAGACTGGCCCCGGCGGCGATGTACGAAATCGAATTACCGAGGATAAAAGCACCAGTTTTATGTCGTTCTCCGGATCCCTTGAATTCAAAATTGGTAAGGGCAAAGGTTCAGTTGATCTTGAGACAATGAGTGGCACCATCGAAATAGATCACTAAAGCGCAAGCGCAAACACTGAGTGCCGGTACCCACTCAGTGTTTGACGCGAGTCCAAATTTTGTCCAAGGATTGTGGACGCCAATATTCCTGAAGCCGCGACATTCCCTTCCCTGTTTTTTAGTATTCCCCGCTAGCATTTGCTTACTTGGTAGAGCTCGCGCTACGGAATTAGGTTTCGGTCTTTTGTTTAACATATGACAAGTTACGTGAATCGGGGTACTATCGACGTAGTGCTCTGTCTGCCAACTATTTTTTGTGATGAGGTGCACCGAGCGAGGATCTGACTGACCACCGGACTACGATATATGGATACACCGTTAGAGCAATCACCAATTCTGGCGTTAATGAGTGAGTACACCAAAGTGCTTGAAGCTATTGCCTTAGCTCAACAGCAAGATGATCTGGACGCGGTTGCACGCTACCAAGCTGAGATGCATCGGTTAGCAGAGCAGATAGCCGAATTGCGAGAACTAAAGCCCGATTAACTTAATGTAAATAAGACTGATTCTCATTTACATTGGCATTCAGGCCTGATACATTGGCTGTATATTCGTTAAAGTCTCCAACTAAACAGTACCGCTATGTTTGTTTGCTTATGTAAATCGGTCACAGACCACCAAATACGTAACGCCGTCGATCAAGGTGTAACATCCTTTGATGCGATGCAAGCACACCTTGAAGTGAGCACCGTGTGTGGTGCGTGTACTTGTGAAGTGAAACAGGTGATGGAAAAGAAACTTCAAACTGAAGTGCATAAACACCGTAACGAAATCTTCCTTGGTGCGCCCGCATACCGCTAATTGACAAGCTCAAAGCCCAGCGCTGATCGAGCTATTACATCCTGGTACGTTCCAGCACATCTTAGTGTAATTTATGCTAAGATTTTTTGAACTATTACATTCTCACTCACATCTCTCGGACCGTTCAAATGAAAGGCGACGCTACTGTAATCGAATTCTTAAATAAGGCTCTCAAAAATGAATTGTCAGCCATCAACCAGTATTTCTTGCATGCGCGGATGTACAAGAATTGGGGTTTAGAGAAACTTAACGCCAAAGAATACGAAGAATCGATCGATGAGATGAAACACGCCGACATGTTGATCGAGCGCATCTTGATGATCGAGGGCCTGCCAAATTTACAAGACATTGGTAAGCTCTATATTGGGCAAAACGTATTGGAAATGCTGCAATGCGACTTACGCTTAGAAGAAGAAGCGATTCCACTGCTTAAAGAAGCGATTGCGTATTGTGAAACCGTGTCAGACTTTGTGTCTCGAGGAATTTTTTCATCTATTCTAGAAAGCGAAGAAGAGCATTACGATTGGCTGGAGACTCAAATCGAGTTGTTCCATAAAGTGGGCGAACAAAATTATCTACAATCGATGATGTAAATCGCAACGGGTTTAGAATGTAGTCTCAAAGCCGTTGTTGCGACGGCATTTTTGCAATCTCAGTTTTGATGCAGTTTTTCAATTTAAGCTTTTCTATTTAAGTTTCGTTGGGCCCAACAACCCTGAACCGAGCCGCCGCTATGAACACTCTGGCGTTGTGAGCATTGGTGTATAAGTTATGACAGACAAACCTTCTTCGCACGAAAATCCGACCATCGGATTCGGGCTTCTTTTCGCATTATTCGGTTATGCCGTATATTCGAGCCATGATGCGGTGGTCAAACATCTTAAGGACTATCACGTCTTTCAGATTGTGTTTTTTGCGATGTTGTTCAGCTACGTGCCATTTTCAATTGCGCGCATTATCAGCTCTAAACGCCTATCATTATCGCCGACTAACCCAGTGCTGCTCGCTACTCGAGCATTTCTACATGTGGCATCCTTATGCCTGTCGTTTTGGGCATTTTCAACGCTGCCTATGGTTGAAGCCTACGTATTATTGTTTTGTACGCCGCTGATTATTTCGGTGCTAGCGATATTTTTCCTAGGCGAGAAAATTGCTTTGTTTCGTTGGATCGCGATTATCATGGGTTTAGTGGGCGTGATTGTTGTGTTGCGCCCATCCGTGGATTCGATTCAAGTTGGCCACATGGCAGCACTTGCAGGGGCCTTTTGTGGCGCTGGAACCTCGGTCATCTCACGCAAAATAGGCGGAACCGAGAACATGGCAACAATGATTATGTTCCCATTGTTGGCCACGATTATGGTTTCGGGTATCGCTCTACCGTTTGTCTATCAGCCCATGCCGGTAACGGATTTAGGTTTAATGTTCTTGGTTGGTGCGTTGGGTTTACTTGGACAATATTCAGTTCTAACTGGGTATCGTAATGCTCCGGCGGCGTTTGTGGCGCCCATGCAATACAGTCAAATAGTCTGGGCAATAATCTTTGGTTATATGTTCTTTGGTGAATCAGTCGACCAATGGGTTCTGATCGGCTCAATGATTACTATATTATCGGGTATCGCGATTATTTGGCGCGAACGTACGGTGTCTAAAGTACAAGCTAACTTGAAGACCCGCAACGGACGTATGGTTGGCGCGCCAATGATGAAGAACACTGAACAGTCCGAGGAAGATTGGCTATAGCATGACGGCAGCTTGATTACAGTTCGGCTGTGAGTCTAGGCAGTTTGTTACGGCAATCGGCGCGCGCTTAATTAACCTCTTCTGGTGTGGCGCGTTTCCATTTAACGCGAGTACGTGGTCCCGACAAGGTCTTTGACCACAACTCTTTGTTGTTGCGTTTAAGTGTCAGTTCTACGTCCTCAACTTGCTGTGACTCTGGCACTAGCATGCGACCAATCCAACGTTTACGATCATCATTATAGGCCAGCATTGGATAGACTTTTGATCCGACTAGGCCGGGCGTCCAATCAGCTCGAACAATGACTCCCTCGAAACCTGATTCAGTTTGGGAAATCTCCATAAATACGGCCTCACCATTTTGCCGCCAGTAACCGATTAGTGCGTCTGTCGAATCTTGTGCGACAGCTGGTGAAGTTAAAAAGACTAATACAACCACTATAACTAACGGCCATATGCCGCCCCTGCTGACTCCTCTACCAGCCATATCACCAACCTCTTTGTTGTTCGAATATCCCCAGTCACCTAGTTACATTTTATTATTTGACCCTTCTCGCATCTAATTTGACCCTGTGTTATCGATGCAAGCTTTGTACTACGTTCTATACTTTGCAACCCTTCTACATTAGTGTCAAGTTGGGTATTTCAGAAAATACCCTTATTAATTAGACACTTGCCTTAGATGTTGTCAATCGGATTAGATATTTCCTATGCGCATCATTTCTCATGCTATAGGTCAACATGCTTTGTTACCAGCATCGACTTTCGATTATGCAAACTTGTCAGTACACTATAATCTCTTCTCTGGCACTAATTTGACTAACGATCTCATAGCATGGCGCGTTCAACTCACATCATCGATATTTTGAAATCTGAACTTCGCTCCAAGGGGATTCACTATAAGGATTTAGCGGATCGTTTAGAGTTATCGGAGTCGACTATTAAGCATATGTTTTCAACCAAAAATTTCTCGTTGAAGCGGTTGGATCGGATTTGTGAAATATTAGGATTGGAAGTCTCTGACTTGGTCAGAAAGCATGAAGCGCGAACGCCAAAAATCGAGCAGCTCTCGTTAGAAAATGAGAAGCAATTAGTGTCCGACGCGCCACTATTGTTAGTCGCGTACTGTGTGATCAATCAATGGTCTATCCACGATGTTTTGCATCGCTACAACTTGTCTGAGCCTGAATGCATTCGTTGCTTAGTGCAGCTTGACCGCATGAAGATGATTGAACTGTTGCCGGAGAATAAAATTAAGCTTTTGATTTCCAGTAACTTCACCTGGCACCGCAACGGGCCGATCGAACAGTTTTTTCGGCGTGAAGCGCAAGACCGTTTCTTAAGCGGTTCGTTTACTGGTGATCATGCAACGCGTGTCGTTAAGCTTGGCGACCTATCAGAAAAATCCATTTTGCAGCTCATCGAACGCATCGACGCCGTTGGTGATTACTATGACGAGCTAAGCAAAGAGGACGGCAAGCAACCGTTTGGTACACGTCACGGAACCAGCATGGTTTTGGCAATTAGAAAATGGGAATTCCACGCATTTAAGGCGTTTCAACGTTAGCACTACAACGTCTGCATAACCCACCATGTCGCAAACTCAGACTTTAATACTGGCCATTGGAGGGCTTCAGGGCTTTTTGCTATTCGCGCTTTTGGTGAGCGATAAGCGGGTTAACTACGCTAGTAAATTGCTCGGGTTACAATGTTTGTTAATGGCGACGACCTTTGTTTTGCCGCTAATCGTTGCCGCAGGGGAAAGTAGTTTTACAGGGTTGATTGGCTTCTTTGTTTTTTTGCCCGCCAGTTATGGCGCCCTTACCTATTTGTATTGCCGAACAGCCATTACTAGTTCATCGTTGAAACCCATCGATGCGCTGCATTTATTGCCCTTAGCCGTATGCTATTTGCTCAATTATGACATTCTGTTCTCGCCTAGCAAGGCGTTGAGCTTTGTCCGAATGGCTGACACCACATTGTTAAAGCATACCCTTACAAAAGTTGTTTTTTACGGTCAAACCGTCGTTTACTCGACGCTTTTGATAAGAATGGTCAGCCGCTACCAAACTAAAGCGAAACAAACCCTATCATCGTACAACCCAGATATTTTTAAGTGGCTATGGAGTTTGATCGCCTTCATGGTTTCGATATGGGGCTTAAAGATACTGTTCTATTTTATTAGTCGAGCGCCGATCGTCAATGTTTTGGCCGATTGCCTGTTGGTAATCATGGTTTACTTTATTGCCATTGTGCAATGGCGAAACCCGACTCTGTTTCAGATTCAGCAACTCACCACGCAAAGCGAGCAACCGGCGGAAAGTAGTAGTAAACCGCCAACGGATGGTTTATTAGACCAGGAGACTCGTTCAAGCGTGTTGAGGTTGGTGCAAGATCGAGTTCAACAGCAGGCGCTTTACCGTAATAGTGAACTCACCTTGGCAGCGCTTGCGGAACAAGTAGGTGTTAGTGTGCACCATCTGTCTGAAACACTAAATCAGTACGGCGGCAAAAATTTTAATCGTTTTATCAACGAATACCGAGTTGCTGAAGTGTGTCAGCAACTCGACCAAAACAGCGAAAGCAAATTGATTGACCTAGCATTGGACGCGGGGTTTGCATCTAAAAGCAGTTTCAATGCGATCTTCAAAAAGATCACCGGGCTAACCCCCAGCGCGTACCGTCGACAGTTGCCGTCAAAATCATGAACGGTATTTTTGCTGGGCAACGCGCTAGAACTATAATCTTGGACGTCTAGTTTTATAAGGCTGGACGCGCATGGTGAGCTTGAGTGTTGAAATAGAGCCATCAATAACCGATGGATTCTACTCATGTTAAAAACACTTTCGAAATGGCTGGTTGGCCTATTAATTTGCACCATACTTCTGGCATCGGCTTATTTACTTTGGTTTAAAAATGGTGTCAGCTTTATCTATGGCGCCCACACTGAAGTGGTCGATCATAGGGAATTTGCTTTGCCGATGAAGCTTACTGCTATTACCGACGTCAACGTGCTCTCGCCAGACGGCCAAACGATGCTTCCTAACCGTACCGTGGTAGTAGACAACGGAGAGATCACCTCGGTTACTGTAGGCGGCTCTATACCCGTTAATGCATTGGAGATTGATGGGCGTGGTAAATATATCATCCCAGGCTTAGTTGATTCACATGCGCATGTCTTGAAGAGTCACAACGACCTATTGCTTTACGTTGCCAACGGCGTTACGCATATTCGTGATTTGGGTGGGCCGCCTGAGCGCTTACAGTTGCGTGAAGAGATCGAGCAAGGGCGTGTTGGCCCGCGTATGTTTGTGTCATCACCGCCAATAGATTCGATGGGTCTGCTCGAAGGTGCCTTTTATGAAGTCATCACCTTCCATAAAAATACTCACAACGTAGAGCATGCAAAAAGCAGGGTAAGAGACTTTGCTAAGCAAGGTTACGACGCAATCAAAATCTACCATCTTGATATGCCCAGTTATCGTGCTGTGAATAAGGTAGCCGCCAAATTAGGAATACCAACCACCGGCCATTTCCCTTTAAGTTTTGAGTTGTCTGAACTTGCGGTAACGCAACAAACAGAAGTTGCTCATATTGAGGAAATAGTGCGTGTACTGATTCGAGAGTTCGGGTCAATCAATGACAAAGGCAGCGCCGCTTTCTATGCGCATGTTGAAGCGCGTAGTGATGAAATTATCGATGCCATATTGGCTAACGACATTACGGTGAATTCGGTATTGTGGTTTATGGAGAGTATTCACGACCAATTCAGCGACCTTGAGGCCGCGCTAAAAACGGTACAAATCGAATACGCCAACCCCGGCCTTGTTGAGGGAACTAAAGACTCTGAAGACTACAAAGTTGGCTGGTTGCCCACTTACAATCAATTTGAAGCGGTGAGTGACGCCACATCGAAAAACTACCAAAAGAATGATATTTTTTGGCAAGCTCGCGAGCAAGCACATCACATTCTGTTAAAAGCAATGGTAAGGCGTGGTGTTAAGATTGTCGCCGGCACTGACTCAGGCGCTAACTTAGTGGTGCCTGGCTTCTCACTACACGATGAATTAGAGTCGTTGCACAATGGTGGTATGAGCCCCGCGCAAACCTTAGCCTCTGCCACGCTAAACCCAGCCAAATTAATGAACAGCAATGCCGGAAGTATCGAAGTCGGCAGACGTGCGGATATGCTAATTCTAAATAAGAACCCACTCGTCGATATTAACAACACGCGTACTATCGAAACGGTGATTCTGAACGGGCGTGTGTACGGTCGTGGACAGCTCGACGCAATGCTCGCAGCAGTCAAGAAAGCCAATGACAATAGTCGAAAAATCAATATAGACGAATATCGGTAGTTGGCGCGTAGGGCTATACTCTATCTATTCTCCTCAGCGCCATTTCTGGCTATGCATGTGCTTGGAGTCTTTGGAGCAATAATGGGAGTTCAACAGTGAAGCCACTTTACCCGCATGTGCTTAGGGTTGGAGCTTTGCTCCAACTTCATACGTTAGAGACAGAATATGAGTGCAAAACAAATACTGTTAGATAGATTAATCGCTTTGCAAAACGAAGATGCTGAGCATGACCCTGTTGTGAGTTTGGATGAGTACTTTTATAAGAATGATGACGAGTGGTCAATAGCACCAAATAACTGGGGAGATGGGCGACCATCGATAAAAGATATTTACGCTCGATTTAAAAAAATCGAATCTCGCCCCGATGTGCAAGGTGTATACGTTGGGCTGCATGGTGATTGGATGGAATCTCAAGATGATGAAGAAAGTTGGCCTTCAGCGGAGAATATTCATGTAATTTCATCTGCTTCTCAGTTTGCGGTTGAAGGGTGGGTCGAAGGAATGGAGGCGGATAGTGTTGGTGCAGATGGTTGGCCTTATGGGAAGCATAAACTGGCACCGGAACCAGCACTAGATTACTATCTTTACACAGTGTACTGGGATTGAGAAAGTCTCTACAATTTCTAAACTAGTGCGTACTGCGTGTGTTCGAATGTTCAGACAATACGTGCTTGCGTTTAAGGGCGGCATATCCACGAGGTTAATAGTTAATGGAACAGTCAGAAGTACTTAACAAAATTCTGGAAAATCAGGAAGCGCAAATTTTGATGCAAAGAGAGTCTTTGGATATTCAGAAACAGCTCTTTGATTTAAATAAAGCCAACTTTGAACGTATAGACAAAATACAAGACAGAAGCGAGCAGATACAAGAAAAAGCCAGTGCTATACAAAATAAAGCAATATGGGTTTTGCGCTTGTTAATTCCTATTGGTCTAATAGCGGTAGCGTTCATTGTCTGGGGTTAGAAGATTACACTCCGTTGTATGGTCATTGGGCATGAGGAGTAGTTAGCTATGGAGAAATTAATACTCGATATTAGATTCTTTTCAAATGTGGAAGAAATTGCTGCAGGCGATTTTAAGAATAGTTTTGAAATTCCAAAGAGCGCTCACGCAATAGGGGCCAGGGTTGCCCGAAAATTGCGTGAATTAAAATTCGCTCTGGACGGTTTTGACCATGTCTATGTGAATTTCACGACCGAGATGAAAGAGCATGATGTTGGTATTTCTAGAAAGGCATCAGCCGAAAGCTGGTTCAAGTATTTTGATGTTGGTATAGATAAGCAGACAGTAAATGAATTTACCAAGGTGGAGCTGCTGGATTTTGTAGAAGAATATACATTCAAAGTACTAAGCTTAATATGCTCCGAAAATCAGCGTCACATTCTTGACGATGTAAAGGCGCTGATTGTTGAGAAAAAAACAGAATTAGAAATTCTGCATAAACATAAAGAAACGAAATCATACGAAGTTAAAATCTCATATCAAATAAGACCTAACGGATCTAATGATTCAAGGGCTAATATATATTACCGCGACAAAAAATCAGGAAAAGAGTTCACCTCGCATATCGATCTAGAACTATACGAAGACGTATTCTCTTTGGTTGCCGGTGTTTCCGTACAACAAGGAAAAATTAACTTAAAGCCTCGGTCGTCATTTCCTGCAGGTTCTTATAATAAAAAGTACCGCGTCCCAATATCAATTGAAATTGAACAACAGGCCTAAAATTGGAACCGGTTCAGCGTTTTTTGCAGCGTGGGCGCTCGATATATATGGCTAAATCTTTAACGGCTATATCCTTAGTCCTATTATTCTCATGAGCAGGAGAGTTCGGCTCATTCCACAGTTCTGCTTTATTCAAGCCGTCAAAGAATATAATTGTTTTAGCATCGCATTCGCTTGTCGCGGACAACTTCTTTAAGAAAGAATATGCATGGCTGATTGATGCTAATAAAGATTCAGCTTGGATAGGCCAAGCGTGTTCATATTCATTTGGAAAAGAGGAGTATGAATATCTATACATATCATCACTGCTCACGGAGAAATTCTCCGAAGCATTCTCTGAGGATGCAGAATTCCAAGTATGTTTGGTCGGTCAAGGGCCAAAGGGGAGAGAGCATTACCTACTCACGGCTGCTAATACTGAGAATGCAATTTATTATATTGCTACAATTTAAGGCATTTAAAAGGTTAGTAAGATAACAGGCTCGAAGAATTTGCTTCGTTTCGATTTACTCAGTGCATGCGGAAGACGCGTTGCCCAATTTATAAATAACCAGTCAGGCCGCAAAAAATATTGTTTAAACTTTAAGAATGTTCTGTTAGCGCTAATTCGAATTTTTGAATAGGGTGTTTGACAATAAAAAAAGCCCCGCTGATTGCTCAGCGAGGCTCTTTTTTGATCGGTAAATGATCGGCTTACATCATGCCGCCCATTCCGCCCATTCCGCCCATATCAGGCATGCCGCCTCCGGCGCCTGCTTCTTGCGGTACATCTGTGATCATTACTTCAGTAGTGATAATCATGCTGGCAATTGACGCCGCGTGCTGTAAGGCTGTGCGAGCAACTTTAGTTGGATCAAGAATACCCATCTCAATCATGTCGCCGTAATCACCAGTACCTGCGTTGTAACCGTAAGTTCCTTTGTGGTTGCGAACTTCATTAAGTACTACTGAAGCATCGTCACCACCGTTAGAAACGATTTGACGTAGAGGAGCTTCGAGCGCTTTAACAATCGCTTTTACACCAGCGTCTTGATCTGCGTTGTCGCCTTTTACTTTAGCAACTGCAGCCAAGGTGCGGATCAAGGCGACGCCGCCGCCAGGTACCACGCCTTCTTCAACAGCAGCACGAGTAGCATGCAATGCATCTTCAACGCGAGCTTTCTTCTCTTTCATTTCGACTTCAGTCGCAGCACCAACTTTGATCAATGCAACGCCGCCAGCGAGTTTAGCAACACGTTCTTGCATCTTCTCTTTGTCGTAATCAGAGCTTGATTCTTCGATTTGCGCGCGAATTTGATTAACGCGATCTTCGATTTGCTTGGCTTCGCCCATACCATCAATGATAGTCGTGTTCTCTTTAGAGATTTGCACACGCTTAGCAGAACCTAGGTCTTCCATTGTGATGGTTTCAAGGCTCATGCCGACTTCTTCTGAAATCACACGGCCACCAGTCAAGATAGCAATGTCTTCTAGCATGGCTTTACGACGATCGCCAAAACCTGGTGCTTTAACAGCACACACTTTTACGATGCCACGAATGTTGTTAACAACCAAGGTTGCTAGTGCTTCGCCTTCAACATCTTCAGCAACGATCAACAATGGACGACCGGCTTTAGCTACGGCTTCTAGCGTTGGTAATAGGTCACGGATGTTAGAAATTTTCTTGTCATGTAACAACACAAGAGGGCTTTCCAGATCAGCGATCATGGTGTCTTGCTTGTTAGCAAAGTACGGTGACAAGTAGCCACGGTCGAACTGCATGCCTTCAACCACTTCAAGCTCGTTCTCTAAGCTTTGGCCTTCTTCAACAGTAATAACACCTTCTTTACCCACTTTGTCCATGGCTTCAGCGATGATGTTACCGACTGACTCATCGGAGTTAGCCGAAATGGTGCCTACTTGAGCGATTTCTTTAGCGTTTTCACATGGCTTAGAAAGTTTTCTAAGCTCTTCAACCGCACAAACAACCGCTTTATCGATGCCGCGCTTAAGGTCCATTGGGTTCATGCCCGCTGCTACGGCTTTCAAGCCTTCCTTAACCATTGCTTGCGCTAAAACAGTGGCAGTAGTTGTTCCGTCACCGGCTACGTCATTGGTTTTTGAAGCAACTTCTTTCACCAATTGTGCGCCCATGTTTTCGAACTTGTCTTCAAGTTCGATTTCTTTAGCAACCGACACACCATCTTTAGTAATGGTAGGCGCGCCGAATGACTTATCAAGAACCACATTGCGGCCTTTAGGGCCAAGGGTTACTTTAACGGCGTCTGCTAAAATGTTAACACCGGCCAAAATCTTGGTCCGTGCGTCATCACCGAATTTTACGTCTTTTGCTGACATATCAAATTCCTCTAATTAATTCGTTTAAAAATTTCTATACTTTCTAGACCGCAAAGGATCCAGTATTTTTCTCAAGCAAGGCGGGAAATTGCATAAGTCGGGAGCGTACTGATGTACGCGCCCCTAGCAGCAATTTTCACAACGCAGCGTGAGGGATAAAGCGTGATTTACTCTACAACGCCGACGATATCGTCTTCGCGCATTACAAGTAGTTCTTCGCCATCAACTTTTACTTCAGTGCCAGCGTATTTGCCGAACAAAACTTGGTCGCCAACTTTGACGTCCAATGGTCGAACATCACCGTTTTCTAAAATTTTTCCGTTACCAGCGGCGATGATCTCGCCTTGGACTGGTTTTTCTTTGGCTGAGTCGGTCAGAATGATGCCGCCAGCAGATGTTTTTTCTTCTTCATTGCGTCGTACAAGAACGCGGTCGTGAAGTGGACGAATAGACATTCGTTTTGCCTCCAGTAAATAGTTAATTAAGTGTTAAACAAGCGGGGTCTGCTTAATTAGCACTCGCCCCTAGGGAGTGCTAATAATATGGACGAACCTTGTAAAGTCAACCCCGATACGGGTATTTATTTTGTGTCGTCAGATGGGGAAGTGTACTCGCCATCTATGACATTGCCATGATCGTTGGAACGGCTGTCGTAAGCGCGAGTTTGACTGCCCCGGAACTCATAGCGCACGGTTTGGTTAGCCAGGGCTCTTCTTGCAACCCAGTTGACTATCGCGATTCGAATGGGCGGAACTAACAGTGCAAATCCGAGTATGTCAGTGATGAAACCGGGTGTTAGTAACACTGCGCCGGCTACCAGTAGAGCAACGCCTTCAACCATTTGTTGTGCTGGCACTCGCCCGGCTTGAGCTTCTTCTTGCAATTTAGCCAGCGTGGCAATGCCTTGCTGTTTTACCAAGTAGGCGCCTAACATGGCGGTGAGTAGTGAAAACCCAACCGTGTTTAAAATACCGATAACGCCGGCGACGCGGATAAGGGCACTTATCTCGAGTATCGGCATGCCGATAAAGAGGAATAGGATAAGAAGAAGAGGCATAGAAACGGTATGCGGGCGAACTCGAGAGTTTCAAGTCATTTGTGTGATTTTATTTACGTCTACACAAGCTTTGGTTGGGTAGTACCAATACCGGTATTACTCTTATTTCCTGCAGGCCGCTTCAATGGTCGCACGTATAAACTCATTCTTACCCATGCCAGAGGCAGCAACAGCCTCATTAAGGCGATCAAACTCTCATATTTGTTGAAC
This sequence comes from Arenicella xantha, assembly GCF_003315245.1. Lineage (NCBI taxonomy): Bacteria > Pseudomonadati > Pseudomonadota > Gammaproteobacteria > Arenicellales > Arenicellaceae > Arenicella > Arenicella xantha. Next base: position 3,374 of record NZ_QNRT01000010.1, on the reverse strand, counting down.
TGAATAGCCATGGTTTTGTATTTGCGAGGAGCTTTTGGGTCGTTGCGCTATCGTTAAAAACGTGAAGTACGTCTAGCAGCTTAACGTGGTTTTTAGCACTCAGTCGCAAGTGACCCCTAGATGATGGTTCTCTTGATACAGATTTTTTAAAGATTCTAAATAAGAGTTTGAAGCCTTAAGGCACTGGATAATCTTCAACGAAAATTGTCCAAGGCCTTAAAAAAAGGGAAATAAAGCCGCTCTACGCTTCTTCAAAAAGTATTTTTTAGGGCCAGACGCCGGGAGTCACTTAATTCCCCTCGGCGCATATATTGGGAGACTTGCGACAAGACTTCATTCTGTTAATTTTGGGGCTATTAGTTCTAGTTATTTCCTAACTAGGTGGTTTTCTTTAAGTAGTAACGCCTCGGGCGGGGGGTATCGTTCGTGACATAAGGCCAAACACAATTTACGTCAACCCAAACATAACGGACGTTGGTAGACTGACAGCTATAATTATACGTGAGGGGAGCCATTTGGAAGGTACAGGCCATCAACGAGTGTTTCAAGTTGATAGTTTAGTGCGTAGTTATGGCAATCGTTTTGCAGCGAATGCAGTATATGGGCAACAGCGTGTAGTAGATTTTGTAAGATCAAATGGTTTTGAGTCAACATCGCAGAATGCATCTACTATTAGCTGTGCAGCAGTTCTAAGTCAGCCCAGATCATGTTGAAATACAGAGAGTTCAGCCCAGCCAGAAATATGCGTAGAAAAATTCTTATGTTTTTTAAGTCGATGTTAGTGATGGTTCCCTTGGTATGGTCTATGGCGTGTACTTATAATGAATTAGTTGCAGAGAATTCAAAGCTGGCATTTACATCTTCTATACCAATGCCCGGTACTTATGGTGCTGTTGAATGCTCTAAGGGGTTTGAAGCCGGTACTATCAAGTCAGCAAGCAGGCGTTTTTACGTTTGTTTTGAACCTATTCCGAACGATATTTTGATAGAAGCGCTCCCTAAGTATAAAATTTATCTTTCAGTATTCGAAAACGGAACTGCGCGACTGTGTGATGAACTGGTGCCATATCAAGTTGAGCTCTCGATTGGTATTCTTTCACACCACATTGTTGCTGAGGAGTGTTACCCGTAAAGCGATAGGTTCGTTGGTGAGATGGCAGCACCGGAGCTCTACAACTGCTTTAGCATGGCCATACACTAGTAAAAAAGGAGTTGAGCTCTCGGCCATTTAAAGCCGGCGTTTATGACCCAAGCGAGGGAGTGGGGCTTTTCTAGGGGGACTTTACTTTCCAGATACTGTTTGCTGGAAGATAATTGGGTTACTAGCCGGAGAGTAACTATCCTTTGTTATTGAAATTATTGCTCCGAAAATTTCAAGCGGATCCATGGAGTAAAACAGTTGCTAAGAGCAAAAGGCTGACGCCTGACTCCTATTAAGACTAAGGTCTGAATTCAATTTCAAAGCCTCGCTACTCGCGGGGCTTTTTTGTATATTGTTTTCTTCTAAATAAAATATCTAGGGGGAGAAATGAAAGTTATTGTTTTATTGATAGGTTCTTTGATGATGTTCGTTTGTACACCTGATTCGCATGGCAAGCAACCATTGTCAGACGAAAATAATCCAAGCCTTAAATAAGAAAAATATCAAAATATCAGGGAATACTAAACGGTGGCCGATGCAGGTTACTCTTGTAGGTGTCCATCAGGTAACTAGCTTCAAATACCAAGTATTTTATTGTTATAAGGCGACAGTGAATGACCGTCAGAGAGAGGGGTGCTCTGACGACATTCATCTTTTAGCATTAGAAAATGATAAGTGGATAATTGATCAAAAACACGGCGATTGGACAGTAATTGATTGAAGCCCGACTCTATATTATTATAATGCCGCTGCAAGCAGCATAAAATCAGGAGATTAAATTGAAGAAAAAAGGACTTATTGTAATTGCTTTTATTGTTTTGGTTGCTGGTGTAACTGCAAGCTTCCTCTTCTCAAATACTGACCAAAAGAATTTTTCTGGGTCACCTACACTCGAAAAAAATTCATCAATTACAAAGCCCAGTACTCCGGACGAGGTGATTTTGAATTCTTCCCCCCCCCCCGCTGTGGCGGATGAAGAATATGAGAATAAACTTCAAGAAAACGATTCGATAGGAGATGGTAACTCAAACTCGGAAAAATCAAATCAGATACAAGAGATTGGGGTTTATCGAGATTCTCCTGCGGTCTTGTCAGATGCATTCGATGAACTCAAATCTTCTGCAGATGCAGGTGATCTCAATGCCGCATATCAGCTGGGAGAGCTACTGCAAATATGTGCTCTCGAACCTAAAACAGAGACCGAATATACTGAGGCAATAAGCAAGCACTTTGAATCACCAATAGAAAGAGCGGATGAAGGTTACAAACTTTGCAAAGGAATAACTCAGGAACAGTTGGCGTTATCCACAAAATACTTGGAACAAGCAGCTGAAGGAGGCGATATTGAAGCGATGCTCAGTTTTTTTCGAGCGACTCCACTGGAAATTGAAAACTATAACGATAGTTATAAACCAGGCAGTATTTCAGAGAAAAAGTATTTGGAATCACTATTTGAAAGAAAGGTGACGTATTTAAACTCTGCAGTGGATCAAGGGAACATAGACGCGGCAATAGCATTGGGGATTTCTTACAGTGACGAAACAGCACCAACAGCGACAGGCTACGACATAGAGAAAGCTTTAGAAAATTTGATGCTTGCTGATTTAATGGACCCTGGTGGGACGAACATCGGGGCTTACATCAAGTATCTTGCCGAAAAAACACCAATACACATTTTTGAAAGTGTTCAACGCAAGACTCAAAAAAGGTTTGAAAATTCATTCAGTGGAAAGCAGTTCACGTACGTAGATAAACCCAACAAAAGGAAATAATTGATCATGATGAATAAGAAAACACTGGCAGCACTAGCAATTGCAATCCCTTTAATAGTTTTTGCCAGAGAGGTATCACATGATGCAAATGGCTCACCGTACGATGCTAGCTCTCTTTTTGAAGCGAGCATAATCATAAAGACGGAGGTAAATCAAAGCGTAGATAGATGGAGGGATGGAGACCGAGTTTATCTTACACAAGGTAATCTCAAAAGCACTTATATATATCGAGCGAATGGAAACTGGACATCAGGGGGAGCGACTAGACTTCTTCCAAAATGGAAACATAAGAAAACACCATAATCGACGCCCGCCTGTTTTTGAGCTAACCAAGCAGCTAAGAGGTGCAAGCTTCTGCCCCTCTTAAGAGAGTGTAAATCTAACTGTGTAAATGCCATTGGTTGGGATTTAAATATAGTCAGTTAGTCGATCCTCAAACTCGATCATAAATCGGTTGAGAG
>NZ_QNRT01000009.1 GCF_003315245.1 Arenicella xantha | reverse complement strand
GACAAACTCATGGTATCTAACTTGCGCCTAACAAGAACCAAAAGTACGCCTACGGCGGGACGCGCGAAAAACGCGCGCCCCTTTGCTGGGCGTTAGGTGTGTCCTGCCTATTTAGCTAAACCAGTCGTTGATAAGAAGTGTTTCGTTGGTGCAAACTTTCTGGGGTTAAAGGAAAAAATTGAAAGTGAACGGAACATATAACAAGAACAAAGCCGCTTGCAGCGCTGAGACGCACGCTTCGTAGCACCGATGGTATACTAATAGAATAATAGCTTCGGTAGAATTCGTGATACTAGCATTCCCTGAAATTGTCATAGGGTTGCTGTAACTCGATGCCAAAGTGCTGCCTAAGAGCGTCGATATAGGGTTGGCCCGGTGTAAGCTCGGTGATTACTTGATCGTTGCCGACAACTTGCTTGAGCGTGTAGTTAAAAAGGGTATTCGCGCCATTGGCTGTAGGTAGTGATGCAATTCTGGACGAAACAAATATTGAGTTAGGGTTGGTCGATGTGAAGTGGTTGCTGGTGTAGATGTCGCCGGTACAAACGTGGTTCATGTCAAAACTATACAAGTTGACCCAGTCACCGCTTTTTTTAACTTGAAGCATGGTGCCAAATAGCTCGTGTTCGATAAAACGCATGGTTTTCGTCTTTGTCTCGAATTCGGTATTGAATACCAATGGCAGTGGTTCCTCTGGTGTATCGGAGCCAAACCCGGTGTCCACAATCCACTGCTCATCATTTAACGTTATTAGCGATATCTGATGCGTGCGCCCGGTTGCAACACCGGTGATGTGAACTCGGCCAAGTAATGCTCTGCCACTAAAGCCAAAATGCTCTAGAGCCATTAGCATTAAGCCGTTGAGTTCAAAGCAATATCCGCCACGCTTATGCTCGACTAATTTGTTGAATAGGTTTGCTGAACCGAGCTTGATGCTTTGGTTCAAGCAAATATCAAAATTCTCAAATGGAATAGACTTAACTTGGGCGTCATGAAGTCGTTTTAAGGTTGCAGCCGAGAGGCTAAGAGCTCTTGAATAGTTGATTCTATTCAGATAGTCATCGGGTCTAAATTCAAAGTTTTCCAAACCACAATCTCCTCGGTAGGCTGGTGTATCGGCTGCTTAAAGCTTCCTATTTCTATTAATGTATCAGTGTGAACAATTTTGTTCACTGTTAAAAAGCGCGTTACCTCGGAATCACAGCGCTGGCGGCTCCTTGTTTTTTGCGACGCTGTTGGTCTGTTGAATGAGTGACTTCATGGCTTGTGCAGCGGCCGATAGTTCATGCTGTCGTCGAGTTAAAATACCCAGTTTATGGGTAATGACTGGCGATGATATGGCTCGGCAATGTAGACCCATTTCCTCCATCTGTGTGCGACTGGTGCTGGGCACTACGCTTACGCCGAGTCCTGCATTGACCATGCGACCGATGCTGACCAATTGCTGGGTTTCAAGGACCGGTGTGACTAGCAGCTCTTGCTCCATTAGTGCCTGATCTATAAGTGTTCTGGTGCTGGCTGGCCGACTTAAGCTTATGTGTGGATACGTCAATATGTCGACCCAACGAAGTCGCTTTTTGGCTAACAGTTGATGTTTAGCTGGGAGCAGCGCGACGAAACGGTCGGTATACAAGGGTTCAAAGTCTAGGTCTTGTGCATAGGGTGGCTCGAAAGTGATACCGAGTTCGCAGCGACCTTCTCTAACCATGTCTACCACTTTTTCGGCGATCACATCGTGGACCGTGATATTGATTGCGGGATGTTGGGTGTGGAAGTCTCGCAGAATCGCGGGTAGCCTATTAATGGTATAGGTTGGCATGGCTGCTAGTTCGAGCTTACCGCGTAGTAATTCAAAATGATTGCGAACGTCTTGCAGTGATCGTTCCCAGTCTTCGAGCAATCGCTTCGCCACGGGGTAGAACGCTTTACCTTCGGGGGTTAAGGTAACTGAGCGCGTAGTGCGGGCAAACAGTTTTCCTCCGAGCGTTTGTTCGAGATTTTTTATCGCTATGCTGAGTGTGGGTTGCGATAAATGTAAGTGAATCGCCGCCTCGGCAAAGCTACCAATGCGGGCAATGGTGCTGAAGGCAATGATTTGATTTATGGAGATGTTCATTGATAGATTAATTCAATCAATTCATTAAAAAATACAATTTGCATAATATAATAAATTTCTGCACTCTGTATCGATAACAATAGAACCAACTTTCTAGGAGGCTGCGGTGTCAGGATTTGACAAGGTAGTGGATAGTTACGAAGACGCGTTAGCGGGTCTCGAAGACAATATGATGGTGATTGCCGGTGGCTTTGGCCTGTGCGGCATCCCCGAGAATTTGATTAAGGAAATCAAGCGCAAAGGCACTAAGGGACTTACAGTGGCATCTAACAATGCTGGAGTTGATGGCGCCGGCCTAGGACTATTACTCGAAGACAAGCAAATCAAAAAAATGATTGCGTCGTACGTGGGCGAAAACGCTTTGTTCGAAGCACAGATGATGAGCGGTGAATTAGAGGTTGAGTTGACGCCGCAGGGCACCTTGGCCGAAAAAATGCGCGCTGGTGGGGCGGGAATTCCGGCTTTTTATACAGCTACAGGATACGGCACGCCAGTCGGCGAGGGCAAAGAAGTTCGAGAGTTTAATGGGCGTCACTATATTCTTGAAGAAGCATTGCAGGGTGATTTCTCAATTGCTAAAGCATGGAAGGCTGACCGTTTCGGCAATTTAATGTTTCGTAAAACCGCACGTAACTTTAATCCGATGGCGATCACCGCCGGCAAAATCGCCGTGGTTGAGGTAGAAGAGATTGTCGAGGTCGGCGAACTTGACCCCGATGAGATTCATCTGCCCGGGATCTACGTAGATCGTTTGATTAAAGGCACGTTTGAAAAAATGATAGAGCAACGCACAGTACGCAGCGCATAAGAGGAGATAGATATGGCTTTAACTCGTGATCAACTTGCACAACGTGTTGCCCAAGAATTTAGGGATGGTTATTACGTCAATCTGGGGATCGGCATTCCTACCTTAGCGGCTAATTTTATTCCCAAGAATATGAATGTAATGCTGCAATCAGAGAATGGATTGCTCGGTATGGGGCAGTTTCCATTGGATGAAGAGGTGGATGCTGATTTGATCAATGCTGGTAAGCAGACCGTTACAATGGTGCCGGGAGCGGCGATATTTTCGTCGGCTGAGTCGTTTGCAATGATCCGTGGTGGGCATGTTGATCTCACTGTGCTGGGCGCGTTTGAGGTGGACTGCGAAGGTAATATTGCGTCGTACATGATTCCCGGAAAGCTAATTAAGGGCATGGGGGGCGCGATGGATTTAGTGGCCGGCGCGGACAATATTATTGTCACAATGATGCACGCGTCTAAGTCGGGTGAATCCAAATTACGTACTCAATGCTCGTTACCGCTTACCGGTAAAGGTTGTATTAAGCGTGTATTGACCGATTTAGCCTTAATGGACATTGAGGGCGGCAAGTTTATCTTGCGCGAGCGTGCGCCAGGAGTGACGGTTGAGGAAATTAAAAGTCGTACTGAAGGCGCGCTATTGATCCCAGATCATGTTCCTGAAATGAGCTTTGCGTGAGTGGCGCACTGCGTTAGCGACGCTGTATCGGGACAACCCCAAATGCCTCATCAGTAAGGTGAATATTAGGTGCTCTGGCTAAACGAGGTTTGTTGCTTGGCTAGTTCACTTACTTGATTGACCAGCCACTGCACGGCAAGGTCACTGTCCTTGGTGTGATGCCATTGTGCGATTTCCTCGATTAGCGGAACCTCAATAGGAAGGGGATGGATATTGATCGGGAGCCATTGTGCGAAATGCTCCGCTTGTCGGTGGTGCATAGTTGCTACTCTATCAGTGCCTGTAACGGCTTGTGGAAGCATAGAGAAGCTGGGTAAGCGAACCTCAATTTTGCGCGGCAGACCTAGTTCAGCTAAATGCATCTCCATGGTCGCAGGACTGCGTTCCTCGCCAAACTGCGCAACAACGTGTCCGGCGTTAAGAAATTGTTGTCTGGAAATACCGCTTCTGAAAGCGCCTTGCGCGCAGCAGATTACCGCGTCTTCGTCTTGCAAGAGCGCTAGCTCTGGGTGCCCTTCAATTTTGTAAGGTGACACGGTCAGTATTAGGTCCACTTCACCGCGCTGAAAGCGTGCTATTGCTCGTTTGCTCGGTGGAATAATCGTAAAGGTGATCCGGGGTGCTTGGCGCTCACAAGTCTTGATCAAGTCACCTAACAAAATGTTGAATGAATAGTCCGAGGCAACGATCAGAAACTCGCGTTTGCTTTGTGTTGGGTCGAAGGTTTTAGGGTTGGTGATCTCTCGCCGGATGAGCGCGAGTGCGGTTCGGACTGGCGCATCGAGCTCGATCGCTTTAGGCGACAAAATCATTTTACGTCCACTTTTTATTAATAATTCATCGTCGAAATAGTCTCTCAGACGATTAAGTGATGCGCTCACAGTCGGCTGCGTTAGGTGTAGTCGTTTGGCGGCACCAGACACACTTGACTCATCAATGAGTGCTTCAAGGGCGACCAGTAAATTCAAATCGAGTTTGTCAAAGCGCATAAAAACTTCTCGGGACGGTCATTTAGTTCAAAAATATCGCCTAGATTATAGGTGTTATCAATGTGTTTAAGCTATAAAAGCATTTTTATTAATAGGTCTAATGTCGCAGTTCCGGCTGGTTAGGTGGAAGATCTTATCTCTATTAAGCATTAAGTGCTCTAATTTTGCGTTGATTGTGAGCGGGAAGAAGTATCGGGAAGATATAAACGTGTCATGTCGCACGCCATGGACTGGTTATGCTTTATTGTCGCGTCTTTTGCTAACTATAGGTGATGTCTATACATTGTATGCATAGAAAGTATTGTTATTTTGCTCGGGTTTGGGAGATTCTGAATGCTCAATTAGTTCAAGGTTAGGCAGAAGTCGAGAATTTCAGTAAGCCGACATGGTTGGTTTAAGTGTTACGAGAACTCAGTATTTTGTCTTTCTTTGTCAATCAACGACTGTGCCTATTCTTAGTGATATAGCGCTTGCAGTGGGAGCCAAGAAGAATGTTGAAGCGTCTTCATCATGTGAGATTTAAAGTTAAAGATTTAGCGCAGCTGAAAGAGTTTGCGTTGGATTTTGGGTTGATTCCGGTGGAAGAAACTTCTGAGCGATTAGTGATGCGAGCGCTCGGCGGTGACACGGGTGTATATATTGCTGAGCAAGCTGAGCAAGACGGTCTGGTGGGGTTCGCTTTTGAAGTGGAAAATCGCGACGACTTGGATTTTGCGGTTAACGAGTTAGGTGCGACTGCAGTGGCTGAACTCGACTTACCATGCGGCGGGCACTACGTCACGTTAATCGACCCCGATGGTAATCAAGTGGATTTGATTCACGGTGTTGCTCGAATTCCGGAAGGCGAACTAGAGGCTGAATTATTGATTAATACGCCCGCCAATAAAGTTCGATTTGGCAAGAATCAAACAACACGCAATTTTGGTCCCGCGCGTTTGTGGCGCATTGGTCATATTGGTATTTTTGTCAAAAGCTATGCCGCTTCGTCGGCTTGGTACAGTGAGAAATTAGGGCTAATCGGTAGTGATGTCTACAATATCCCCGGGCAACCTCAGGCTAAGATCGTTGGATTTCATCGAATGAATCGCGGTAATGAATACGTTGATCATCATGTGGTTGCATTGATGCAAGATGAGCGTGGTGGTTGCCACCATATCTCATTTGAAGTACTCGACTACGAGGCCCAGCTAGTGACCCACAGTTACTTGCAAGCGAAAGAATACGAATCGATTTGGGGAGTTGGTCGTCATCCGCATGGGAGTCATGTGTTTGATGTGTGGCGAAGTCCCGATGGCGCTCGTTTCGAGACGTTTTCTGATACCGATCTATTCCGCGAAGAAGATGGAACTAATTACCACGACATTTCGACGGTAGTGATGGACAAGTGGAGCACTGAGCCGCCGGATAAGTACTTTATTTAGCCCAGTTCGCCGATCAAGACCGTACACATTTATTTTTGGAGTTAATAATGACTGACTTTCATCCTGCCACTGGCTTAGCGACCAATAGTTTTGGTATCGGCATGTATTGCGTGCCCGGTGATAAGCCGTTCCCAGGTTTAGTAAAGCCTGATGGCACCGTGTTGGATCTATCTAAGCACTGGTACGACACACACGCGATCTTCAATGATTGGGATCGTAATTTCGATAAGCTTGTTGAGCTTAATGAGCAGAGTTCTTGCCCTGAGCATGAATTTCAGAGCCTGCATGCGTTGTCTGCGCTGGCGCATCCGAATATGTTATTTGCGGGGTCAAACTATCGGCAGCATGTTGCGGAAATGATGACGCATAATAAATTTAATCAGCATGACCGCAAAGAAGGCGAAACGGATGAAGAGTTCTTTCAGCGCAACTTGGCTGAGGTTGATCGACGCGCCAAAGAAGGCATGCCATTTTTGTGGACTGGCCTGCATTCGTCTTTGGTTGGTGCTAATGATGATATTCACTTACCGTTAGTCGGTGACCACCCTGATTGGGAGCTGGAGCTGGCATTTGTGATCGGCAAAACGGGTCGCTATTTGCGGCCGGAAGAGGCCGGTGACCACATCGCGGGTTACGTGATGGTCAATGACTTAGGTACGGTCGATGAATTTAGACGTTCGGATGTGAAATTCAAGTTCGATTGGATGAGCAAGCACCAACCTACCTTTAAAACTCTCGGGCCTTTTATTGTGCCGCGACAGTTTGTGGATTTTTCAAAAATTCAAATCAATCTCAAGTTGAACGGCCAAACGATGCAGGACTGGCCGGTGACAGACATGATATTTAGCCCTGAACAGATTGTATCTTACGCCTCCGAGCGCGTGAACCTGACGCCAGGTGATTTATTTGCCACCGGCTCACCTCCGGGCAATGGCGCTATGCACGGTAATCGTTGGTTGCGTCCTGGTGATGTGGTTGATAGTGAGCTGACATACCTCGGTCGTCAGCGAAATAATATCGTGGCGGAAGAGGCAAACGGTCGTACGCCATTTTGGGGTCCGTTTCCGGTCTAGCCGCTAAATGATAATCGAACCTTTAATAAATGACGTTATGACAGCCGTAGGTGCCTCTCGATGAACGACAACACTATTCATGATTGTGGCACTGCAGATTGTACGCATCATCAATTTGCCCCGCGCGGTGAGCATCTAGTAATCGATATCCACAGTCATATGAACGTGGCACCGGCTGAGGCGTTAATTCGCGATGCAATTCCTGATCTGCCGCGTGGTCTGCCGTTTACGTCTCCGAGTTCGGGCAAAGTCAACGCCAAAATGTTTGCTAAAATTGGTGCTCGACTCAATGGTGTGAAAGAGCGGCTTGAAGACATGGATCAGCAGGGCGTAGATGTACAGGCAATTAGCCCGAACCCAGGTCAGTATTATTACTTTGTGCAAGAAGAACTCGGTCGTGACGCCGCTCGCCTGATTAATAACAACATTGCCGAAGCAGTTGCGAGCCATCCTGATCGTCTCGTAGGTATGGGCACGGTGCCCTTGCAGAACGTCGAAATGGCGATTGCTGAAATGAAGCGCTGCGTGAAGGATTGCGGTATGCGCGGCATCGAAATTGGTACTAATGTAAACGGTGCGGAGTTGGCTGACCCCAAGTTTTTGCCGTTTTTTAAAGCTGCGCAAGAGCTCGACGTATTGTTGTTTATGCATCCACTTGGGTTCACTCAGGGTGAGCGATTAACCGAGCACTATTTGAACAATATTATTGGCAACCCACTCGAATCTACGATTGCGTTAAGCCATTTAATTTTCAGTGGTCTACTCGACGCTGTGCCCGATCTTAAGTTGTGTGTTGCGCATGGCGGCGGTTACCTTTCTGGTTACTGGGGGCGTATGGATCATGCTTACCGCGCGCGTGAAGATTGCCGCGAAAATATTAGCAAATTGCCGTCGTCGTACCTGCGCAATATATGGTTCGACACATTGGTGTTTGACCCGCAAGAGCTGGATAACTTAGTCAGAACGCAGGGTGCAGACAAGCTTTGTTTGGGTACCGATTACCCGTTCGATATGGGGGAGTCAGATCCGCTGGGATTGCATCAAGAGCTGCACGATGATGTGAAGCCTAGAATAGTCGGTATTAACGCTGCCAAATTATTAGGGTTGAACGTGGTGACCCAGAAATTATAAATAGAGGAGGAGTTAATTATGTATCCATTTAAATCTGAAAGCTCGATGGTGCGCAACCGTTGGTATATGGCCGCATTTTCAAGTGAGCTCTCGCGTGAGCCAATTGAACGAACATTTTTGAATAAGCCGGTAGTTATGTATCGCCGAGAAGATGGCACGCCGGTTGCGATGTTTGGCTTGTGCCCACATCGACATCTGCCCTTAGCGAAAGGTCGGGTTGAAGGCGACGCGATTGTATGCGGTTATCACGGATTTAAGTTTTCAGATGAGGGCAAATGTGTCGATGTGCCATCTCAGGACACAGTAGATCTGAAGTTTTGTCAGCCGGTGTACCCGATTGAAGAGCGTGGTCCTATTTGTTGGATTTGGATGGGTGATCTTGATAAGTGTGATGCTGATTTAATTCCCCCGTATCAGGATTTTGGCTTAGGTGAACCTGATTGGCACTATAGTTCAGAGAACTATTTTCATCTCGAAGGACGGTCTCAATTGTTGGTCGATAATTTGATGGATTTGACCCATCTCCCGTATGTGCATTATCACCTCGGCGGTGGCGAGTCGATGAAGAAAACACCTATGGAGTCCGAGGAGCGAGAGCTTAGCTTTCGCGTAGTGCGCCGCGACAAAGTTGCATGGAATCCATTCTTCGTGCAGATATTCGGTGAAGATGCCGCGTTCGACGGTTTGGCAGACTTTGAGGTGGTGACGGATTTCTACGGTCCTGAATTGATTCGCACTGGGTTGCCGATAATTACCAAATTGGAAGGTCGTGATGACGTTCCGAAAGAACTGGGCTCGCTGTTAATTTTGCATGGAATTACTCCAGAGACCGAGACTTCAACGCACTATTTTGGATTCTCCACGCGTAACTTCAGGCAAGGCGATGAGGTATTAGATCAATTTCAATATGAGTCGGAATTGACTGTTCGAAAGCAGGACGTTGATGTAATCAGCGCTGTTGAGGCTCGGCTTGAGACGCACGCACAGTTAGAAAATGAGATTTCTGTTCTTGCCGATCGACCGGCATTTCAGGTCCGCCGAAAAATTGCGGCCATGTTAAGAGAAGAGCAGGCAGCAAACGTCGACTAAAAAAAATAATGGGGTTAAGAAAGGCTAACGTATTTGAGGCTGGGTAGGGTCGGTCGCTGAGATTTCGGTGACGTGTTATCACACCAAATAATTCATCAGTATTATGGATGATAAATCATAAAAACAAACAATTCTAATTATCGGTTGTTAAGCGTTAGTCTTATTAATGTTCAAGTCCCAATTGGTTGATGAGTGCGAAGATGCTCGAACCACACAACTTGAGCTCACAATAACTAGACAAATCAAAGGAGACCAAGATGCGAAGAATTCCAAGCTATCTCAGTAAATCCGCCTTAGCTGTTGCCATAACTGCTGGATTAACTGGTAATGTACAGGCCGAGGAAAGTTCCCCGGCGTTAGAAGAAATTGTGGTGACTGCTCAGCGCAAATCCGAAAGCTTACAAAATGCAGCGATTGCGATCAATGCGGCATCAGGCAAACAGTTGGAGCGACTTGGTGTAGTGAATGCGGAGGGGCTTAACAAGATTGCGCCAGCTCTGGCGGTTCTTAGTGGTGGTGGTGCGAACACGGCATATTTCGTTCGTGGTGTTGGTAACTTCACCAATAACGGCTATACCAACCCTGCCATTGCATTCAATATTGACGGCGTTTATATCGGTCGTCCTTCATCGACGATTTCATCGTTTCTTGACCTGAATCGTGTCGAAGTTCTAAAAGGACCACAGGGAACGTTATATGGTCGTAACTCTACGGGTGGCGCAATCAACGTTATCCCAAATACCCCAATGTTGGGTGAGAGTAATGGCAATATTAAAATTGGTGCGGGTAATTACGGCGCTTTCGACGCTACGCTAGTGACTAATTTCGCCGTTTCTGAGAATTCGGCTGCTCGACTTGCGGCTACTATTTCTGAGCGTGACGGTTATTTTGATGATGGTACTGGTGACGCCGATGATATGGCTATTCGTGCTCAGTATTATACTGAAGTCAATGAAAAACTCCTTGTGCGAGTTGCGGCCGATTACTCGACGCAGCAAGGCGCCGGTGCTGGCGTACAATATAATGGTTACTACGCGTTTAGTGCCTTTAATTCAGATTTGCCGATCGCTAATTGGGACTTTGTTGCCGCGCCCGATGGTTTGAATGATGATTTTACCGGCTTACATGCGCCAGCTGTGCTCAACTACGTTGCTGAAAATGTTGCTGGTGCGCCAGCTCACAGCCCATTTGTTGGCTACATTTACCCAACGCGGGACGATAGTTACAAAGGCGTTAATGCGGAGATCAATTATGACCTAGATTGGGCTGAGTTAACTATAGTTCCGGCTTACCGAGTCTCTGAACTTAACAATCAGTTCAACGGCCCTCCGTTTAAAGCGGCAATCAATCAAGATAAAGCTGAGCAAACTAGCGTTGAAGCTAGACTAGCGGGCTCGGCCGGTAACGTCGATTGGATTTTTGGCGCTTACTATTTCGATGAGAATGTTAAAGGCCAGAATTCATTCAATCAATTCTCCACTGTTTCACATAATGACTTTGATTCAAATGTTGAGTCTACGGCAATATTTGCTCGGGGAACTTACAATGTGTCGGACCAGTTACGGCTTGTCGCCGGTGTTCGTTACACGGATGAAACGCGGTCGATTGAATCGGAACAGTCAGCTACTGCCGCCGTGTGCTTAGAGCACCCAGAAGGCCGAGCGCCGTTCTGTCCACAGATTCCTACATTACCGGTTGGCTTGACGTTAGCCGATACATTGTCGCAACTGGATCCATCATTGTTTCCATTGCGTCCGCTGGTTGGCACGCCTAGTGGTGTTTATCCGTTTGGTCCGATAAATGTGTTTGCCTCAGCTGGGCAATTTGGTCCTGGTGCTATTTTGTCAATTACACCATCAAGCACCAGTGAATCGGGCGGTGATAGTGAAACTACCTATCGAGCAGCTATTGAATATGATGTAGCTCCTGAGAGTCTACTTTATGCCAGCTTCGAGACAGGTTTTCGAGCGGGTGGATTCAATCTAGCCACCGGTCGTGAAGTTTATGAACCTGAGTACATCGACGCTTTTACATTGGGATCAAAAAACCGCTTTATGGACGGTAGATTGCAATTGAATGCAGAGTTGTTCTCTTGGGTCTATGAGAACCAACAACTTGCAGCTTTGGGTACCGATATTAACGGAGCCAATGCGTTTTACACTCGCAATGTGGGTGAGTCGAGTATAAAAGGGGCTGAAGTGGACTTCCAGTTTGCCGCAACTGACAGTACTTTATTACGTGGCTCGATTCAGTTGTTAGATGCTACCTATGATAATTACACTTATACGCAAGTTGACTTGTCTGACGACGGAATTGATCCGCCCAACTTCCTAACACCGGTTAATGGTTGTGTTAATACTCAGGTATTGCTACAGGGTGATGCGGTTGTAGCATACAACCCTGCACTCGATGGCGCACAGGGCTATGATCGAGGTTTTACGGTTGATTGTTCTGGGAAAGACGCATTGAATGCACCGGACTTGACGGCGACATTGGGTATTCAGCAAATGTTTGAGATTGGCGGTTATACCATTATCGGTAACCTTGACGCGCGCTACCGTGGCGAACGTGAACTGGGCTTTGGCTATCAGGCAGACGCTCGTAGTGATAGCGACTTGACTGCAGACTTGGCGTTTACGTTAATTCCGAGTAGTGGGAATTGGTCGTTGAATGCCTATTTTCTGAATTTGACGAATGAGACTATCGCATCCACTTATCAATTGGGAGCGGGTAATGTGGCAGCTTCAGCATACGAGCCACCACGTACTTATGGTCTTCGTTTTAGCTACGATTTTTAGGTGGAAGTAATGAAAAATTCAATGGTTAGGCAATCAATTTGCCTGTTGGCATACGGCCTGCTAGTGGTCGCAAGTCAAAGTCAGTCGGCTGATGCAGCGGATGCGTCTACGGCAACGGCCGACAGCGTCGAAAGTGTGTTTGTTACGCTCGGAACAGCAGGGGGGCCTGATGCTCAGGCCTCTCGCGCGCAGCCGGCTAATGCTTTGGTAGTCGGAGACGACTTATATTTAGTTGATGCTGGCGATGGCGCAGCGGGCCAGTTGGTAAAAGCTGGGTTTCGTGTTCCGAAAGTTAAAGGTCTATTTATCAGTCACAATCATTTTGATCACACCGGAGGTGTATTAGCACTTCTTGGTTTGCGTATGCAGCTAGTGGTCAAAGATACGCTGACAATTTACGGACCTCCCGGAACTCAAAGTTTTATCGACGGTTTGTTAGTTGGCATGGAGCCTGCACGGCAAGCGGCTTACGGCATGCCAGGCCAATCGTGGCAGGCAAATGTTGAGGTTAAAGAGTTGGTCGCTGGTTCGGTGGTTGAGCTTAACGGCGTAACCGTGACGGTAGCTGAAAACACACACTTTAAGATTCCCGAAAGCAGCCATTCAGAGGAAAAAGCTAAATCGTTGTCGTTTCGCTTCGACATGCCAGATCGCTCGATTGTCTTCACCGGTGATACCGGCCCAAGCGAGGCGCTTGAAAAGCTGGCAAAGGGGGCGGATATGTTAATCAGTGAGATGATGGATATCCCGGCTGTACTGGATATTATTCGTAAGGTGAATCCGAATATGCCTCAGCGGCAGCTCGACGCTATCGAATGGCATTTTCGTGCGCATCACGTGTTGCCACATCAAGTTGGTGAAATGGCGGCTAAGGCTGGAGTCGAGCGAGTGGTGGTAACCCATATGGTGCCCAATATCCGCGATGAAGCCATGGCGGAACGTTATCGTGCTGAAATAGCTGAAGGATTTGACGGTGACATCGAGATCGCTAATGACCTAGATCGATTCTGAGTTATGGCTGCGACTTTGCATGGCGGTGGACTCTAACTAAATCGGCAATGTTGATTGCTTGTTGTAGAGGAAGTAGATATGAAATTTCTTAAAAGGTGGGATCAAGAGTTGCTCAGCATCTTGCGAATCGTAGCCGCGTTTATGTTTACTTTGCACGGCACACAAAAGATCTTTGGGTTTCCAATTGATGCGCGCTATGCATGGGATTTGTGGACGCTCTCTCCGGGCGCCGCTGGAATGCTGGAAATTGTGCTTGGCCCATTGTTGTTGGTCGGCCTATTCACGCGACCGGCAGCGTTCGTGTTGTCAGGGTTGATGGCGTTTGCGTACTTTATTGCGCATGCGCCACAGAGTTTTTATCCAATTGCTAATGGTGGCGAAAATGCTGTGTTGTATTGTTTTGTGTTTTTGTATTTTGCGGCCGCTGGCGGGGGTAAGTGGAGTCTTGATCGGTTGCGAAAATCATGAATAGACGCCCGCCACCGCGCACTCTCGAAGTGCTACGCAAACAATTGTTGACGCCGCATATGCTCAGGGTGACGCTTGGTGGCATCGGCCTCGAAGGTTTTCCTGAGGATTCCAATGGAGGCTATATCAAGCTGCGGTTAGCCGAGCCGATTGACGAAGCTGGCAAACCGTTAGTGCGAACTTATACCGTTCGGCACCACCGACCTGAGTTGCGCGAGTTGGACGTCGATTTTGTCGTTCATGAAAGCGAAGGGCCGGCAGCCAGTTGGGCGCAAACCTGTCAGGTTGGTGATGTGATTCAAGTAGGTGGGCCGGGTCCTAAAAAGTTATTGGATTTCAGTGCCGATTGGTTTTTGTTAGCTGGTGATATGAGCGCATTACCGGCAATCAGTGCCAACATTGAACGTATGCCGGCTGATGCAACTGGCTATGTGCTGCTTGAGATTATCCACGAGGACGACCGGCAGGCGCTTGATTTTCCACCGAACTTGCAGGTTGACTGGATCGTTAATAGTGATCCCGAGACTCCGAATAGCATTTTGCTAGATCGCGTAAAAACACTCACTTGGTTGGCTGGACGACCTTCTGTTTGGGTTGCTGGCGAATTCAGCCAATCGTTGGCGATTCGCGCGTTTATGAAATCCGAACGTAAGGTTACACGGGATCAAATGTATGCCAGCAGTTACTGGCAAATAGGGCATACCGAAGACTCTCATAAAGTGTCGAAAGCGGGCATTCAAGCATAATTCAAACAATAAGAGCAAATGGAGTAAATCGAATGAGTAACGCGAATAATGGTGCTGAACAGGCTGGCAGATCAGCGACCACCAAACACGGAATAATGCTCTTGTTGGCGGCCGTTATGCCGCCGATGGCGATAATTACATTGGTGCCGGTATTGCCCTTGTTAATGCGGGAATTTAGTGGGGTTGAAGGATTCCAATTCTTGGTGCCAATCGCCATGACTATTCCAGCGCTATGCGTTGCGCTGTTTTCGCCGCTTGCCGGATGGATATCCGACCGTGTTGGTCGCAAGAATCTGTTGATTACCGCTCTGGTGCTGTATGCGGGCATTGGTGTTGTGCCGTTTTTCCTGAGTGATATTAAACAGATCATTGTAGCGCGGATCATTTTGGGCGTGGCCGAAGCGGTTATTATGACCATTGCTACTGCCTTAATCGGCGACTATTTTAAAGGTAAGGAGCGCGAGCGCTGGGTTGCCTTGCAGATCGCCACTGTCAGTCTGAGCGCAATTGTGCTAATCGCCGTGGGCGGTATTCTTGGCGAAGTACTCGGGTCGCGCGGTCCATTTTTATTGTATTTACTCGCACTCCCAGTGGCAGCGGCGATCGCGATTATATTATTCGAGCCTGAGCGCTCAGCATCGAGTCTATCAACTGCCAGCGACAAGCTGCCGTTAGCTCGCATTCTGCCACTGTTATTGACGACGCTATTTGTCGGCATTATTTTCTATACGATCATTGTGAAGCTTGGCGTCATTCTGGGACTTTCTGCGGACGTCTCACCTGGACAAATCGGTGCAATCGGTGCGGCTGCCAATGTCGGCGTCGCGTTAGGATCGGTATTGTTTGGGCGTTTTAAAGGTGCGTCGGGTCCAATGTTAGTTTTGATTGGGCTTGTTTTGGCGGCAGCAGGTTATATGGGAGCCGGACTCTCGACATCACTAGCCATGACTACCGTGTCGGTGATAATCGCGAGCCTCGGTTTTGGGATGTTGTTACCGACTATGCTGACTTGGGTGCTGCAACTACTGCCTGAAAATGTCCGTGGTCGCGGAACCGGTTTATGGACCGGTGTGTTCTTCTTTGGACAATTTTTTGCGCCACTGCTTGCAGCCGGTTTGCAAAATCAACTAGGCGGTTTGGCGAATGTGCTGTTGTTGTTCGCCGGTCTCTGTGCACTTGGCGTCGTAGTCGCTGCATTCAAGCTCAAAGGAGCTGAGAGCCTGCTGACTAAGTAAATGTCAATCAGTTGAGGAAAGGCCGGCGGCATCCTGTCGCAGGTCTGCGGTAGCGTCTGGCTGCCGAGCATCTGAGGTTTGCTGCTGTTAGGGTGTTGTCTAAGTATCAAGTAAGTATCAAGCCGACAGCGTTCTCGCATCTCACAAGCTTCGCGCTAAGCGTTCCGCTTATTTTCTCTTAACTAATTTCTCTTCGGCTAGTTTCTCCTACCTGTCCTTCGCGTTACCGCTTTTGTCATCCTAGGCCTAAGTGAAGATAAATAGCCGATTTTTGCGAGCTTATAGGCTATTCGTTCTATGGATGATAAGTCATAAATATAAACAATTTAATTTATTGATCATCAGCCGCTAACATCTATATGAAGATAAGTTAAGACGTTGAAGAGCTGTTGCATCCTGCTGGTTTGAGTAGTTGATGTGGGGCAGGGTGAAGTTCGTGATCGTCCAGTTATAGGCTGGGTAATTTGAATTTAGCACCGTCTATTTAAATTCTGATCTGTCAGTCCAATTGCCAAAGAGGGTATGCCATGAAAATGTTTCGATTTATTAGTACGGTTATGACTGCCATGCTCATGCACGCGGCGAGCGCTGCTGAGAATTCTTCGGTTAGTAATCAATGGATTACCCTTGGCACTATGGGCGGCCCGATTCCTAACCCTACCCACTCTCAGCCTGCCAACGCGTTGCTGGTTGGCAGTAGTGCGTATATTGTGGATGCCGGCGACGGCGCAGCAGGTCAGCTGGTTACCGCCGGGCACTCGCTACGAGATGTTCGTGCGGTGTTTATCAGTCATCTACATTTTGATCATACGGCGGGCCTTGCAGCAATTATTGCGCTGCGTTGGCAAGCGAATGTCCCTGGCAAATTAGCGATTTACGGCCCGCCAGGAATTAAACAGACGGTCGCCGGTATCTTTAGCTATATGGACTACGCTGCACAGGGGCATTACGGCGTGCCAGGTCAGAAGTCGATGCCGGTGGACAATAATGTTGAAGTCATAGAAATTGCAGATGGCACTGTATTGAAATTGGAAGACTTTACCGTAACTGCGGTTCGCAATAGTCATTACAGTTGGCCGCAAGGCAGTAAGGAATGGGAAAAATTTCAGGCGCTCTCGTTCAAATTCGAGTTGCCAAATAGAACCATCGTTTACACCGGTGACACTGGTCCATCAACTGCGGTGGTCGAACTGGCAAAAGATGCAGACTTGTTCGTCAGTGAAATGATGGATATTGACTACATCATCGCCGAAATAAAGCGTACTAGCCCGAATATGCCAGCAGTAGCCCTCAAGAATATCGAGAAACATCTGCGCCACCACCACATAACGCCTGAGCAGGTCGGCGATATGGCTGACCAAGCCGGTGTTAAGCAAGTTGTCGTGACACATATGGCGCCTGGTGAAGATGATCCTGCCAAAGTTGCCGCCTACACTGAGCGTGTCAAATCAAAGTTTTCTGGTGAGGTTGTGATGGCTAAAGACTTAGATCGCTTCTAAGAACGGTGCTCGACTGAATCTATAGTGAGTGCATGGTGACCCGATACTTCACCATTAAATTAATCAGTATAAAAAATAGAAAAAATAATGAAACTAGCAACTTTACATGACGGGAGTCGCGATGGTCGATTAGTCATTGTTTCGACAGACTTGAGCCGCGCAGTGCATGCTGGAGACTGTGCGCCGACGATGCAAGTCGCGATTGAGCGATGGGACAACGTTGTGGGGGAACTTCAGCAACGCTACGTGGCGCTGAATAAGAATCAGTTAGAGGATGCATTTGACTTCGATGTATCGCAGGCCATGGCTCCATTGCCACGAGCTTGGCAATGGCTAGATGGCTCCTGTTTTCTCAATCACGGCGAGCTAATGCAAAAGGCCTTTCATTTAGATCCGATAGCCGACGCCGACACCATTCCATTGATGTATCAAGGTGCCGGTGATGATTTTCTGGGATCTCGCGATGATATTCGATTGCCGAGCGAAGCGCATGGAATTGATTTTGAAGGCGAGTTCGCCGTGTTGGTCGACGAAGTCTCGATGGGGTGTTCGACCGCGCAGGCGATGGAGCATGTGAAGCTGATTCTGCAACTCAATGACATTAGTTTGCGTGCACTAGCACCGCGAGAAATGAAAACTGGGTTTGGTTTTGTTCAATCCAAGGCCACCACTAGTTTTGCGCCAGTTGCGGTTACGCCGGATGAATTAGGTGCCGCTTGGAGCAATGCACGAATCAATTTGCCATTAAAGGTGGAGTGGAATGGTAAGTGGTTTGGTCATCCACACGGCGGTGAAATGAATTTTGGCTTTGACGAATTGATTGCTCACGCGGCGTTAACCCGCAAGTTGAGTGCCGGCACTTTGATTGGTTCTGGAACAGTTTCTAATGCGGATCGCGCTGCCGGATCAGCCTGTATATCTGAGCGTCGTGCCATTGAAATGATTGAGCATGGTGCGCCGAAAACTGAGTTTATGAAGTTTGGTGACTCTATTCGTATGCAAGCATTACTACCAGATGACGCTGAACTGTTTGGTTCAATTGATCAAAAAGTTGTAAACGCTAGCATCAAATAACGTCGGCCCAATTGAACCGGAGCCACTTTAAATAAGGTATGTATGAGTTTAAATAAACGAAAATTAGTAGATTTATCGGTTACGTTAGAGAACAGTTTGTATACCGACCCGCCACCTTTGCTGCCCAAGATTGATTACATGGATCATCAATCAGGATGGCCAGAGATGGGTGCAATGTTTCCTGGCTTAAAGAAAGAAGACATGCCTGGCGATGAGGCATGGGCTGCTGAAACACTGCATATTACTACGCATAGTGGAACTCATATGGATGCGCCTTGGCATTACGCTTCTACCACTGATGGTGGAAGCCCTGCATATGGTATTGATGAATTACCGTTGGAGTGGTGTTTGCAACCGGGAGTCAAGCTCGATTTTCGCGATCTGCCCGACGGCCATGTGGTGACCGCTGATGAGATTCGAGCAGAGTTGGCTAGAATCGACCACGAGTTACAGCCGCTTGACATCGTATTGGTGAATACGCGCGCAGGATCTGTATACGGTGAACCAGGATATTTAGACGCCGGTGTGGGTATAGGACGTGAAGGGACCCTGTATATGTTGGAGCAGGGCGTGCGTGTTGTTGGTACCGATGCTTGGAGCTGGGATGCACCATTTAGTTTTACGCGTGAACGTTTTAAAGAAAGTGGTGACCCAGCGATTATTTGGGAAGGTCACAAAGCAGGTCGTGACATTGGTTATGGCCAAATGGAGAAACTTTCCAATTTAGAGTGCTTGCCTGCTACTGGGTTTTTAGTCTCTTGTTTCCCATACAAAATCAAACATGCATCGGCTGGCTTTGTACGCGCTGTTGCTATTTTAGATGAATAATTTTGTAAGCAACACTGCGTTTTGTGTGTTGATACGAGCTTAAGGAGTTCAAATGTTTAAATACTTTCCAACTAATTATCCATGGAATTTATCGGTCGATCTGGCGATAGAAATGGGTGCACGCATTGGCGAAATCGAAGTGATGTGTGCACCTTTACAAGAGGCCTCTACCAAACGAGATGCTGAAGGTGCAAAAGCCTTTCGCGCCGTGTGGGAAAAAATGGCTGACCAATTATGTGAGCTAGCCGAAGAGGACGAATCTAAGGGAAGAATGTTTTCCGCTGGCGAAAAATATAATCGAGCTGCCACCTACTTGATCACCTGCGAGCGTCTGCAGGCACACAACGCGCCTGGTCGTTTAGCGTTGTACCAGCGCATGTTAGCGCTGTTTGAAAAGGGTACCAAGCTGTCTGGCGAAAATTGTCAACGAGTTGAAATTCCCTATGAAGGCAAGCACATCTCCGGCTTGTTGGTGCAGGCCGACAATGTCGATGGCCCTGCGCCGTTGCTGATTCAAGTTAACGGTCTGGATTCGACCAAAGAAATGAAGTATCGAGTCGGCTTACCTGTTTGGTTGGCAAAACGTGGCGTGTCGTCGCTAATTGTTGATCAACCCGGAACTGGTGAAGCGCTGCGCTTGCAAGACTTGCACGCTCGGTACGATTCTGAACATTGGGCCAGCCCTATTGTGGACTGGTTAGAAGCGCGTGACGATGTCGACTCAAAGCGCATCGGTATGGAAGGTGTTTCACTCGGGGGGTATTTTTGCCCAAGAGCAGTGGCTTTCGAGCCGCGTTTAGCCTGCGGTGTGTGTTGGGGAGCTAATCACGACTGGCGCGATGTGCAGAAGCGACGCTTGGAAAATGAAGGTGATTTTCCCGTGCCACATTACTGGGAGCATGTACGTTGGGTGTGGGGCGCGAAAGACATGGATGAGTTTATGGAGATTGCCGAAAAGGTACATCTGGATGGCGTGCTTGAAAATATTAAGGTGCCATTCTTAGTGACCCATGGTGAAAAAGATAGCCAAATTCCTTTGAAGTGGGCAGAGCGCACCTACGAGCAGTTGGTTAATAGCCCGAAGCGCGAATTGAAAATTTTTACTGACCGTGAGGGCGGGGTTCAACACTCCAGCTTTGATAACAGTATTAATGCCGGTCACTACATTGTTGACTGGGTAGCTGAGACTTTGGGCGGCAAAACAGCGGTTTAACCGGAGAACAAAATATGAATATTATTGGACCTGATTTACTGGTGTTTGGCGTTGATGACGTTGCCGCTTGCACGCAATACGTGACCGACTATGGCCTAATCGCAAAAGGCGGGGGCCGCTTCGAAGCTTTGGATGGTACCGGATTGCAAATTCTTTCGAAAGACGATCCGTCGCTGCCGACAGAGTTGGAAACCAGCGCGTCATTGCGTAAAACCGTTTATGGGGTTGCCGATCAAAAGACTCTCGACGCGATTGATGTCGAGCTATGTAAAGACCGAACAGTAAAGCATTTAGATGATGGCTCCTTAGAAGCTGTTGATGATCTTGGGTTTACGCTCGGGTTTCAGGTATCCGTACGTACTCTTTTGTCGCTGCCATCGGAAGTGATTAATGCGCCGGGTTCGCCTGCGCAGCGCGGCATCAATAATGTTGGTGTGCAGAAAGAGGCATCGCCAATGCCTCGCAGTCTGTCACATGTGGTTTATTTTGTGCCGGATTTTGCCAAAGCAGAAGCCTTTTACCGTGATCGTTTAGGCTTTGTTACCACTGATCGTTTTATCGGGGTTGGTCCGTTTATGCGACCCGCTGGTACCGACGACCACCACACGTTATTTTTTATTCAGACACCGCCGCATATGCAGGGCCTAGAACACTTTACTTTTCATATGGGTGGCCCAACTGAAGTGATGCAAGCGGGTACTAACATGGTGAATAAAGGTTATCAAAGTTTTTGGGGGCCTGGCCGTCACTTGTTCGGTTCAAATTGGTTCTGGTATTTTAAAAGTCCATTTGGCTGCAATATGGAGTACGACGCGGATATGGATTTACATGATGCCAACTGGGTTGCACGCGATGCACCTCCGGGTGCCGATAATTCTCAAGCGTTCTTATTAGAGCATCGAGAGAAATGGGCGCCGATGGGACCACCGCCAGGTAAAGGGCCTCCAGCGGGTAAAGGGCCTCCAGCGGGTAAAGGGCCTCCAGCGGGTAAAGGGCCTCCAGCGGACAAAGAGCCTCCAGCGGACAAAGAGCCTCCAGCGGGTAAACCAAAGTCGTAATGATATCGGCAACGCAAACATTGCTCAGTCATGACTAACACCGTGAGCCTGTGTAACTTGAGCGAGCTGCCGCGCAACGGAGCCTTAGGCTTCGACCCATTTAACGAAGGGCGCGACACGGTGTTTGTGGTTGACACAATACACGGACCCGTGGCTTACCGAGACCTCTGCCCGCACTACGGCAGCACGTCGTTGCCTTGGCGGAAAAATGCGTACTTAAATTCAGCGGCAGACAAAATTATTTGTGCGGCACATGGCGCTGAGTTTCAAATTAATACCGGCGTCTGTGTGTCGGGCCCTTGTGTGGGGCAGTCACTTACACCGGTGCCAATAAAAATCGCTGAAGACGGTTTTATCTTGGCTTCAATCCATCAATAGGAGAAGGTCCTTGAGTAATTTAGTGAGTAAAGTCCTTATTATCGGAGGCGGTTTTTCCGGTATGTCCGCCGCGCTTCAGCTGCGTAAACAGAATATTGAAACGCATATCGTCGAACTGGATCCAGACTGGCAAGCCGACGGCGCAGGCATTAGTATCGGTGGTGCCACTTTACGCGCTTTTGAGACTCTAGGCATTCTGGATGAATTCTTGGAGCAGGGTAGTACCCAAGAAGCATTGGAAATTCATGCGCCCACCGGTCAGTTGCTGCTTAAGATTCCCAACCCACCATTGGCAGGTTCAAATGTGCCAACTGGCGGCGCCATTATGCGCCCAACCTTGGCACGCATTCTATCTAAGAAAGTGGTGGAAGCCGGCGCCCACGTCCGCCTTGGCTACAGCTATACATCAATCGACGAAGATGCGGATGGCGTTACCGTCGCATTTGCCGATGGCTCCAGTGATCGTTTCGATTTGGTCATTGCAGCGGATGGCATTTATTCGACAACACGCGAGTTGATTTTTCCTGAAGCGAGCAAGCCAACGTACAGCGGACAAGGTGTTTGGCGAGCTGTGTTGCCGCGCCCCGCTGAAGCAAATAACACCATGATGTGGGTTTCTGATCATCTTAAAACGGGTATTAATCCCATGTCGAAGGAGCAGGTCTACCTGTTCCTAACTGAGGACAAGCAAGAAAAAAGGCACGTGCCGAGCGATCAGTTGGTAGCGACACTCAAAGACTTATTAAGCCGCTTCCCCGCACCTATGGTGCAAGCGATGCGTGATCAAATTGATGAATCATCGCAAGTTATCCTGCGCCCAATAGAAGGGATGTTAGTGCCGTTACCGTGGCATAAAGGTCGCGTGGTCCTGATTGGCGATACCGTGCACGCGACGTCTCCACATTTAGCGTCGGGAGCTTGTATTGGAATTGAAGATGCAATTGTGTTGGCCGAGGAGTTAGCTAGGCACGACTCACTCAATGCGGCACTGGATGCGTTTGAACAGCGACGATGGGAACGTTGTCGCATGGTGGTCGAAAATTCTGCACGACTTGGCAAGATTGAAATTGAAGGCGGCGACAAAGCCGAGCACTCTGCAATTATGCGTGAGTCGATGATCGCGCTAGCGCAACCAATTTAGCGATGCGTGTTTGATCGGCATTGTTCCGCTTAAGATGAATTAGATGTTAGAGCTCTATCACAATGACATGTCGGTCTGCGCACAAAAAGTGCGCCTGGTCTTGGCCTACAAAAAACTTGATTGGCAAGGGACTAACCTGAACTTGCGCGCCGGACAACAGTTTTCGCCAGACTTCAAAAAAATCAGTCCTAAAGGTTTGGTGCCGGTATTGGTTCATAACGGTCAAGTCGTGACCGAATCAAATGTAATTATTGAGTACCTCGAAGAGGTGTTTCCTGACTTACCTTTATTGTCATCCGAACCCATCCACCGAGCGCAAACTAGAGTGTGGTTGACGCGTCTCGACGCCGGTTTGCATGAACAGGTCGCGGTGATTAGTTTTTGTATCGCGTTTCGCCATCAAATGCTAGAACGCTACCCCACTGACGACGCCTTACAGGGCTTTTTCAACAGCATGAGCGATCCAGCACGAAGAGCTGTAATGCAAGATATTGTGCTAAACGGCATGGACTCGCCGCGGCTATATTTGGCGGCCTTAGCTTACGACAAGCTGATTAAAGATATGGCCGAAGTCTTAGCCTTTAATGACTACTTAGTCGGAGACCAAATGAGTTTAGCCGACTTGTCGTTCTTGCCGTATATCGAACGTTTAGAGCAGCTGCAATTGAGCGCCTGGTGGTCTGAGTATCCTCAGATAGAACGCTGGTTGACGAGAGTGCGAAATACGTCAGCTTATGACGTGGGGATTGGTGAGTGGCATAAGCCCGACTACATCGCATTGATGGCTTCATTTGGTGCCAGCGCTTGGTCGCAATTGAGCGAGGTGCTCAAGTCCTAAATGTTCGCGTAATCGAGCGGATTTGTTTGGCAAGTTGAATAAGTTGGAGTGAGCTATGAGTACAAAAATATCGCCGTTTAGACGTATTGTTACCGGGCATGATGAACATGGTCGCGCAATATTTCGCAGTATTGATCAACTCCAACCAGAGATTATCCCCTCTGGTGATGCCGCATTCGCAACAATCTGGAGTACCGGCGAGGTGCCTGTCGATTTGAACGACGAAACAGATGGACGTGATCGAGATGTGGGTTTAACACTGCAAGGCGGCTCCGTTGTCCGCGTGGTAGATATGTTGCCCGGCAGCAGTTCGCCGATGCATCGTACCAACAGCATCGATTATGGCATTGTTGTTTGGGGGCAAGTTGAACTCGAACTCGATAATGCCGCGTTCGAAACATGCCGAGCTGGCGAGGTGGTCGTGCAGCGGGGTACCATCCATCGTTGGCGCAATACTAGTAACACGGAAGTTTGTCGGATTGTATTTGTATTAACCGAAGCGCGAGGCCCCTACTTACATGATGGTATGCCCCTCGATGAGGTGCAGCCATGATGTTTACCTATCAAGTAAAAACAGGCTGGAGCTGAAATAGGTATGCGCATCATTGTTACTGGCGCTGGAGGTTTTGTTGGCCGAGCTTTGGTTTCTCGTCTTGCTGACCTTAATTCTGAGCATCGTATTGTTGCGATAGACAATGCCGCTGAGGGTATTCCAAGTTTGCCTAACGTGATAGCGATTGCGGGAGATTTGCGCGATGTTGGCATTCTTAAAGAGGCATTTGTTGATGGCTGTGATGCGGTGGTCCACTTAGCCACCATGCCAGGCGGCGCTGCCGAGCAGAACCCTGATACTGCATGGCAGGTTAATGTTGAGGCGACGATGATGCTCGCCGAGATTGCCGCCAGCGGGGGGGCGAGCCCTCGATTTGTGTTTGCAAGTAGTATCGCCGCGCTAGGCAAAAACTTACCGAGCATCGTTGATGACAATACTGCGCTAGCGCCCAGCATGCTCTACGGTGCCCACAAGGCCATGATGGAACAATGGCTTGCAACGCTGACTCGTCGCGGCGTCCTTGATGCTATTTCGCTACGCCTATCGGGTGTGGTGGCTCGGCCGAAAGGCCCATCCGGTATGAAGTCGGCATTTATGAGTGATGTTTTTCACGCTTTGATTAACGGCGAGCGGTTTGTCATGCCGGTATCGCAACACGCCACCTGTTGGTTAAGTTCGCTTGACAGTGCAGTGAGTAACTTTGTACACGCGCTGCCGCTTGAACTTGAGTGCGCCCCGCCTGTTCGTGCAGTCACCTTACCCGCATTGCATGTCACCATCGGCAACCTGGTTGCTGAAATTGCCACGCAAACCGGCCAACCGAAGGAGCTAATTAGCTACGCTCCTGAAGCTGAGCTCGACGCCAGCTTTGGTCGTTATCCGCCGTTGCATGCCGATGCAGCTAGGGCATTGCAGTTTGGCGATGACCTCAGCCTGACTACACTGGTACGCCGCACACTCAGCAGCATAATGCCCGCTTGGACGCCACAACTATGAGCGCGTTTATGGAGCAAATGAGGATTGAGTTTTGTTGCTGCTCGCCCACATCTGTAGACACAATTTACCTATGTTTAGTGGCGCTAAACACGGCTGATTAATAAATTTACGAGGATAAAAATCATGAGCGTTAAGTTACACATTCCGGGCGTGAACGATATGACCACCGAAACTAAGAACACCTTTGCATTAAACCAGTGGTATGTTGCGGCGCTAAGCACAGAGCTAGTTGATCAGCCGCTGGCAAGAACCTTACTGAATCAAGCGGTAGTGTTATATCGTGATGATAGCGGTACGGTATGGGCACTCGACGATCGCTGTTGCCATCGAGCCTTGCCATTGTCGCACGGCACCTTGGAAGGAAAAGCTATTCGATGTGGTTATCATGGCATGTTGTATGACGGTACCGGGCAGTGCATCGACGTGCCTGGGCAAAACACCATTCCCAAACGCGCAAAAGTAAACAGTTATTGCATTGAGGAAAAAGATGGTTTGGTATGGATATGGTTCGGTGACGAGGGGCAGTCTGAGCCGCTGAATTCCGCACCAGATTATCCGGTACACACGAGTGGTGAATACGTATGGGGCGGTGGTGTCTTTTATTATGCCGCGCCATATCAGCTGATTCACGACAATCTATTGGATTTAAGTCATTTAGGATACGTGCATCTACTGACTATCGGCGGTGATCCCAATACGCATATGACGGCGGACATGAAAACGACCGTTGATGGAGACTGTGTGACTGTTGTGCGTCACATGCGCGATTCAACACCGCCCCCGACGTATCTTGCTGCTTATCCGTTCAATGACAAAATAGACCGGTGGCAAGAAATTGAGTTTATGCCGAGTCATCTGAGGATTTGGACCGGTGGCGTAAATATTGGCGAAGGCCACTTAGACGATCCAAATCGTGGCGGGTTTCATATGCGCGGGTTTCATGGCGTGACGCCAGAAACCGAATCTTCCGCCCACTATATCTGGACCATCGCCACCAATCCACAGACGGATTCGGACGCTATTTTGAATAAGGTAGTGGACCAAACCGCGTTGACCTTTGAGGAAGATAAGGTGGTGATAGAGGCTCAGTACCAAAATATGCTCAAATTTGGTAACGAGCCGATGGTCAGTATTCATGTTGATGCTGGCGCAACGCATGCGCGGCGGATTATTGAGAAATTAAGAACACGAGCTTAATGTAGTTGCTAAACACGTGAGCCAAATAAATTGAATATCGATTCGAGAGCATTAGCCAGAGATGCGACGCTCGGCACCATGCTACTGCTGAATATTTAGGAGAAGAGTATGTTTCTGAAAAACTGTTGGTACGTAGCTTGTACCCCAGATGAAGTTTCTGACCAGCCGTTGAGCCGCAAGATCTGTGGTCAGCGAATGGTGTTCTATCGTGCGGCTGAGAACCAAATAACGGCACTAGAGGATTTTTGCCCACATCGTGGCGCGCCGCTGTCGCTTGGTTATATTGAGGACGGTTTGTTAGTTTGTGGTTATCATGGTCTGGCAATGGGCGCTGATGGTAAAACCGCAAGTATGCCTGGCCAAACGGTTGATCGCTTTCGGTGTGTTCAGAGTTTTGCGGTGGTCGAGCGCTATGGCTTTGTCTGGGTTTGGCCTGGTGATCAGGCGTTGGCTGATTCAGCGGCCATACCTGCGCTTGAATGGGGCGAGCAGAAGGGATGGGCCTATGGCGGTGGTTTGTACCACATCAACTGCGATTACCGCTTGATGATTGACAATCTCATGGACTTAACCCACGAAACCTATGTGCACGCGAGTAGCATTGGTCAAAAAGAGATCGACGAAGCGCCCGTGACGACTGAGTTCGATGGCGACACGGTAACGACCAGCCGTTATATGGAAAATATTTCCGCACCGCCATTTTGGCAAATGGCTCTTCGTAGCAATGATCTCGCCGATGATGTGTTGGTAGATCGGTGGCAAATATGCCGCTTTAGCCCGCCCAGCCACGTGATGATTGATGTTGGCGTGGCACTTGCAGGCAAAGGTGGTTTTAATGCCGATGATAAATACAAAGCGAGTGGTACGGTGGTCGATTTTATTACGCCGGAATCCGACACATCGATCTGGTATTTCTGGGGGATGGCACGCAATTTTAAACCCGACGATGCAGACCTGACCGCGCAGATTCGAGACGGGCAGGGCGCAATATTTGCCGAAGACCTTGAAATGCTCGAGAGTCAGCAGCGGAATCTATTAGAAAACCCTGAACGTAAGCTCATGAAGCTCAATATCGATGCTGGCGGTGTGCATTCACGGCGCATACTGGCTCGCTTGATTAAGCAAGAAACGCAGTAGACCGGCGCCCCTTCTGGTGATTAAGACGTTGGATGCTCAAAACATTGTTGCGCCTCATTTTCAATTGCACGAAATGCTATTGGTGAGACGCACAATCATGAGTGACTCTCAAAGCTGTATGCGTTGCGCTCCTAAAACAACACCACGATCAAGGCCAGAACCATACCTGCAGCGGCGAACTTTAGGCCGGTGCGATAGGTCGACAAACGTGGCACGAACATAAAAAACGACGATATTGCAAAAAACAGTAAAGACGCACCAAAAAAGATATTCAAAAAGTACAAAGGGCTATTTACCGTCGCCTTGTGCATTTTTACCAGCTTCTGCAAAACCGGGTGATAGTCTTTCCCAGATACCATTGCCACGCCGCTATTTTTATCATAGTTGCCCTGTGAAAAGACCACTTGAGTGTCAGTGTCTTCTAGCACTTTGTAGTCCTTTAAACGTAATATTTTGCCGAGTTGACTGCCGCCGAGGTTGGATTCGAGGTGCCGCTCGGAGGTTTGTTCATATTTCAAAAAATCGGTGGTTCGAAAAATCATTAATACACCGCTGCTGGCATAAATTGCCATAATGCCGGCTAAGAAGAAACCAAGTAGGCGGTGATATTTTCGGAAAGTATTGGCTGTTTTTAATGAAGTCATTGTATTCGCTTTATTTGAAATTCGAATTAGATTTAGAGCTGAGTGAAACACCATGCCGCAAATAATATTTGCGTTAAGCTAAATGCTTTAATCAAGCTGTTTAGGGTTCAAAAACGTGGGATTTAGCCCCTTAGATTCTAAATAGGTTTCGGCTTCGTACTCTCGGGCGATTGCGCGTTTTACCGCGGGCATTGCCAATGTTTTCGAGTAGTGTGCTGAGATATAGGGGAAATCAGTGGCGTCAAATCCCGCTCCGGTTATACGAAACCATACCCAATGCAAGTATGCGTCGAGAACTGACCATTGTTGACC
Organism: Arenicella xantha; assembly: GCF_003315245.1. NCBI lineage: Bacteria > Pseudomonadati > Pseudomonadota > Gammaproteobacteria > Arenicellales > Arenicellaceae > Arenicella > Arenicella xantha. The sequence continues at coordinate 50,532 of NZ_QNRT01000009.1, read as the reverse complement.
TGCCAGCCAAGGTTGTCTAGCCAGTTTCTGTTCGATCGGCTCTAGTTGCTCACGCATGATTTGAGTGGCCATCGACAACACACGCTCAGGGCCTCCGGGTAGGTCACAGAAAAAATGTGGTACCCGTATTCTCGAGACTAAGGGGTGCAGGTCTGATGGGAACCGAGCGAGTTGACTCAATAGTTGCGCTCGCTCCATGGGCGTGTTTGATTTGGGGAGGAGTTGTGCATTCGGGTAGCAAGCGTCGAGCCAGGTCAAAATAGCGATGTTTTGCGAAATGGGAATACCGTCAGCCACAAGCACTGGAATTTTCGACGAAGGGTTGAGTTGTTTAAACTTCGGCGACTTATGTGCACCTTGCATAAAAATAACCAGCTCGGTATTGAAGGCTACCTCTAAGGTCTCTAACGCTATAAGTGTGACACGAGAGCAGGCGCCAGGTGCAAAATGTAAGGTTAACTCAGGCATGCTAGATACTCCGATTTAAATCCGACGGTCTGTTTATTCGAAAACATTTAGATGATTCGTAGAGTATTGTCGTTAATCTGACGAGTGTATTTGAGCTAATGATAAAGAAGAGTTTGGAATCATGAAAATATATAGTTTTTATGTGTATGTATTCGTCTAAATGATGACTGTGCTTTTGATCTGCTCAATCATCCACCGAATTCCTCGATCGTCATTGCGGGTATCATGATACTGGACATACTCTTCGAGTACGGGAAATGTAAACGGCACTTCAGTAATCGCAATGGGCAAGCGCTGGGCGAAAATGTTAGCTAGCCGTTCGTGCATTACAGTTAATCGGTCAGTGCCGACCACCATTTCTGGCGCAAGCAGGAATGAGCCAACGAGCACATCGGTCTCACGCGGCCGTCTTCGAGCTTCAAGCATGTTATCTGTAGCCGATAGCGGTTGGCGTCTACCGAGTTTTACCATCACATGGCCTGAGTCATAAAACACTTTTTCGGAGAGGCCATTTTCAAATACTGGGTTGGTTTTACAGCCGACCACGACGAAGCGTTCTTCGAATAGGGCTTCGGAGGGCAGATTGTCTGAGAGCATTTGCTTTGGCGCTAACTTGAGGTCGATGCGTCCTTGGCTCAGGAGTTCGTTGGTCGAATCTGCTGGTGCTAATAGTTCTACTTTAATATTCGGTGCGCTGTATCGTAGTTTGCGAAGCAGCGGCACAAAGATTATCTGAGCTAAGTAGTCGGATACCGTGATGGTGAATTTTCGCGAAGATCGAGTCGGGTCAAATGATGCCGTTTTTGAGATAAGCGAATCCATGTCGCCGAGTACGGCTTTTAAGTCTTTATGAATCCTAAGAGCGTGCGAGGTTGGCACCATGCGTTTGCCGTGTAACTTTAAAACAGGGTCGTCAAAGTAATCTCGTATGCGACCTAGCGCCGCGGTCATGGCCGGCTGGCTCAAATGCAGTCGTTGAGCGGCCTTGGTCACGCTCTTTTCATCTAACAGGGCGTCGAGGGCAACGAGTAGGTTTAAATCTAGGCCTTTAAACCTCATGGCTTAGCCCGCACTGATTACTCGTGTTCATGATTGCCGATTGTGTCTTTAACTTGATCGATCATCCATCGGATGCCTGGGTCATCGACTCGCGTGTTGTGATATTGGACATATTCTTCAAAGATTGGAAATGTAAAGGGCACATCAGTGATAGCTATCGGCAGGCGTTCAGCGAAAATCTTTGCGAGTCGCTCATGCATAACGGTTATTCGGTCAGTATTGACAACCATCTCTGGAGCCAGGTGAAATGAGCTAACTAAAACATCAGTGTCACGCATTTTTTTGCGGGCTTCGAGGCTTTGGTCTGACACTGATTGAGGGCGTAGGCGCCCCAATTTAACAACGACGTGTCCAGATTCATAAAACTGTTCCTCCGACAGATCGTTTTTAAACACTGGGTTAGTTTTACAACCAACAACCACGAAGCGTTCTTGGAATAAATACTCTGAAGGAAACTCAGGTGCGAGCATTTGCGATGGCAGGCAAACAAAGTCGATGACTCCTTGCGACAACAGCTCATGTGTTGAGTCTGCTGGTGGTATTAATTCGACTTGTATATGCGGTGCTATCGACTTTAACCTTCTAAGTAGCGGCACAAATACAACATGAGACACATAGTCTGAAGCGGTAATTATGAATTTACGTGAAGAGGTGGATGGCTCGAAAAGTGCGGTTTTTGAAATAAGGGAGTCCACACTGCCTAACACTCTTTTCAGGTCATTTTGAATTCTAAGTGCGTGCGAGGTTGGAACCATACGCTTGCCATGTAGCTTTAAGATTGGATCGTCAAAATAGTCCCGTATGCGTCCTAAGGCAGCCGTCATCGCGGGTTGACTCAAATGCACACGTTGCGCTGCTTTGGTCACACTTTTTTCATCCAGAAGTGCATCGAGTGCAACTAACAAGTTTAAATCTAAGCCCTTAAATCGCATCGCGGTGTGAAATCATCTTCGAGTTTCTGATCGTTAAACTATAAATCAAAATTATAGTCTTTAATAAACCTAATACACTAAATTTATCTTAATGCTGAGCACGAAGGGGTTTAGTCAGTTTAGAAAATTCGTTTTTGGGCAACTTCAACCGGGTAAGCCAAGTGACAAGGGCTTTAACTTACGAGTGATGTTAGAGATTTTCACTAATCGAGGCACGTTTACGGTATTCGCTCGGTGACTCACCGGTGTGCTTTTTGAAAAATCTAGAAAAGTATGCCGGATCTTTAAAGCCGAGCATGTCGGCGATTTGACTTGCGGTCATCGAGGTATAGAGAATATTACGTTTGGCTTCGAGAATGATTTTATTGTTGATGAGCTGGTGCGCTGAAATGCCTAGAATTGACTGCGTCATCCGGCGCAATTTTGTCAGTGTGATGTTCATTGCGTTGGCGTAGAACTCAGTGCTGTGGTGTTCAGTGTAGTTCGCTTCGATCACCTCCATTAACGTGGCGACTTTTTGTTGGTTGTCAAAATCTGTTTCAGAAGGTTGCTCATTCAATTGTGGCACGCATCGGCTTAGATTTACTAAAATCAATGCCAGCAAGGAGCGCAGCGCGAGTAATCGGCAGGCCCTATTGCTGCGATACTCATCATGGAAACGTGTCATCAGATCTAATATTTTCGCGATCTGCCGCGTGTTGTCGTTTTCTGAAATGCTAAACGATTGATTAAATAGCGAAACAAGGTTCGGAACGCTTTGCAATGAACTGTGCACTTCGTCTTTGAACACGCTGAGCACGAAGCCTGAACTGTCTTCGATATAGTGAAAGCTGTGAACCGTAAGGCTTGGCACATAGGCGACAAACGGTGCCACGAACTTTATTGCTTCACCGTCAATTATTGCCTCACCGCCGCCCTCAAGCACCACGAATAGCTGCACTAGTTGGTCATGCCGATGGGGCTTTATCTTCCAGTCGTGGAACCCGCTGCGCTGCTCGAGGCGCTCACAATGCAACGAGTCAGGCAATTGCGTTGGCTCTAGTTCCTCGTAAAGGTTGGAAAAGATGGGGATGTTACTTTGTGTCATGAGTTTACTATCCAGCGCATTGCCTAGTGGGCTTTAAAAGTACCTGAAATAGGTATTATATTGCTTATATTTACTTAATTTTGAAACAAAAGTACAAGGTTTAATTTGTTTTGTCCATTCTCTGACAAGGCAATTTTAACTACAGTGGTAGCTCGAAATAAGTTTGGCAACATTTAGCGACCACGGGCGGGCAACGTAATGCGGACTCAAGTTGGAATTATTGGCGGTGGACCATCCGGCCTATTATTGTCGCAGCTGCTACATTTGCAAGGTATTGAGTCGGTGGTGCTTGAGCGTAAAACCCAGGAATATGTATTGTCGCGAATTCGCGCTGGTGTACTCGAAGCAGGCACCTGTGATTTATTGCGCAAAGCGAAGGTCGGTCAAAATTTGGACATGGTTGGTGACGTTCACAGTGGTATCGACATTGTGTTTAATGGTGAGGCCTGCAATATAAATTTCACTCGCTTAACCGGCGGTGATACCGTGACGGTATACGGACAGACTGAAGTTACGCGTGATTTGTACAAGGCACGCGAAGCGATGAACGGCGTCATCGAATATTCAGTCGATGACGTTGCCATTCATGATTTGCATACCACGTCACCGCACATTAGTTATAAGGTCGATGGTCAGGATAAGCAGTTGGAGTGCGATTTTGTGGTTGGTTGTGATGGCTACCATGGGGTCAGTCGTCAAACCATTCCACACCATCAGCGCGAGGAATATGAATCAGTCTATCCGTTTGGCTGGCTGGGAATTCTGTCTGAAACACCACCGGTATCTGACGAATTAATCTACGCGTATCACGAGCGCGGATTTGCCTTGTGTTCAATGCGCTCGCCTACGTTGAGTCGTTATTATGTGCAAGTCGACGCGGGCGACAAAGTCGAAGATTGGTCAGACGAGCGCTTTTGGGATGAACTAAAGCGCCGAATTCCTAAGCAGGCAGCGGATCGTTTAGTGACTGGCCCGTCGATCGAAAAGTCAATTGCGCCGTTGCGCAGCTTTGTGTGCGAGCCGATGCGTTGGCAGAATTTGTTCTTAGTTGGCGACGCCGCGCATATTGTGCCGCCGACCGGGGCTAAGGGCTTAAATCTGGCGGCTTCAGATGTGCATTATTTGTATGAGGCCATGCTGGCTTATTACCAAAAGGGCGACAAACAAGGTCTTGAGAATTACTCAGATCAAGCTCTGTCGCGAGTTTGGAAATCAGAACGCTTTGCTTGGAGTTTGACCAAGTTACTGCACTATTTTCCTGAAGACGGTGTATTCACTAACAAGATGCGTCAAGCCGAATTCGACTACCTGAAATCTTCCCAAGCGGCTCAGAGTTCATTTGCTGAGAGCTATGTGGGATTGCCCTATTAATATGAGGTTGACGATTTAAGTATGGCAACTAACAAAGTGTATAAACACATTCCTGGCACCATAATTTTTGATGCCGAGATGGCATCCAAAGGTTATCACCTAAACCAGTTTTGCATGTCGCTTATGACCGCGCCTAATCGCGCGCGTTTTAAGGCAGATCAGTCGGCGTATCTCGACGAATGGCCGATGAGCACCGAGCAAAAACAGGCTGTGTTAGATCGCGACTACAACCACATGATGAGCCTCGGCGGCAATATCTACTTTTTGGCCAAAATATTCTCTAGCGACGAATTAAGTTTTCAGCATGCGGCGGCCACCATGACCGGCATGGATATTGAGGATTACAAGAACATGATGATCAACGGCGGGCGTTCTCCAGCAGGTAATGTGCTCACCGCAGAGGAGATACAGCAATGGCAAAAATAACGGCTGGGGTTACTACCTCGCATGTGCCGGCTATTGGCGCTGCAATCGACAATAAGCTGACTCAAGACGATTACTGGAAGCCGCTATTTGCCGGTTACGAGTTCTCCAAACAGTGGATTAAGCAAGAGAAGCCAGATGTGGTGATACTGGTGTTTAATGATCATGCCACTGCGTTTGATATGAACATTATTCCGACCTTTGCGATTGGCTGCGCGGAAGAGTTTCAACCGGCGGATGAAGGTTGGGGCGCGCGCCCAGTACCCACAGTTAAGGGGCATCCTGAGCTGGCGTCGCATATAGCGCAATCGGTGATCCAAGATGATTTTGATCTGACCATTGTTAATAAAATGGACGTCGATCATGGCCTAACCGTGCCCTTGTCATTAATGTTTGGTGAGCCAGACAAATGGCCTTGTCGAATAATTCCGGTGGCGGTGAACGTGGTGTTGTACCCCGCGCCTTCAGGGAATCGCTGTTATCAGTTGGGTAAGGCAATTAATCGCGCGGTCGAATCATTCGATCAAGACTTGAACGTACAAATTTGGGGTACAGGTGGCATGAGCCACCAACTACAGGGTCCACGCGCGGGGTTAATTAATTCAGCGTTCGATAATGCTTTTTTGGACAGCATTGTGGCTGAACCGGAACAATTAACCAAGATGCCGCATTTGACGTATTTAAACGAAGCTGGGTCCGAAGGCGTGGAATTAGTGATGTGGTTGGTCATGCGCGGCGCGCTAAACGAAAAAGTGACGCAATTGCACCGCTTCTATCACGTGCCTGCGTCGAATACAGCGGTCGGTCATTTGGTGTTGGTAAACGAAGAATAGAGTGAGAATAATCGTATGAAAGTAGCATTAGCTGGTGCCGGCGCGTTTGGCGTAAAGCACATAGAAGGCATACAGAATATTGACGGTGTCGAGGTTGTGTCGGTGGTGGGGCGTGAGTTGCAATCGACTCAGGCCACCGCGGATAAATACGGCATTGGTCATGTCACCACAGACTTAGCCGAGTCACTGGCGCTGCCAGACGTTGACGCGGTTATCTTGTGTACCCCAACCAGCATGCATGCCGCACAGGCGATGCAGTGCATGCAAGCCGGCAAACATGTGCAGGTCGAAATTCCTTTAGCGGACAATCTTGCTGATGCGCAAGCCGTAGTCGACATGCAGAAAGCAACAGGCTTGGTATGCATGGTCGGTCATACACGCCGCTTTAATCCATCACACCAGTGGATGCACAACAGTATTCAATCTGGCGAGCGGTCGATTCAACAAATGGATGTGCAAACCTATTTTTTCCGTCGTAAGAACATCAATGCCTTGGGCGAGGCGCGCTCTTGGACCGACCATTTGTTGTGGCATCATGCGGCGCATACGGTGGACTTGTTTCAGTATCAAACGGGCGAGGCGATTACCGTAGCGAATGCAATTCAAGGCCCTATTCATCCAGAACTCGGCATTGCTATGGACATGTCGATACAGCTTAAAACGGAGTCTGGAAAAATCTGCACCTTGTCTTTGTCGTTTAATAACGATGGTCCGCTTGGCACCTTCTTTCGCTACATCTGCGACAATGGCACCTTCATTGCGCGTTACGACGACCTAGTTGACGGCAAAGAGCAGGTGATCGATGTGACCAACGTTGATGTGTCAATGAATGGAATCGAGCTGCAAGATCGCGAATTTTTTGCTGCGATCAAAGATGGTCGTGAGCCAAATTCAAGTGTTGCTAAGGTGTTTGCTTGCTACCAGACGCTGCACGAGTTAGAGCAATCGTTAAACCGAGTTGCTTAATTACTAAGTCGTGACTAACAGCATGAAACAAGCACATACAACTCGCCAAATCGGTGGTATCGAGCAGGCACCTATTGGCTTAGGTTGCATGAACCTCAGTCATGCCTATGGTAAGCCTCCGAGTGAATCTGAGTCCATCGAATTATTGCACCGTGCTTTAGAGCTCGGCGTCACGCACTTTGATACCGCCGCATTGTATGGCTTTGGAAAAAATGAAACCTTATTAGGGCGCGCCTTTAAAGGCATACGTCCGCAAATTCATTTAGCGTCAAAATGTGGGATGACCGGCGTGGACGGTAAGCGCGTCATAGATGGGCGCCCCGAAACATTGCATCGCACGATTGATGCTGCACTAACACGTTTAAATACTGATGCGATCGATCTCTACTATTTACATCGAATTGATCCAAAGGTACCGATTGAGGATAGCGTTGGCGCCATGAGCGACATGGTGCAGGCAGGTAAGGTTCGTGCGATAGGCTTATCTGAGGCATCCGCTGACAGTATTCGAAGAGCACATGCGGTGCATCCGATTACGGCGCTGCAAACTGAGTATTCACTGTGGTCGCGCAATGCCGAGATTGCGGTTTTAGATGTTTGTAGAGAATTAGACATCACTTTTACGGCGTTCTCTCCACTCGCACGTGGTTTCCTCGCGAACGGCGTCACCGATGTAAACACTTTGCTTGACAGCGATATTCGTAAAGGTATGCCGCGCTTTCAGCCTGCCGCGTTTACAGAGAATCTTAAGTTACTTGCACAGCTAAACACCTTGGCAATTGAGGTGTCGTTACCGCTAAACCAATTGGCGTTGGCTTGGTTATTACATCAGGGCGAGCACATTATCCCGATACCCGGCACCACCAGCGTTGCACATTTAGAGTCCAATATTGCCGCTGCGCAGCTATCGCTAGATGATGCGGTGTTAGAGCGCCTCGATGCAATCGTGAACCACAATACCGTCACTGGTGCTCGCTATCCGGCGCCAACACAACTTGAAATTGATACCGAGGAGTTTTTAGCGTGAGCGACTTTATAAAAGACGCGGATTGGTTGGATTGGCACCCGAATCCGGTACGACCCACGTATCGACCTCCTGCGGGAGCGGTCGATGCGCACTGTCATGTGTTTGGCCCTGGTGATCAATTTCCGTTTGCGGCATCACGCAAATACACGCCGTGCGATGCCTCGGCTGAACAATTATTCAGCTTGCGAGACCACTTGGGTTTCAGTCGCAACGTGGTGGTACAAGCGACATGCCATGGAACTGACAACCGCGCCATGCTTCATGCATTGGCGCAATCCAATGGTATGGCGCGTGGTGTCGCCACGGTTACGCCTGAAGTGTCAGATGCCGAATTAGATGCTTTGCATGCGGCCGGTGTTCGAGGTGTTCGGTTTAACTTTGTGAAGCGCTTGGTCGACGTGCTACCGATTGACGGATTGAGGTCTATAGCCGCACGTTTGGCGAGTCGAGACTGGCATATTGTGATCTATTTCGAAGCACAAGATTTGCCGGAGTATTATGACTTCTTTGCATCACTGCCGACCATCGTTGTGGTCGACCATATGGGGCGGCCGGATGTGCGTAAAGACGTCAACGGTCCTGAGTTCGACTTGTTCGTCAAACTATTAAGTGAGAACGATAATATTTGGTCCAAGGTGAGTTGCCCTGACCGCTTGTCGTTTAGTGGTGAACCGTTGTATGCCGATGTCGTTCCGTTCGCCACGCGCATTGTCGAAACTTTTCCTGAGCGAGTTCTATGGGGCACCGATTGGCCGCATCCAAACATGAAGACTCATATGCCTGACGATGGCGAGTTGGTTAACTTTATCCCCCAGATAGCGCGTACCGAAGAATTGCAACACAAGCTATTGGTCGAAAACCCAATGCGGTTGTACTGGGCTGACTAGGGCTTGGCAGTAGTTTAATTCACACTTTTGAAAATGGCAGAGATAACACTATGATCATTGATTGTCACGGACACTACACCACCACGCCGCCAGGTGTTGGTGAATGGCGCGAACAGCAAAAGGCTGAGCTAGCTAAAGACGCAAATTTCGTTGGTTCCAAAGGCGCAATGGCGGTGACCGACGATGAGTTGCGTGAGAGTATCGAAACCAATCAACTTAAATTGCAACAAGCGCGCGGCACCGATTTAACAATCTTTTCACCACGCGCCAGTTGGATGGCGCATCACGTTGGTAATGAACACACCAGCCGCTTTTGGACAGAACATCAGAACGACCTGATCCGACGTGTGTGTGATTTATTCCCGCGCAATTTTGCGCCGGTCGCACAATTACCGCAGTCGCCCGGTGTCGACCCCAGCAAGAGTATTCCTGAGATGGTGCGCTGCGTAGAAGAAATGGGGTTTATTGGCGTCAACCTGAATCCCGATACCACTGGCGGTTTTTGGAAAGATGCGCGCTTGGACGATAAATCTTGGTATCCGTTCTACGAAAAAATGGTCGAACTGGATGTGCCTGCAATGATTCATGTAAGCGCATCGTGCAATGATTGCTTCAGTGCCACCGGGTCGCATTATTTAGGCGCAGACACCACCGCATTTGACCAGTTGATGTATTCCAATTTATTCGATGATTTTCCTGACCTGAAGTTTATTATTCCGCATGGTGGTGGTGCCGTTCCGTATCACTGGGGCCGCTTTCGAGGCTTAGCGCAAGACAAAGGCCTCGGTGATTTAAATGAGGTCATGTTGAAGAATGTCTATTTCGATACGTGTGTATATCACCAGAAAGGCATCGACTTGTTACTCGATATTATTCCGGTAGACAATATTTTATTCGCCTCGGAAATGATTGGCGCGGTACGTGGAATTGACCCTGAAACGGGACACTATTTTGATGACACCAAGCGCTATATCGACGGCAACACTAAACTAAGCGACGAAGACCGATACAAGATCTTCGAAGGCAATGCCCGCAAAGTCTACAGCCGACTCAATGTTTGATTTGAGTGAGCGCACAGCACATGACTCAAACAGCGATTAACTACATGATGTTGCGTGGCGGTAGCTCAAAGGGGTTATATTTTAACGCCGCTGATCTGCCATCAGACACGGAGCGGCGAGATCAAATTTTACTCGATGCTTTGGGGCGAGATGCGCGTCAAATTGATGGGCTCGGTGGTGGCACTCCGTTAACCAGTAAAGCCGCGTTGGTCTCAGTGTCAAGCCAACCTGATTGTGATCTTGATTACTTATTTTGTCAGGTGGTTGTTGGTGAAAATCGTGTTGATACCGCGCCAAATTGCGGCAATATTCTAGCCGGCGTTGGCCCGTTTGCTATCGAAAGTGGCATGCTCAAAGCGCAAGACGGTGAAACGCGTCTCAGAATTTACATGGTCAACAGCGGTAAAGAATGCGAGGTAATAATTCAAACACCGAACCGGCGTGTGGAGTACACCGGGAGTGCGTCAATCTCAGGTGTGCTCGGCACTGCTGCACCAATTGTCTGTAACTACTTTGAGCTTGCTGGTTCCGCCTGTGGCCAATTATTCCCAACCGGCAATACCCTAGACACTATTGATGGTGTCGACGTGACCTGTATCGATAACGGCATGCCCGTGGTGTTGTTAAACGCTACAGATTTCGACATTAGCGGCTACGAGACGCCTGCCGAGTTGGACGCCAACCAAGTACTCAAGGCGCGCTTGCAATCAATTCGACTGCAACTTGGCCCGTTGATGGGGTTGGGAAATGTCGATGGCGCCGCCGTTCCCAAAATGTGTTTGATCTCGCCACCACAAGGGTCGGGCATCGTAAATACCCGCACTTTTATTCCGTATAAATGCCATGACGCAATCGGTGTGTTGGGTGCTGTGTCAGTGGCGACTGCGTGCTTAGCGCCCAAGAGCGTTGCTACTGGTGTGGCAACGCTCCCAGCGTCAAATGCCGACGGTTCCTTTAGCCTTTCTGTGGAACATCCGAGTGGTGAGTTTACCTGCGTGTTAAATGCGGAGCGCTCTGAACAATCTTTTAAAGTAACCAGCGCCGGCTTAGTTCGTACGGCGCGCTTGTTGAGTCGTGGGCAGGTATATCTGCCCGCAACCGATTAATGATGGAGCAAAAATGAAAACAGTCGCGGTTAAAAATATAGAGCGGGTTGACGCCGATGTTGCAAGTGCCCTGGGTAAATTAGGTGTGTCGACCGTGCATGAAGCGGCCGGTCGCACTGGTAACCTAAAACCGTATATGCGACCGATCTATCCGCGTGCTCGTATTGGCGGCAGTGCCGTCACGGTGTTGGCTCAGCCTGGTGATAACTGGATGTTGCATGTGGCGATAGAGCTGTGCAAGCCGGGCGATGTGCTCGTGGTGGCGTGTACTACAGATAATACCGATGGATTTTTTGGTGACCTGTTAGCCACCTCAGCGCAAGCGCGCGGCGTGAAAGGATTGGTTATTGATGCTGGTGTGCGCGACATTCGTGACCTACAAGATATGGATTTTCCGGTATGGTCGCGCGCCGTGTCGGCCAAGGGTACAGTGAAAAATACGCTTGGCGCGGTTAACGTACCGGTGGTGTGTGCTGGTCAATTAATTATGCCAGGCGATGCAATCGTTGCCGACGACGACGGCGTGGTGGTGGTGGCGCGAAAACAAGCCAAAATGGTATTAGACAAAGGCATTGCACGCGAGCAGCTCGAAGAAGAGAAGCGTAAGAAACTAGCCGACGGCACTTTGGGCCTAGACCTCTATAATATGCGGTCAACTTTGAAAGAGCGCGGTTTCACATACCTAGAAACTTTGGCGGATCTGGATAACTGATTACGCAACGCATAATGATCTTTTGAACGAGTGATGAATATATGAAAAATGTTGTAATTATCGGCGCCAGTCATGCGGCTGCGGAAGCGATTTCTTCATTGCGAAAACACGGTTGGACTGACGCAATCACATTGATCGGTGATGAAACACAATTGCCCTACCAACGGCCACCGTTGTCGAAGGGTTATTTCAAAAGTGAACACGGTATCGAGAAGTTGGCGATTAAAAATCCTGACTTTTACAGTAACGCCGAGGTGACGCTAAAATTAGGTCGACGAGTAGAGACAATTAAACGCAACAGCAAAACCGTGACGCTCGATAATGGTGAGTCGATTGCCTATGACAAGCTAATTATTGCCACTGGGACACGAGCACGCAAACTTACCATTGAAGGCGCAGATCTACCGTCAGTAAAATATTTGCGCACTATTGCGGACGTCGATGATATCAACACGCTGATTCACGAAAATGCAAAAATATTGATTGTTGGTGCTGGTTACATTGGCCTAGAAATTGCCGCGTCGGCGATTAAATCTTGCGCATCGGTGACCGTTCTTGAAGCACAAGATAGAGTATTGGCCAGAGTTACCAGTCCGGTGGTGTCAGCGTTTTACCAAAAGCTACACACCGATAATGGCGTAGATATTCGTTTGCAATCGGGTCTGAGTCGAATTGAAAAAGCTGGTGATAGCAATATTGCCGTATTAGCGGACGGAGAGCGCTTAGAGTTCGATTGCGCCGTGATCGGAATTGGTGTGATTCCAAATAGTGAATTAGCCGAGCAAGCAGGCTTGGAATGCGACAACGGTATCGTTGTGAATGAGTTTACCCAAACCTCGGACCCTGATATTTATGCCGTGGGTGATTGCAGCAATCACCATAACTTCATCTATGATAGAAGAGTGAGGTTAGAGTCGGTGCCGAATGCCGTGGCGCAAGCCAAGACCGCGGCCGCGTCGATCTGCGGCAAGCATGAAGCGTATAATCAGCTGCCGTGGTTTTGGTCGGACCAGTACAACATTAAATTACAGACGGCTGGACTCTTTCAAGACTATGACGACCTAATTGTTTCAGGTGATGTTGAGCTTGGTAAGTTCACCGTAACCTATCTAAAGCAGAGTAAGGTCATTGCGATGGATGCGTTAAATTCGCCGGCAGATTTCATGCGAGCCAAAAAGTCAATTATCGCTGAGCTGGCATCATAGAAAGAGCAGCGGCCATCGCTGGTTATTAGTTCAAGTGCAGTATGCTTGATGAGCGGGGTTTACCCTCTCGTCATCGTTAATCGGTATTGACAGCAACAAATCTACAGAAGAATCATGCAAAAATTCGGTTTACAGAGAAATAGCACTCGCTTGCATTCCGCTATTGAGCTAGAGATAGTCAAAGAACAAGCTTCAGTATTAGGCCGTGCAGGAAAAAAGCTCCGCTTATCACTTGAAAAATATGAAGGTGAACGAAATCGAGGGGGGCGGAGCTGAGCAGGAAATGCGGCTGCTTAAGGAAATTTCAAATAATGTTTGGGAGTTAGTGCTGCAACGAGAGTTTGTTGGTTTTATTGAAGGTAACCTTCAGTGGATAAAGCAGAATTATGTGATTCCTGACGAAGCGTTCAATATGTTAGGTAAAAGTAGCTAGTTAAATTTTAGATATAGTGAGTTATTTCAACGGCTTGGTGAGAGTGCCGTCGAGGTATGTGGGTTGGGTTTCGTTGCGATTATTGAGATTAAGGCGGTGCTGAATGAAGTTTGAATAAGAAAGCCTGGACAAGAAAGTTTGGCAGTTTCAATCGTGATGGGCTCCGCGCTCAACACTTCACTGGTTTGCGGTTCACTCTGGTTAGGTGGCGCGTCAAGATCGCGGCCAATCCATTTTACGAATAGCGAGTAGTCCATTTGTCTACTTGCGCTAAACGTAAGTTCGGCCTATCCTCAATTCATAATTATTAGGGAAATCTATTGGACAATTGCCATTAACGGGTGAGACGTTGTGGTGTCGTTGCTAATAGGTTTTGGGGTGCGGGCTCGGTCATGCTAGCGCTGATCGTAGACTTCGGGTTGGAAGCGAAGTCGGGTGCGCTAAATCACGAAGTATTAGAGTAATAATAAGGCAGCTATGATGAAAACAACGTTTTCGAGGGAGGGCGTTACCTGCATGCACGGCTCTCGCCTCGCAGGTAAATCAAACGTGCGGGGTAAGGCCGTTCACGACACGTCAAAGCCGACGTTCTGTTTGAAAGTATTGGTGGCCAGTTTGTCTGGCAGTCTACTGTTAGCAAGCTCTGTGGTTTCAGCCGAGTCTGAAGTTACCCAGCTCACTCAGGGGCTGTTGGAACGAGTTAGTTTCGATGTGTCGGCGTTTTCGATACAGGGTGATAATCCGTTAAGTGAAGCTGAAACTCGCGATGCATTTGAACAGTATATTGGCCCTAATCGTGGTATCGATGATATTGAAAATGCAGCTGATGCCTTAGAGCAAGCCATTAAGGCGAAAGGGCTTAGTTTTTATCGTGTTTCGTTTCCGCCTCAGGAATTAACCGACGGTGTTGTTGATCTATTAATCAAGCGCTACACCATCGGCAATATCGAGGTTGTGGGTAATAAACATTACTCACCAGAGAACGTAAAAGCGAGCTTGCCGGTCCTCCAGCGCGGCACTTCTCCAAGTGCGAAGCAAATTGCCCAGTCGTTGCGACTAGCTAACCAAAACTCTGGAAAACGAGTGCGAGTTACACTGGCGCCGGGTAAAACAGAGAATGAAATTGACGCTAATGTTAGCGTTATGGATCAGAGTCCGGTTCTGTTCAGTACATGGTTAAATAATACTGGCACCGAAGTGTCAGGTGACTATCGTGTTGGTGTTAGTGCGGCACATCGCAATCTATTTGGGCGAGACCACAGCGCATCCATCAGTTTTATTACCTCGCCAGAGGGCATTGACGACGTACAGCAGTTTGCACTGAACTATAAAATGCCTTTTTACCGCTTGGGTGGCTCTCTCAACATAATTGCGGTTGAGTCCGATGTTGACAGTGGCACGGTGGGTGGAGTGTTTGACGTGGCTGGGCGTGGCGAAGTGTTTGGCCTAGGCTACAGCCAGTCTTTACCTAGTGTTGATCGTTATCATCAATCCGTGTCTTTACAGCTGACCGATAAGCTATTTGATAATGATATTCAGTTCCAAGGCAATCAAGTATTGGAGGATGTTCGCAGTCGACCAATCGCGCTTACCTATTCTGGCGCGTGGAGTAGCGAGAGCGGCGTTGACGTAAGAACCAGTTTGGGTGTGTCGAGCAACTTAAGTGGTGGTTCGTTTAATAACGCTCGTTCGTATGGGTTGTCGCGTGTTGGTGCGAGCGACGATTGGCAAAAATACGATCTAGGAGTGAATGTTCAGTATTCAAAGTCAGATTGGATATGGAGTCTAGCAACTAAGTTTAGTGTGAGTAGTGATCGCCTAATTACCGGTGAACAATTTGCAGTAGGCGGTACCAATAGCATTCGGGGAATGGAGGAGCGTGAGCTTCGTGGTGACGAAGGTTACCAACTGAATTTTCAAGCTTGGGCACCGGAAATTACTAAGGGACTAAGACCGGTAGCGTTTGTCGATTACGGCAGCGTGGAAAACAATCTGCCGATCGAAGGCGAGCTTGGATCTGAGTCAGTGATATCAGCTGGCGTGTTATTCAATTGGAACCCAACAGATAAAATTTCGGCCTCTGCTAGCTACGGATACTTGATTGATGGTATCGACAGTGGAGATGAGTTAAGTGAAGCCTCGCGTGATGGCGACAGTAAAGTTCACTTCAATTTAGCGTATCGTTTCTAGGGGCTGATCATGAAATATTTAATTCAAACACTCGTAGCATTGCTAGTTTTAGTGACGGCGAGTGATAGCGTATTTGCAAGCACCGGCACGGTGATTCTAGCGAAAGGTGTGGTAACCGCAACGGGTGCCGATAAGGTAGACCGTGTGTTGGCTAAGGGTGGCGCAGTGGCTGAGGGCGATATGGTCAGCACGGCACAGAAAAGCTTCGCGGTTATCCGAATGATGGATAACACCAAGTTGACTCTGAAGCCTGGTACCACTATCGCGATTGGTAAGTTTAGTACCGAAGAGGGTAAAGAAGAAGGGTGTATCAATCTAGTCAAAGGTGGGTTGAGAACCGTTACAGGATTGATTGGTAAACGCAAGCCAGACGCGTTTCAAGTTGATACACCGATTGCCTCGATTGGCATTCGGGGTACGGACTTTATAACACGCATCTGTGCCGGCGATGAGTGCTTGGTTGATGAGCAAGAGCTTGGCTACACCATCGGTAGTGACGATGACTTTGCTGGGCGTAAAGCGGTGGCTGATTCAATTAATGAATTATTGCCAGAAGGTCTCTATGGCAGTTGTGCTACGGGAGCGATCGCCATTAGTCAGTGTGCTGGTCAGGTAGCGGATTTCGAACTCGGAAAGTGTCGCTTTAGCCAGCCAGTAGATTGTGTTGACGTGCAGTTAAAAGCCGGCAATGCGGGTTATGCAGGGATGCCTGTGTTGCAGGCTAGTGCAACACCGGATATGCCGGGCGTTACGCAGAAGAGGGTCAGTGCACTACCAAGTGTACCGCTGATTATGGAGCGCGATCCCTATTTCGCGCTATCAGATTTGAGTGATGCGGAATTAGATCAGATCGATCGTTTTCCACAGAGCTTTGCGCCGCAAGGCCAGTGCTCAGTGTACGGAGGGTAGGGCGTGAATACCATAAAGCAAAAATTATTTACCAAGGGGTTGGCTAGTATGTATCAGACAAGTTTTTCTCACGGGTGCTTCAGGCTAAAAACCACAGTACTTGCTACGTTGCTGGTTGCTTCCAGTGGAATCGCACAAGCTAACCCGCAAGGTGCCGACGTGGTGGCCGGAAGCGCAAGTTTCGAGTCTATTGGAAATCAGCTTAACGTTACCAATAGTGATGGTGCGATTATTGATTGGCAAAGTTTTTCGATAAGCCAAGATGAGATTACGCGTTTTATGCAAAGCTCGGCGTCCTCTGCGGTACTTAATCGTGTGGTTGGCGGCTCGATGAGCGAAATCTTGGGAAGCTTAGAAAGTAACGGACAGGTGTTCTTAATCAATCCGGCTGGTTTGTTGGTTGGCGATGGCGCGGTTATTGATACTGCCGGCTTCGTTGGCTCGACTCTAGGGCTTTCTAATGACTCTTTTAGCTCGGGAGATTTGTCTTTCTCTGGTGGCGACGGTGTATTAGTGAATCAAGGGTTGGTGCACGTAACATCGGGTGGTGCCATATTGCTAGTGTCGAAGTCGATTGAAAATAGCGGTATTTTGCAAACCGATGGCGGTGACATTATGTTGGCTGCGGGTCAGTCAGTGTCTCTGAGTTTTGCCGATCTGCAGAATGTTGAATTTAAAGTGCAGGCGCCACAAGACTCGGTACTAAATTTAGGGCAGATTATTGCTAGTGGTGGTGATTTATCCATTGCCGCGGGGCGAATTACTAATCAGGGCGATCTGAGTCTGGTGGAAAGTGCTGATGGTCGTATCTTTTTACAAGCTGCGGATCAACTAACCATCAGCGGAGATGTAACGGCTCCAGCCGGTGATATTCACCTAGAGGGTCGTCAAGTTGAAATTCTGGGAGCGGACATCAGTTCTGCACCTATTGATGATAGCCAAGAAGCGGGCGATATTTCGCTGCTTGGTGATAACGTTGGAGTTTACACTGGGTCTAGCATTGATGCTTCGGCAAACTCTGGCGGCGGTACAATTTTAATTGGTGGCGAACAGCAAGGGCGGGGCACAACCCGTACGAGCCAGTTTGTATATCTTGGTGAAGATGCGGTGGTTGCGGCTAATGGCGACACTCAGGGTGACGGTGGTACCATCATTCTGTTTGCAGAAGACAGTGCCAGAGTGAACGGGCAATTGAGCGCGCGCGGCGGCACCGAAGCCGGAGACGGTGGGTTTATTGAAACATCAGGGTTACTAGGGCTTGAGGTTAATACTGTTCCGAACGCTGGTGCAGATTTCGGCCGGGCCGGTACTTGGTTGATCGACCCGATTGATTTAAGAATAACTTACGACGAGCCTGAGGATGGAGTCGATAATTCGACTCCTGGAACCTTTACAGCGATTACCTCTGGAGCGCAGATATCTCCTGAGACTATTGGCACCGCGCTTGATGAATCCGACGTTGTGATTGATACCGGCAGCACCGGTAACGAAGATGGCAATATTACGATCGACGAGTTTTTATTTTCATATTCAGGTAATACGTTAACGCTCAATGCGGCGAATAACATCATAGTCAATCAAGATATCGACTTTGGTGATGAAGGTGGGCCATTGGGAGGCTTAGTATTTAATTCCGATTTTGATAATGATGGATCAGGCTCTACGCTTGTCGACAGCAGTTTTTCAGAGGGAGTGTCCGTGGAAATACGAGCCGCGACTTTGGAGTTCAATGGTGGCGGCCTGACTGTACAGGATGGCGCGGACCCGTATACTCTTTCGGCTAACTCAATCACGTTTGACGGTGGACTACGCATCGATAATGCCTTTTTGTTCTTGAACGCACCTCAGGCCTCAATTGATGCGTTGACTATAAACGGGGGCATTGACAACGGTGGTGGTATCGCGGGTGAGTTCGGAGGTACCGGTAATTACGAAATTGGCACTTTAACGATCACCTCACCTGCACCGAACGCGTTTACCGGTGTCCTGTTAGATTCGGGTACATTTACCGTGACCGATGGCGGTGAGATCAACATAGCTCAAGGCGGCGGTCAAGAACAAGGCCCTGGTATATCTGGGCCCGCTCTGCAAATTGATGCGGATTTGATTGTACAGGGCGATGTGGACGTGACTGGCGCCGACGGTGAGATAATAGTCGGTTATGACGGTTTTGCCATGCCTGGAAATGAAGGCCCGGGCTCGTTGGTAATTGGTTCTAACGGACGTTTGAATATTCTTGATCCGATTTTGATCAACAGTAGCCAAGTTATTGTTAATAATGGGGTTTTGGATGTTTCTGCGCCGGAAGGTGTGGTAGCCATAAGTGGCCAGTTGCAAAATGACGGCCTGCTTAATATTGGTAACGGGGCGATCCTAGAGGTAGCAGCACTCCCGATGGAATCAACAGCGTACACTACTAATGCTGGAGAGCTGCATTTTGACCAAGGACTTTTGAGCTTGTTGGGTGACGGGCCTATTGATGTGACCTTTGGTAACGGTTCATCAGTCACTGGCACTGGCGATATTTTAACGATGGGCGAAGTGTTTGTTGATTTTGGCGCGACCTTTGCACCGGGTAATTCACCAGGTGCGATATTTATTCCAGGCGATGCGACCTTCTATGATGGTTCTATTCTGAATTTTGAGTTAGCTGGTCCGAATCCTGGCGATTTTGATACGCTCGATATTGGCGGAAATTTGGTGTTGGGTGGCACGGGCTCGCAAGCTCCTGCCAACCCTGGTGTGGTTTTGAATATTATAAATTTGGATGGCTATGATCCAAACCCGAATACACCGCATCCGGTATTGGGTGTGGGCGGGACGCTTACTCAAAATAGCCCGTTTATTCAGACTGCCAATGGGTTTGATACGCTAGATGTGCAATTTGTTAATAATATCTTGGATGTGGTCGTGAGTGTTACGCCACCGCCGACACCAACGCCGACACCGACACCGACACCAACGCCAACGCCAACGCCAACGCCAACGCCAACGCCAACGCCAACGCCAACGCCAACGCCAACGCCAACGCCAACGCCAGAACCGGCTCCTGAGCCAACACCAGAACCGGCTCCTGAGCCAACACCAGAACCGGCTCCTGAGCCAACGCCAGAACCCGTTGCATCTCCGGAGGACGTAATCAATGACGTTCTGGTCATTAGTGACGAGGTGGTATCCGTGGTTGAGCCGGTGGATGGTGAAGAAGAGGATCTCGAAATTAAACATTACGAAAACCGCTGTCGCTAAGCGAATGTGGGTTGGGACGGCTAATTGACAGTCAATGGCCAGCTTTTGTTACTGAGCTGGCTCGTTTTAATCACTCCAGGCTAGTCCAGCGCACCATGCTAGCCTAGTTGGCATCTGCCACCTAGGCTTTACTTGTTACTTCTAAGCTGAGTAATTGTAGGCATGCGGCCACTCCGCTCAATCAGCAATTTGAGCTGTTGGGCTTTAGTTTCAGTGCCGCTAACCTCACGCCAAGGCCTGGTTTGCGAGTAGGCCTCGGCTGTCATTGTGATAAGCTTATTTGGTTGTGAAAGTGACAACACCATCCCAATCTACGCCAGGTGGTTGTTTGACTAATTGCTGGCATCTTTCGATATATATTTGGTATAGCATCCTTTCTGGATCGGCTTTAGCGAGTACGCTAAATTGATTCAATGCTGATTCAAACTGTTGATTTAAATACTCATCGAGTGCTGCATGGTATTGGTCTCGTTCGCTGATTTCCGCTTGCGAAACCATGCCGGCCTGACCCATTGGCTCTAAAATCGTAACCGGTTCCGCTTTGCCTTTCACACGCACAATATCCAGCCGACGGTACTCAAATTCGGGAGCGGCGGCGGCAGTGGATTCGGTAACAATAAAGAGTACTCCATAGTTCTTGGTTAGCCCCTCGACTCGTGCACCAAGATTCACAGCATCGCCGAGAACCGTATAGGCCATGCGAAACTCCGAACCCATGTTACCGACGTTCATGTCGCCAGTATTAACACCGATTCCGATTTTAACTTCAGGCCACTGACGTTCAGCGAAATGACGATTCAACTCTTCTAGTTCATCTAGCATTTTTAAGCCGGACGATACGGCGGCACTGGCGTGATCTGGGTTTTCTATTGGCGCGCCCCAAAATGCCATCATTGCATCGCCCATGTATTTATCGATGGTGCCCTTATTGTCATGCACGATTCTGGTCATGGGGCTGAGCAATTCGTTCATCAACTGCGATAGTGATTTGGGATCCAGACCTTCGGCAATGGTGGTGAACCCCCGCACATCGGTAAAGAGTACTGAAAGTTCGGCTTTTTTCGCTTCAAGGTCATAAGAATCTGGGTTCTTAGACATTTCATCGACTAGCTCGGGAGGAATATATTGTCCAAATAGACCGCTTAACTTGGCTTTGTTACGAGACTCAAAAAAGTAGCCATAGGCCATGTTCACCATGTATAAGCTGGTTGCCAGCATCAGCATTGGCGCGATTGCCAAGATGGTATTTTCAGCAGTCCAGAGATACATATTACCGGCGATTACCGCCGTTGATGAGCCAAGCCATAATAGTGTTTGAACCGTTGCGCCGGAGGCAGGTAAGGCGATTGACAGCAGCAGTCCCAGCACGAGAATGCTAAGAAATTCAGCGGTTGCCGCATAATAAGGACGCGAGCGGAAATTATCATCCAGCAGGCCGGCTATGGTTGCGGCGTGGACTTCAACACCAGGGTAATTATTTTGTTGTAATGGTGTATTACGCAGATCGACCAAGCCTGCTGCGGTAGTGCCTAATATGCCGATAACAAACTGCAGATCTTCGGGGTTCTCCACAGTTTGGTTCAAAATGTCGGTGGCTGACACGTAGCGAAATGAATAGGCCCGACCGCTGTAGGGAATATAGCTGGTGCCTTGTGCATCGATCGGGATGCGCCCAGTTCCAATATCCAAACCTTCGACGACTTCCTGGTTACGTTCATCGAACGCGGTGATCAATTCGACTTCACTGACCATGTAGTGGCGAGCCAGCGCTAGCGACAGTGATTCGTAAATTCCGCCGTCAAATTTCTCCAATAGCTGGATGCGTCGTAAGATTCCGTCTCTATCTTGTGATGGAATGGAATAGAAACCTCCGCCTAAGGCATTCTCTTGTAATTCTGGGACGTTGGCGGTGTAGCTGGTTACATTGGCATCAACTAGTTTCTCGGCACCATCAGCGCCAATAGCTTTTTGCTGTAGCGTTAGCATCTCATAATAGGGCGTGCCCTTAGCAAACAGCGGATCAACTAGGGCGCCAGTGCGAGTTGAGCGTACAGAACTCTTGTCAAAGTAATAGCCCATGATGACTTGTCGGCCATTCAGTGCACGAGCAAATGCTTGATCAGGGTTGATATAAGGTTTGTAGTCTTGAAAACGTGTTAGGAACTCGGTGTCCTCGGTTTCCATAGCCAAGGACTCAAGTAGCTCCATTTCTTCAGAGGAATCACGTTCAGCGAATACCACGTCAAATCCAAGTAGGTCGATTTGATACACATCGAATAAGGTTTCGACTAGCTGGGCGAGCTTTACGCGATTCCACGGCCAGTGTCCTTCGGCTACTAGGCTCTCTTCGTCGATATCGATGATGACGATGCGAGGATCCACGTCTTCGTTCGGCACCGTAGCTGCTAATCTAGTATCGTAGGCAATGAGTTCTAGCCGATCGATGATCGGCAGCTCAATCATATTTCGTTCCCAAGCCAAAAATACGCAGGTTAATGCTAACCCCACTAAAATTCGTCCACCACTTTTTCGAAACATTTTGATATTTATTGTTGTTATTGTGATCCCAATATACCGCGTAAACCAAGCTTTGTGGATGTGAATTTGTTCGTTCAATGCTGTGTTTGAGTGAGATGCTGTTGTCAGTGGCGAACGGATAAGATATAAGTCGATAAAGAATTTCAATGAGCGGGCTATGGCGGGCGATATTAACAACCTAAGAATTCATTTCTATGGTGTGCAAGGAAGTGGGTCCGTGTATCCGCGCAGGGCCGAGCGGCACCTGATGCGCGAGCGCACTGAGGTCGAGTTACTCGAGCGAGTTTTTGCATTATTGAAAACGCAAAGCACTGCAGAGTCCAATCAGAACAATGTGGCAGGTAATGGTTCTGAGGCTGGTTCCACAGCTGAAGCTCTCGCTTTGGCGGAAATTCTTTCGGCTGAGTCGATTGCTCCTGAGCGAATAAAATCGTTGTGGGAGAAAATTGCGCCACCTGAGGCACCAAGTTATGGTGGCTGGACCTCGTGTTTTCGCTTAGAAACTTCGGACGGCTATGACATTGTATTTGACTGCGGTAGTGGCTTTCGATTATGTGCGCAAGACTTAGAATTAAAGTGGTCAAGCCAAGCATCACGGTCATTGACGATCTTTGGGACGCATGCTCACTTTGATCACACCGAAGGTTTTGATCAAGCGGATGTGTGTTTCAATCCAGCCAACCATATTCATGTGTATGGCAACGCTTCATATTTGAATGCACTGGATCATTATCTTGGAGTGTTCTCGCATAAAGTTGATAAGAGTGAACCTGGTCGACAGACGCCATTAACCTATGAACTAATGCCGGCCGATTTTGAAGCGACTGAGCTGCGCGATCTAAGCAAAGACAAGTCAAACAAAAGTAGTGATGAGCTTGGCGCGAGCGAGGCAGATTCGGTCGCACAACACATCCACGATTGGAATCAGCCGGTGTGGATTGGTAAAACCAAGATACAAGCGTTTGAAGTGTTTCATCCTGATCCGTGCCTCGCGTATCGTATTGAGCACAACGGTAAGGTGTTTGTTTACTGCACCGATCATGAATTACGGCATGGCCCCAACCCAGAATATCCGCCACAAGTAGAGAGTGTCGACGCTGAGCGACGTTTGCGTGAATTTGCTAAGGATGCTGATGTGGTGTACCGGGATGGTCAATTTTTACGGGCCGAATATGATGGCGACAAGAGCCTAGACAGCGGCATAGGAACTGCTCGTCGTGACTGGGGACACAGTTGCATCGAAGATGTGGTCGAAATGGCCCAAGCGTGCAACATTCGGCGCACTTACATAGGGCATCACGATCCGAGCCGATCTTGGCAAGAGAAAGTGGAAATCGATGAAATGTTAAAGCAGCATTGCACTGACGATCAACATATTGAGCTGGCAAAAGGCGAAACGGTAATTGATCTTTAACGCCGTTTAATGGCTATTTAACTATTACCTCGGATTGGCCCCAGCTCAGCATTGATGGGCGCTTTTACGTGATTTTGTGGTTTATAAGCGGTCAAGTGGAAGTGGTTTTAGGCCGATCAACTTTTGACGAAACTCTTCAGTAACTGAGGATGCGTCTGCGGCGCTGACGATAACTTGAGGCGTAATCAATACTACTAGTTCGGTGCGCTGCGCTGAATTGTGTGTGGTGCTGAAAAGCTTGCCGAGCCCAGGTATGTCTTTTAGAAATGGTACGCCAGATTCGCCGCTGGAATCTTGTTCTCGAATTAGCCCACCTAGCACCACAGTTTGACCGCTACGGATCGATACCGTGCTATTCACTCGGCGCTGCTGAATGGTTGGGGCATCAATGTCCGACACGGTATTATTGACCACGCTACTTACTTCCTGGCTAATATCCATAGTTACCATGCCGCTCGAATTTACTCGTGGTGTGACGGTCAATAGAATGCCAGTATTGCGATACTCTATTTCGTTTACGGTTGGTGCTTCGGGAGAAATATTGCTGACCACTTGACGGGTAGGGACCGGGATTTCATCACCGACTAGAATGCTAGCGGTGCGGTTATTGAGCACCATGAGTGACGGTGACGATAATACTTTTAAACGTGAGTCGTCGGCCAAACCATTTAAGGCTGCGCGCACTTGTCCAGCGCGCTCAATGAGGTAGCTGAAACCAGGCTGTGTTGCGTTAATACCTGCTCGCCCAAAATCCAGAGAGGCAGAGGTATTGCTAGACGCTCGTGACCCGTTGAGGAACCATTCCAAGCCGTACTCGAGGTCATCGCTCAGCGTTAGTTCCATAATGCGCGCTTCTACCAGGACTTGCATTGGTGTGCTATCTAATTGCTCCATAGCTTGCCGTACCGCTTGATAGTATTGTGGACCGCCAGAGACAATAATGCTGTTGGTGCTTTCATCGGCAATAACATTGAAACGATTGCTGGGGTCAGGGCTGTGGTTATTGTCATTGAGTTCAGTATCGTTTCGGCGATCATCTGTTGGTTGGCTAGCGGTGCCAGTAAACATTTGACTCAATAGCTCCGCTAAGTCCTTTGCTCGACCATTTTGAACGCGATAAATAAAGAAGCGCCCATTACCGTTATGGCTTACTTGATCGAGGCGTTGAATCCAATCTCCGACCGTTTGTATGGTGTCTGCGTGTCGCGCTACCACTAGCAAGGAGTTGCTGCGTTCGATGGTCACCAGTCTTAATGCGCCTGACGTGTCGGCGTCTATTTCTTGTCCAAACATGCCAACAATTTCTTGGCGCAGCGTGTCGGCATTGGTGTGGTGAATTGGATAGATTCCTATCGAAACACCTTTTAACCAATTTAAGTCAATGCTTTTAGCTAGGCGTCGAGCTTGCTCAATTTGCTGATCGCTACCACTGACGGCTATCAAATTACCTTTGGGAAGCGCGGTGATACTCGCCCCTAAGTTGGCCGATACTTTTATGAATTCGCTCGCATCGATATGTCGTAGTGGAATCAGTTGCAGATTACTTAGTTGGTGCGGTAGCGCAATCTGGCTCCCCGTTGTTACTCTATAAGTGCCGTTGGTTTTTACAAGTTGTGCGTCAATGCTTGCAAGCAGTGTTTCTAGCACTGGAATCAGGTCTTGTTGCTGAAAGCCGGTTTGTTTATCCAAGCTAATTGCGCCTTGAACGGCGTCATCGATTTCGAAAGATTGGCCTAAATTGTCCCCGAGAATAATTTGTACCACGTCGCGCACCGGCGTGGCCACGAAGCGGAGTACGATGTCGCCGCTGGCTAATGTATCTAAGTTCATTGGCGGCTGCGCGGTTTGCGACTTCGCGTCTATGCGCGTCGCGGGTAGCACGGCTTGTGCCGGGTAGACTTGTGCTTGTGCTGAATTTGCCAGTTCAGTGTTGGGCGGCATAATGACCGATGTGTCTTGGTTGCTCGGTATTTGAGCGGCCTCAAAGTGATTGTTATCGACGCCGCGCCAACTATTTTGAGAGGAAGCGCAGCCACTGATGACAATTGCGCCAAAGGCGAGCAGTGATGGTCGGAGTGCTGATGCCCCAAGCTGCTTAATATAATTCAATGATCGAAGTGTGGTGAACGATGAGGCACGCATATGTTTCTCTCAAAAGCTTTTATTATTGTTGTTGATGGCGAGATTGAGACGGAATCGTCGCTTGGCTTAAGAATAGCGCAGGCGCTTAAACAACACCATACTAGCGCAAGCGCTCGGTGAGGTATTAGCGTCGGATATAGTGCACGAGCTTTAGCCTTAGCTAACGGCTGCTTCGTTGCTCGAATGACGAGGTGCTGATATGGTTACCATCATCGATTTTTATTCACGCCCCTGTTGGGATGCCGAGTGCCGACTTTAGCCTATGAACCATTCCTTGTATCGTGCCGCGCTTGAGCGCTTCACCGACGCCGGCTATTTATCAAAGTCTTTACTGCGTGATGCGGTTGAGGACGCCTCGCAACCATCGTTGCTGTCCTTGCTGCGGCACGGGAGTATTCCTGAAACAGTGTTTGCACAAACAATGTGCGAACTGTTCGACGTGCCGCTACTGACCGCACACCAGTTGCCAGTTCAAGCGATTGCTGAGCTGGATGCTCTGGGTTCATTTTTGCATCAACAAGAAGTGTTACCGATAGATCAATCAACGGCAGGTTTACGGCTTGCGATGGTTGATCCGTCTGACGAATTTACCCTAAAAGTGATGCGCTCTAAATGCCAATGTGCAGTGATTCCGGTGGTCGCCGCGCGAAGCGATATTTTGGCCGGACTGAGTCGACTTTATCGTCAGCAAGTGGATCAAGTTGAAGCCGACTCGTCTGCTCAAGCTATGCCGAATAGCGCAATCACTGACATCGACAATGAGTCGGCGGTGGTGCGAGCCGTGCACAGTCTATTGCAGCGTGCCATTGCTGCCAAAGCATCAGATATCCATTTCGAGCCTTACCAGCAAGCGTTGCGGGTCCGCTTTAGGGTATCGGGCGTATTGCAAAGCGCAGGTTCCATTGACCAAAGCCGTATTGCTCCAACCATGGCGCGAATTAAATTGATGTCGGGTTTAGATGTGACTCAGCGCCGGCAGCCGCAAGATGGGCGCTTTAAGTTTCCAGCCGACGGGCAGCTGATCGATATGCGGGTTTCCACAATGCCATTGCATGATGGTGAGAGTGCGGTGATTCGCTTACTGGATCCCACGCTCGGGCATGCTTCTCTTAGCGAATTAGGTTATCGCCAATCGGTGATTGACTGTTTGCACGCCGCCATGCGGCAACGGCAGGGCTTGATTGTAATTACCGGTCCAACCGGTTCGGGTAAGTCGACCACGCTGTATGCCTTACTCAATCGGCTCAATTTGGATCAGTTAAAAGTAATAAGTATTGAAGACCCGGTGGAAATAGCCATGCCAGGAATCAATCAAATTCAAGTTGATACGGAGCACGGTGTTAGTTTTGCCAAATCATTGCGGTCGGTGTTGCGACAAGATCCCGATGTTATTATGGTTGGTGAAATTCGCGATGCGGAGACTGCAAAACTAGCAGCTCAAGCGGCACTGACTGGACATTTGGTATTGACGACTTTACATACCAATAGTGCAATTGAAACACTGGCAAGATTGCGTGATTTCGGTGTGCCAGACTACTTGATTAGCGCGACGCTTAAAACTGTGGTGGCACAACGTTTAGTTCGATTAAGCTGTCGCTTTTGTCAAACACTAGCCAGGGGCGCCGATTGTGAGCATTGTCAGTCCACCGGCTATCTTGGCCGCACTGCCATTGCCGAGGTATTGCCATCGCTCGTCGGTGTTGATTGGGTTAACAGTAAGGCCAGTAATAAGCAGTTACTTAAGTCGATCCGCTTAGACAATATGAGTTTGGCCGATGATGCGGCGCGCTTGCTCGCGTCGGGTTGTATTGATGAGCTCGAGCGGCTTCGGGTAGTCGGTGATGAGGCTTTGAGTAATCTTGAGGTTAACGTCAGCGACGCTGTAGAGCATTCATGAATACACAGCAATGGGTAATTGATTTTTTAAGTGACTTAGGGCTGTTGCTTGAATCTGGCGCCGAGTTAGATGCTGCGCTGGTGACACTATCTAGCTCCACCGCTAATGATGAGCAACAAAACCTTCTTGGAGAATTGATTGCCGGAGTGCGAGCAGGTGGCTTGTTTAATCAGCAACTGGGCCGATTTCCTAGCCACTTTGATGGCGTAGTGTGCGGCATGGTGGCGGCAGGAGAAGCTGCGGGGGATCTTCCGACGGCGCTGGAGTTGGTGACTGAGCAATTAAGCCGTGCGCAAGAACTTAGATCCAAAATTATTAACGCATTGATTTACCCCGCGATTCTCTGTGGTGTGTTGTTGGTCAGTTTGTTACTGATTCTGTTGCTGATTCTGCCGCAGTTGGCTGCCGTGGTTGATTCGTTTGGAGGTTCACAGTCGGCGCTGGTTAATGGTTTGGTGGGTTTTGGTGTATTTGCTGATCATTGGGGGATGTGGTTCTTGGCTTTGACTGGGTTTGCTGGTGCGCTGCTTTGGTTGTTTCGCCATGACATTGCCGATCGAATACCGAGTGCTTGGCCAAGCCCGTTACGTCCGCTGCGAACTAAATTGGAATTAGCACGATTAACCGGAACCTTGTCGAGCCTACTGGGTGCTGGATTATCGCAGACGGCCGCGTTAGATATTGCCTGCCGGGGACTGCCGCAGGGCGCGCGTAAAGAGTCGCTCAGACTTGTGATTGAGCGGGTACAGCAGGGCGAGCGTTTGAGTGATGCCGTGCAGGCCATGGGCGATGTAGGAGATTTAATTGCGCATGGTATTCGGGCTGGCGAACAGAGTGGACGGCTTGCTGACACATTGGCACGTTTATCTAAGCGCTTAGAACGCGAGTTTACCGTTGCGGCCGAACGTTTAGCTGCGGTCGCTCAGCCGGTGCTGATTATCGTGATGGGCTTGGCAATCGGTTCGGTGGTGTTGATTGTGTTCTCCGCCCTACAAAGTGTGGGGCAATTTGACCTATGATTTCTACCAACAATGACCTTGGGTTCACCATGCTTGAGTTGCTCGTAGTGATCGCCTTGATGGGATTATTGTTGGCTCTGGTGCCGCGCGGTATGCAATCTTGGTTGGGGCCGGTGCGTACCCAGAGCGCAGTGCAATCGTTGGCGACAGCACTGCGCAACTGTAGGCTCAAGTCGCAGGAGCTACAACAATCGCTACATTGGCAGAGTGGACGGTGTCATCAGCCGAGTTCGCTCGCTTCGGTGTTGCAGGTAAGCGAACAGCAATCACTGACTTTTAATCCAGATGGTAGTAGCACGGGCGGCACCTTATTGCTTCGAGATCGCGCCTCTTCGGACGGTGTCGCTCCACAAATTGATCAAGCATGGTTGTTGCGCGTTGATCGAATTACGTCACAGGTGACGATTGATGCCGCGCGGTCTAAATAATTTTTGTAATCGCGGGTTCACGCTGATCGAGGTGCTGGTGGCGCTGTCGCTTACTGTGGTAGCGGTAACCGGCGCGTCATCGATTGTTGCGAAAGCCTATAAACAAGTTGCGATTACCGCTCAATTGCAGCGAGCGCATCATCGTGCAGCCAGCCATCTCGCTTCGCTAGATGCTAAACCGCTGGTTGCTGGAGTGCAGCACGGGGTTTATCCGCCTGCCGACGGTTCTTTCAATGGTGATGCCGCAGGTATGGAGTGGACTTTGGTATTGACCCCAATCACTGCCACGGACCTTGCACCAGAGGTCAAAACAATGACTAATCGTGTTGTTGCAATGCAGGCTGAGCTGGAAGTTGTGTTGCCTGATTTATCACGGCAAGTGCACTTAAGCACAATCGTTTTTTCGTTGCAGCATCAGGCTCTTGTCTCCGATCAAGTGCATGATACTTTGCGTGAGATGCAAAATGACCAATAGGTCACGACGACTCTCAATAGTTATTGGGCAGCAAACCGAAGGACGATGTCTGCCTGGTTCGTTCATGAGCGCGCGGCAGGTCGGGTTTACTTTAGTGGAGTTTTTGTTGGTCCTGTCGTTGTTTGCAATGCTGAGTCTGATTGCCTATCAAGCGATTGCCGATGTGGTTAATGCTAAGCGTCGTATTCAACAGGAAGTAATGCAGCAGACTGAGCGCAGAATTACGCATCGTACTTTGCAATTGGCGGCGCTGTCTGGTGCCAAAATAGGGGGGAACCACACAGCACTTACCTTGAACTTTGAGAGCCGAGATGCCGATTGGTTGAGCGGTGCGAATACGGTGTTGTTTAGAGTTTCGAACGAAGGGATGTTGCAAGTGCAATCGGATTTACAGGACTCTTGGTCGGTATTGATGAGCGGCTTACAGCAAGCTGGTTTTCGTTATGTGATGGACGGTGTTGAACTGGATGCTTGGCAAGGTGATGAGCCTCCTCAGCAAATCGTGTTCTATTGGCGTCAGCATGGTGAGTTTGAGCGCTGGAGGTTCGCGTTAAGATGATTAAGCGTCGTCCAGTTTCGGTGCGTAGCACAAATGGGTTTGCGTTGCTAACGGCGGTTTGGATTGCCGCTATTTTAGCGATGTTAACCGTTGGTTTAGCGTCACAATATAGTGCGAACACTGAAGCCACACGTCTAGATATGTTGCGGCTTAAGCATAATTTTCTGCATCAGGCGGGCATTCGTCATGCTGCGTTGACCCTCGCGTCAAACCGAGTTGCTGTGGCACCGACCGGAACGCCGGCGCACATATTGAATCTTAATCTGCGAGCGGGTTCGGTGATGATCGAAGTGGAAAATGAAGCAGCTAGACTTGACCTACGCTATGTTGCTGATGATGTATTAGTCGCTATTCTGTCTGAGGTTGGTTTGGACTCGGCATCTACTGCCACCATTGTTCAGCGAGTGCAGGCTTTAGTTCAGCAAGGTAAACCGTTGACTTATCGTCTGCTACGCGAGTGGTTGGAGTCTACCCCTGGAGCTTACCAGCGTCTTATTCCGAACGTCAGCTTACACAATGGTGTCGCGACTGTGCATCCTCAGTTGGCGAGTGAGATGGTGTTGAGCTGGTTACCTAATCTGGCCGTTGCGGACCGACAACGTTTGCTGTTAGAGCGTCAGCAACAGTCTTTGGTTGATGCTCGCATACCAAATTCTCTAGCGTTAGTCAGCACGCCGGTGCATCATACGATGTTGGATACTCGCTTATCAGCGTATTATCGAATTACCGTGACAAGTAAAGTTGGGAGCGCGACGCGCGTTTCTAGCGAGGTCATCAAAATGACTAATGCGGAAGGGCGTCTGTATGATTCGGTCGCGCGTTTATAAGTCGTCGATTGTTTGCAACAGAGTAAGGCTCATTTGAAGACTGTTCGCGGCGCCATAAGACGCTAAGCTGACACATGATAGTGCACATGGAGCGCTGACTGGTTCATAATACCAACGCTATGAATAAGACACACACAATGCAAAGCGTCAGGCGGTTCCTCTCATGGTGGGCTCAGGGA
Organism: Arenicella xantha; assembly: GCF_003315245.1. Classification (NCBI taxonomy): domain Bacteria; kingdom Pseudomonadati; phylum Pseudomonadota; class Gammaproteobacteria; order Arenicellales; family Arenicellaceae; genus Arenicella; species Arenicella xantha. The sequence goes on along the minus strand of NZ_QNRT01000009.1, from coordinate 19,139 downwards.
CTTGGCATGCCATTTGCATTTCGTGCGAAGCAACCCGCTGTCGTTGCCTATTCATCTTCAGATAACAGACTTTATTTGCCTGATCGAGATCAAAATCGAGTCTTAGATCCGGTCGAAGTTACGCGTATAATGCGGTCGTCGGGTCGTGTAAAAGTCTACTTATTGGTTCCCGCCGATAATGTTATTTCAATCGCTGTGCCACTTAATAAACGGGGAATGTCTGTTGATGCGGTGGTTGCGGAGCTCATGCCGTTTAAAGCAGAGGAGCTTTGGTATGTTGCTGCGGACGCTGGAGCTCGGGTCGATGCAGTGTTACGACAAGAGCTCGTAGAACCGCTGGATGCGTGTAAGGAAGCCTTGCTTTCAATTAGCGGTTTGGCCTTTGATGCAGCACAACAACGGCGCTTTGTGGAGTTTCATGATTTTGCTGGTGATGCGGGTCAAGCTCGTGCTGTGCCGCGCAACCGATACCAACGCCGACTAGTACTTGGCGCTGTTACGCTGATTGCTTTGTTCGGTTTGAGCGGTTACTGGTGGAGTCAAGAAAGCAAATTGCAAACCAGTTTGCAGCAGAAAATTAGTGCATTAAATCAGAGTAATAGCGGGCTTGAGTTTGATTCTGATGTGATAATGACTAGTGGCCAAGGCTCGAGCGTTGCCACAACGGTGAACTATTTGGAGTCGCTGTCGCGCACTTTGCCGAATGATGCCGTCGTCGATCAAGCAATACTGAACGCTCATACTTTGGTGCTTGATATGCGGGCACGAAGTTCATCGTTGGTTAGAACTCGAGTCGACACCAATGATTTGGTCATAGACAGCGAGTTTGTATCGGCAATTTCCGCCGACGGAGCGCGAGATGTCGAACGTTTTCGACTGAAGTTGAAATTTGCCGCGACTGATACTACTCAGGAGGGCGCGGATGATTAGTCGTAGTCAATTGAGCCAGTCGGTGCTGGCCTACCTGTTACTAGCCGCAGCGTTATGGCTGTTGTGGTCGGTTGCTGTCAGGCCGGTATTAAGCAGCTTTGAGTCGCATAGACAGCACACAAATTCGTTGCGAGCGGCGTTGGACGAGCAACGTAATCAGCAGCAGTCTAACGCAGGGATGTCCCAGCTATTGGAGTCAGGGCTACGCGATAAATTTGCCCGCGGCGACCTTAGTTCTAGCGCAATAGGTAGTTTGGTTGGTCACCATCTTCAAGAGTCTGTTAAGGCTCTATTTGTGAATCACGATGCCAGTATTTCAAGCCTCAGGCCATCAATTGACGAGCACGATGATGCTGTGTCGAGGGCGCGTCTCGAAATAAATTTTCGAATCAAAAGCGAACAATTAGATAGTCTGTTACCAATGCTTGATACATTAAGACCAAAACTTCAGTTCGAGTTGTTGTCACTGCGTCGGCATGACTTACGTGCGGCCAATACGCCAAGTTTTGAGCTTGATGGCACGGCGGTGGTGTTCGTGGCATACATTAGTGAGTCGTTGCGTGCGCGGGCTGTTAGTGCTGGAGTTAGGCCGGTGGTATTTGATATTGTTTCGCCGCAAGAAATTGACTCACAAAGTAAATCTCGACCTGGTTCAAGAACGCAGGTAGTGGGCCTATTTGATGCTGATTATAGACAGCAGTTGGAAAATCCCAGCGCAGGTCACTATCGACTTAGCGCAATATCGATGTCCAGCAACTCACAAACAGCGATTATTGCGGATACCCGAACTGGGCAAAGCTACCGAGTCACAATCGGTGATTTCATACAAGCATGGACAGTCACTGAAATCCAAGCTAATAGCGTTGTGCTAACGTCAGGCGAAGCAACCGCGACGCTTTCTCTGTTGGCTGACAACTAGCCAAAGAAGTGATTAGCCAAAATCTGGCTAGAGTTCACTCATTGCTGGTTTAATACGTCTTAAATTGCGCATAAATGCGGCCGCGTTGTAACGTTCAGGATCCGCCGCCGAGGTAAATAATTCATTAATTATGGGAATTAAACGCTGCTTAGTTTGTGCGTCAAAATTTGATTGAGACAACGCATTAAACAATGAGTTTAATCCCATAGCCAGCTGCTCGGCTGAAGCATAAGAGTGGTGCCCTGATTCGATGCCGTAGTCAACTAGCGCTGCAATGAGTTGGTAAGTCTGCTGAGCCGAAATTGTCGATGCGGCGAGTTTGAGCTGCAGCTCAGATAGTTGTTCAGTGAGTGGCTGTACTAAGGTATTGGGATTCTCTTGAGTGGCCGCTTCAGTTAAAAATTTGCGAATAGATTTGAGTAGAGTTGGCGCCATTTCCGGTGCCACCACGGATGCAATTCGGTAGCTACTTAATAAATGCGCATCTTGGTAGCGCAGCGTGCCGCTTGGTAATTGCGTTACTGAGTCTGGCATCCATGTGATCTTACTCATTGACTGATGGCAGCCTAGACAGTCCATATGCGAGAGTTCTGGAAACAGTCCTGCGCGAGGTTTGTTTGCTACGTTTAGCAGTAGCTGTTCAGCTGCAACCACTTGTCCCATCGCCCAAGTCGAGATTGCGCTGACCTCACCTTTGCGTTGTCGATAGTCTTCGTCAACCATGTAATGGGCGGGTTGAATGCTACTGAAGGTATTGAGTTCAAAACTGAGGCGAGGATGTCCTGCGCCCATGATTTGATGTGTGATTTGGCGTGTTTGTTGACCGCCAACATGGCAGCTAACGCATAGCTTGCCGCGGGTTAGAGGGTCTTCAGTTTTTCTCAAGCCGGCACTCAAATTATCTATGTGCGCTTGTAAGGTGTGAGATTTTAAGTAGTTTTCTGCGCCGCCATGACAGGCTTCGCAGCCAACGCCGTCCTGTAGACGAAAGTCAGCGCCACGTTGCGCTGGTGCGACGTTATCGGCGTGGCAAGTTAAGCACGTGTCAGCTGTGCTAGCGGACTCGAGGCCGAGCTTGCGGGCGATCTTGGCCGACTCGTCGGTCAACAAGGTTTGGTAGGCTCGGGCATGCGGGTCGAGTTCATACCAAGTGCGGAATTCATTTTGCAGTACATTAGATTCGGTATACGGTACGGTACTGCCGTGACAGGTGCTGGCTGAGCAACTCGCGACTCCAAGGTGAGCGGTGGAGTGTTCGCTCTCCGCATTATTAATTTGCGCTAGTGAGTCTGAACTAATCAGTACGCAGCTTGCGATTAAGCAAGCGAGTACAGCGTGAGAACGAATCGAAAGTTGCTGAAGCATTGGGCACCCATAAGCCGCTAATGTGACTTTCTTATCATAGCCGATAGTTTGGGCTCATGGCGAATGAATGCGTTGGATCGCTAATTGCAACAGGTTCTTCAATTAGGCATCGGTTTACTATAAACTGATGTAAGGTGGAGGAATAACAATAATAAGGGGTTGCAGGTGGAATTGTTTGATATCGCAGTAGTGGGTTCTGGTCCAGGTGGAATGAGTGCTGCTGCACATGCCGCTGAGCTAGGGGTATCGCACGTTTTACTCGAAGGATCGCCCAAGCATTCGAACACCATACAAAAATACCAGAAGGGCAAGCACGTAATGGATACGCCTGCGCGCTTACCATTACGGAGTCCGCTAAAATTCACCGCTGACACGCGTGAGAATATTTTAGATGAGTGGTATCAAGGGCTTTCGGCAACCAACACCAATATACGATATAACAGTGAAGTCTCCGGCATAGAAGGCAGCCAGGGGAACTTTGTAATCACCACTACGTCTGGCGATAAAATTGGCGCTAAGTCAATAATTCTCGGTATCGGTGTGCAGGGTAATCCACGCAAGCTGCCATGCCCAGGAGCCGATTTTGAACACGTCCAATATCAGCTGGATGATCCGGCAGAATACAATGATGAGCGTATTGCCGTAGTTGGTGCTGGTGATGCGGCAATTGAAAATGCCATTGGTCTTGCTGATCGAAATCACGTGACCATCATTAACCGAAAAGACGAATTTGCGCGTGCCAAGCAAGGCAACTTGGACGCCATTATGGGCGCTATTAGCGACGGAAAAATCGACTGTCAGTATGAGTCTAATCCTGGTCGCATCGAGCTAAACCCCGACGACGAGAGTCGTTACTTGTTTGTTCTGAATACCCCGACCGGTGAAGTTGCCATTCCTGTTGATCGCGTGATTGCTCGTTTAGGTGCAATTCCTCCGCGTAAATTGGTGGAATCATTTGGTATTGAGTTCCCAAATGACAATCCTGCATCGCTGCCTGAACTAAGCGCTAAGTATGAGTCGAATGTGAACGGGATCTACGTGATCGGCGCATTGGGCGGATATCCGCTGATCAAGCAAGCGATGAACCAAGGCTATGAGGTTGTCGAATACATACTAGGCAACGATATTGAGCCGGCTGATCATCCATTATTAGTTGAAGCGTTTAAGGGGCTTCCGTACGACAAATCGGTTGCGGAACTCTTGGTGTACCTGCAGCAATCATCACCAATTTATCGTGACATTAACCCTCTGACTTTTCGTGAATTCATTCTCGACAGTAAAGTGCAGTATCGAGCGCCGGGCGATGAACTCTGTGTAAGTGGTGAATTCACCGACACCTTTTTCGTGGTGATTGATGGCAATGCATTTGTGAGTTTGCCCGGGGTTGGAGAATTTCATTTCAATCGCGGTGGCTTTTTTGGCGAACAGAGTTTGATATCCGGGCGACGACGTACCGCGACGGTTTACGCTGGCGAAGGCTGTGTGGTGGTTGAAACACCTCGACGTACCATGGTTAAGTTGTTGAGTTCGGTTGATGAAGTGAAGCGTGTACTGGATGAGGCGTTTATCCTCAGAGCATTGCATTCAAAGTTTACCCCCAACACACCACACTCCGAACTGACCACTGTGGTGCAAGACAGTGGACTGAAAATGTTTGATGCGGGCGAAGATATCTATACCCAAGGCACCTCTGGTGATGAAGTGCATTTGATTCGGGTTGGATCTGTTACCTCAATAAAACAAGCCGAGGAACATGAAGTCATTACCTCGTATTTGCCCGTTGGTCACTACTTTGGTGAGGCGGGCGCGCTGGGCGACGGGATTCGCACCGACACCGTACGAGCCAATGTGCGAACTGAGACAATTTGCTTAAGTAAGAACAGCTTTTTGTCACTGTTAGAAAAAGATTCAGGCATGCGTCAGCAGGTGCAAGCGCACGTCCGCGAGCGGCTAACGGTTGAAGCTAAAATGGAGGCCGAACCACGTGGTGGTGAGTTAATGTCGTTCTTTATGCGTGAAGGCTTGGGCGAGGGCACCGATGTGCTGCTTATTGACGAGTCTTTGTGTGTCGGTTGCGACAACTGCGAGAAAGCATGTGCTGAAACTCATGATGGAAACTCTCGCTTAGACCGGGAGGCCGGCGCGTCGTTCGCTAGTATTCATGTGCCAATTTCGTGCCGCCATTGTGAGCATCCGCATTGTATGAAGGACTGCCCTCCAGATGCCATTCACCGTGCTTCCGATGGTGAGGTCTTTATTGACCAAGAAGCGTGCATCGGATGCGGCAACTGTGTGCGCAACTGCCCATACGAAGTGATTTCCTTGGAAACTGAACCCGCCGAAAAGCCGGGTTTGTTGCATTGGCTTTTAACTGGCAAAGGACCTGGTCCTGGTGGCAAGCAGAAAGATCCATCGCAAGATATCAAAAAGGCCGTTAAGTGTGATGCCTGTAAAGATCGCGCTGCGGGTCCGGCATGCGTCAGCTCTTGTCCTACCGGAGCGGCGATGCGTTTGAATCCCAAGCAATTTGTCGATTTGGTTAGCAGTCGCGTTGAACGCTAGGGTGTAGCGAATATGTATCAGTCAATAATTGGATTTCGTAGAGGCCGGTATTTTTGGTTTGCGTTGTGCGTAAGCTTGCTTTGTTCAGCGGCCTATTTCTGGCATGACCCGATCGACGGACCGAATGGTGGAACTTGGCTGGGCTACACGCTTGGCACGATCGGAGCGGCCTTGATTGTCTGGCTGTCGCTACTAGGGGTACGGAAGCGTAGCTATGCATCTAGTTTGGGATCGGTGCAAGGCTGGACGTCAGCACATGTTTATCTTGGCACGGCATTGATTTTGATTGCGAGCCTTCATTCAGGTTGGCAATTTGGTTACAACATCCACACCTTAGCGTATGTGTTAATGGTGGCTGTGATTTTGAGTGGATTTTATGGTCTTTACGCCTACGTGCGATACCCATCGCGCATGAGCGAAAATCGTGCTGGTGATACATTGGCGAACCTGTTAAAAAAAGTTGAAAAACTGGATAAGCGGGCGCTCAAAGAAGCATCTACAACAGACTTGCGCGCCCTCATAGCAAACACCATTGAAGGCACGCACATTGGTGGTAGTGTCTGGCAGCAACTAGCGGCTAAAGACAATTCAACCGTACGTATACCCGCTGCGCTTAATTCGGGTGTCGAGCAAGAAGTATCGAATACTGATCAGGCGAATGCGATCGAATGTTTGGCCAATCGACTGTCGGTATTAACTGGAGGCGAGGAGGCTGGGTCGGTTCAAAATCTATTGGCTACGGTTGCGGCTCGTCAAACAATATTGCGTCGTATTCGGCGCGATGTGCAAATTCGTGCGTTGTTAAAAATTTGGCTGTATTTTCACGTGCCGTTATCGATCTCATTGTTAGCGGCTTTAACGGTGCACATTATCGTTGTGTTCTTCTACTGGTAGTGGCGCTTGGAATTGAATAATGGAAGATCGAAATAAAAAGAATAATAGCCCGCTCTCCCTAGAGGAAACTAATCTGAGTCGGCGTTGGCCGTCTTGGGTCTTATTGGCAGGGATACTGTTGCTGTTTTTAGTGGTACCCATTGTTAGCTTAATGAGTGGTCAGCTGTCATCGTTCTTACGCAGCTCGCCGTTGCCGTCTGACAATGCATGGATTTCCGGACCATTGTCTTCGGCGCATAAGATTCCTGAACTGAATCAAAATTGTCAAGCCTGCCACACAGTGCCTTTTCAAAAAGTGCAAGATGATACTTGCTTGACTTGTCATGCCGATGCTCAGCAGCATATAGATGGCGAAATGCATCCGGTGGTGAATTTGGATGAGGTGCGCTGTGCGAGTTGTCATCGTGAACATAATAAGCCTGCTAACTTAGTTCGGCACGATGACCAGTTGTGTATTGGTTGTCATGAAGACTTAAGTGAATCGGGTTTAGAGACTGCGCTGGAAGATGTTGGCGGCTTTGGGCTTGAGCATCGTGAGAAAGGTAAGCCTGCGCCACATCCAGCATTGTCAGTTAGCATTCTTACTGCAGAGGGCGTACCCGGCTCAATGACTTGGCATGCTGAGCGTGCAAAGTTAGCCGACAACCCGGTTGAGAATTCAAATTTAAGCTTTCCGCATGATGTGCATCTTGACGCGGCTGGTGTCGATGGCCCAGATGGGAATACTCAACTGGTATGTAATGATTGTCACGTTACCGACGGCGCGGGGGAGTTGATGCGGCCGATTAGCATGGAAAACAATTGTCGCGCCTGTCATACCTTGGTGTTTGATCCTGATGCGCCTGAGCGTGAACTTCCGCATGGCGACCCTGCTCAGGTAGTATTAGCGCTGGAAGAGTTTTATGCGCGACAATTTTTACGCAACAGCCTTGGGCGCGCGCCGACCCAAGAAGAGATACAGGATTTCGTGTTGCGGCGGCCTGGTGGTTCAGTTAAGCAACGCGGAGCGCAAGCGCTTACTATGGCAGAACCGTGGGGCAAAGCGCGGAGTGTAGCAGAAGAGGTATTTACTCGAACCACGTGCAAAACTTGTCATGAAATCAGTCAAACAAGTGATGCTGATGGTGCACTTAGTTGGCAAGTTGCCGAGGTTAAATTAACTGAACAGTGGATGACGAAATCAGTCTTCAATCACCGTAGCCACCGTTCGTCAGATTGTAGCTTGTGTCACGCGGCAGCCGAGTCTGAACAAGCGACCGATGTGCTGATGCCGGATATGCCAGTCTGCGATTCGTGTCACACCGGTGTGCGCTCGCACGAGAGTAAGACTCCGACGAGCTGTATTGCTTGTCACGAGTTTCATCGACCTGCGTTAGCGCCTTGGCGGTCGGGCGAACGGCCGCTTGAACAAGCACTTCGTGATAGTGCTAGCAAGCCTTCTAAAGCATCCACTAACCTATGATGAATCTTGATAGCGAGAGAGATTTTGGTATGAAAAACAACGTTCAAATAAAACCAAGACCGACGGTGTGGAAACGGACGTTGCGTTGCGCATGTGCGGGATTGTTTGTTGCGGGATTGTTTGGTGCCGTGAATGCACAAACAATTTTGAGTGCCGATGAGGTTCGACGTGTCGTTGGGCAAGCCGTGGCAGAAGCGAAAGCGCGTAATGTAGCAGCCACCATTGCCGTGGTTGATCGGCCGGGTAATGTCTTGGCGGTATATCAAATGAACGGTGCTGCTGAGAATGTTACGGTGACATCGAATCGTGGTATTGCACAAGGCAATGGGCTTGAACAGCAACCGGTACCGGCGAGCTTTGCGGCCATCGCGAAAGCGATCACTGGAAACTATTTGTCGAGCGGCGGTAATTCTTTTAGTACGCGTGTTGCCAGTCAAATTGTGCAAGAGCATTTTAATCCTGGCGAATTTAACCAACCGGCAGGCCCCTTATTCGGCGTTCAATTTAGTCAGCTGCAATGCTCAGAAGTGACTTCTGAAGTTGGCTCACAAGGACCAAAAGGTTCGCCGCTTGGATTGTCGGCTGACCCCGGTGGTTTTCCGTTGTACCGCGGTGGACAAGTGATTGGCGGTGTTGGCGTGATTGCCGACGGTTTGTACTCGCTTGATAACTCTATTTCGGATATCGATCAATCTATTGATGAATTGGTAGCGCTGGCGGCAACTAGAGGTTTTGGTGCCCCAGAAGTCCTTAGCCAGATAACATTAGACGGAAAACTAGTTCGCTTCAGTGACGCAGAACATAAAGATCTACGTACTAGCTCAGTTGATTCGCTTGCTGGCGGTAGGTTTGTGCCGGTCGCTGGCTTTTTTACCGGATCGGTTAAAGCAGGGGTTGCGTTTGGTTCGATACAATCTGGATTTGTCGTGAGCGATGCGTTCGGCGTGCCTGCCGTAGTATTAGGTGATCGATTTCCGATTAGAGCCGGAACCGACGCCGCTGCACTTACCGAGAATGAAGTACGAGTGTTAATCAGTAACGCATTGCGTGTGGCGATGCGGGCACGCGCTCAAATTCGCAACCCTGCAGACTCCGGCGCGCGGGTTTCTATTTCGGTAGTGGACAGTAATGGCATTATTTTAGGCATTGCTCGTACGCCTGATGCGCCGATTTTTGGCACAGATGTTTCCCTACAAAAAGCTCGAACGGCAGCGTTTTTCTCACGAGCCGACGCCGGTCAAAAGCTGATAGACGCGGGTCAACAGCATTTTGTAAATGCGCTACGCAGCTTTGTTTCACCGACCGCACTCGCCGACGGGATTGCTTTCTCGGATCGAGCCGGTGGCAATCTATCTAGACCCTTCTACCCTGATGGTATAGACGGGAACCCTAACGGGCCGTTGAGCTTTCCTTTTGAGGTATGGAGTCCGTTTAATGTTGGCTTACAGTTTAATTTGATTGGCATTGATCGCTTAATTTCAGCCGCACCAGGCTGCACTAGCATTCCGAATTTGGCCAACGGTATCCAGATTTTCCCCGGCAGTGTGCCAATTTATCGAGGCGGACAATTGATTGGTGGAATTGGTGTCTCCGGTGACGGAGTTGACCAGGATGACATGATTTCATTTCTTGGCTTGCATAATGCTGGCGTCGAATTAGGCGGGGCGATTAATAATGCCGACCCAGCAATTCGCGCTGACACCTTGTCACCGCAAGGTGTTCGCTTGCGCTACATAAACTGTCCGCAAGCACCGTTTATCGATTCTATCGAGGCATCGCCGTGCGCGGGAAAATAATGTCTGACAAGCTAGCTAGCCGCAAGGTGACTCTCATGCCAGGCTCAGGCGTAAACCCAGGTGCAAACCTAGGTGTCGGTCGCGCGATGGTTGGCTTGTTGTGTGGATTGTGGTTTGCAGCTAGTCACGCTGCGACACCGACTGAAGCTGACGAGATGGTTAACGTAGATGGTGCAGTGGTGTGTGAACAGGCGGACGCTGAGGTTGAGCAGCCGCGTCGCCGCCCCAATTACCCGGTGCTGGTGTACGAAGCTGATCCCTGCAATCCAAACCGTTTGCCGACGCCGCGTGCAATGTTATTACCTGATCTTGCACCAGTGCCAGACCGGTGGCGAATTGTCGATGCCTTAGGTTACGAAGAGAATTTGTGGGATCCGTATAACAATAATAACCCGATCAAAGGTGATCGACCCGTATTCGGCAAAGACTGGTTTGTGAATCTGTCGGTGATAAGCGATACGGTGGTAGAGCCGCGTCGTTTTCCGATACCGGTTGGCGCGGCGACCACTGCTGGTTCAGGCGATTTAGACTTAGTTGCGGCTGGTGATACTTACCTCGTTAACGAAAATCTGATTGTTGAAGGGGTTTTGTATAAAGGCGATACAGTTTTCCGGCCGCCAGATCATGAGTTTCGCGTGATCACCGCGATTAATATTAATCATACTGTGGCTGACGAAATTGGCGCGCTCAAAGCTGATCCTGCGCAAGGTGACACGCGTACCGAGGGCTATGTGGGCTTACAGGGTGCATTTTGGGACTACCATATTCGCAATGTATCAGACCGTTACGATTTCGATAGCTTTCGTATCGGGATTCAGCCATTTAGCAGTGACTTTCGAGGATTTTTATTCCAGGATAATCAGCTCGGTGTCAGATTGTTTGGTACTCGGAACAACAATATTTTTCAATACAATCTGGCCTGGTTTCGCCGCTTAGAGAAAGAATCAAACAGTGGATTGAATGACATTACTGATGACCTTCGCAAAGATGATATTTTCATTGCCAATCTATATTGGCAAGACTTTCCATCTAAAGGCTTCATCTCACAAGCCTCGATAATTCATAATCGAAACCGCGAGTCGAGTGATTTTTTCTTCGACGACAACCAGTTTATTGCGCGGCCAAGCTCACTCGGATTTGAACGTGGTCGTGATTATGATGTCACTTATTTGGGCGTGAGTGGTGATGGGCATTTTGGACGCAACAACCTAACTTATTCAGCTTATTATGCATTGGGCGATCAAAGCAATGGCGTGTTTACCAATCAAAATACCGATGTAAACGCCTATTTCGTGGCGGCAGAAGTATCCAGAGATTATGACTGGATACGCGCTAAGGCGTCACTTTTGCATTCTAGTGGTGACGATAATCCGCTCGATCAACGTGAAACTGGCTTCGACGCAATTTTTGAAAATCCACAGTTTGCTGGCGGTGATACGGCGTTTTTTATTCGTCAAAATGTGCCGCTCATTGGTGGTGGTCGCGTTGCACTAAATGGTCGAAATTCGATTATTCCGTCGCTACGTTCGTCTAAAGAGCATGGTCAATCTAATTTTACTAATCCCGGTATTACCGTGTTAGGTGTTGGGGCGGATTTTGACTTGACCCCGCAAACTCGATTGTCCTTGAATTTTAATCAGATGTGGTTTGATGATACTTCGAGCCTTGAGTTAGCAAGAAACCAATCAAAGGTGGGTAAAAATATTGGGCAGGACCTTTCGGCAGCGATGATCTGGCGGCCTTTTGCATCACAAAATATCGTGTTTCGTTTATCCGGTGCGGTATTGAATCCCGGTAGCGGTTTTAAAGATCTTTATGGACAGACGCGACCGTATTCTGTTCTGGCAAATTTGGTGTTGGCTTACTAACTCATGATGAATCTTAGACTTACTATTATTTCTAGAAACTTGCTGGCTCTGGCTGCCGTTGCGCTGTGCGGCGTTGTAAGTGCGCCGTTGTACGCCGCTAGTGGCGAAGAACCATTAGTCATTGAATACCCGGTGTACCCGCCCGCACCTAAGGCTCAAACCCAAGCCGAAGCCGATACTAAATCTAGTGGCTGTGTCAGTTGCCATACCGCGAGTGATCGTCACACAATGCACAGTAACCCCGCCGTGGTGTTAGGATGCACCGATTGTCACGGCGGCGACTCAAGTATTGAAGCGCCGGTAGCAGACAGTCATGAAAAACCCGAGTCTCACGATTCTGTTGAGCGTTTGTCGGCACACTTTCGCGCAGACCCTCAGCCCGCTACTGGCCAAGTTGTTGACAGTGACGGACATGCGGATGAACACGCAAGTGACCATGCTTATGCACCAGCTTACTTAGCCGCGATGACGTTGGCTCATGTGCAGCCAACATTGCCTAAAACCTGGCATTCACCTTCGAGCGCGAATCCGCCGCATGCTTACACCTTGTTAAATAGGGAAAGCCCAGAGTTTGTACGATTTGTTAATCCCGGCGATTATCGAATTGCAGAGGAAGCTTGCGGTGCCTGCCATTTACCTATCATTAAAGCGGCTAAGCGTAGCTTGATGTCAACTGGCGCAATGTTGTGGGGCGGCGCGGCGTATAACAATGGAATATTGCCCTATAAGAATTACATATTGGGCGAGGCGTATACCCGCGAGGGAGAAGCAGCCGCTATTGCTGGGCCCGTCACCAACGTGCCTGAAATGCTGGCAAAACGTCATGGTGTGTTACCGAGTTTGGCGCCACTGCCAGCATGGGAAACCGTGCGCCCCGGCGATATTTTTAGGGTTTTTGAGCGCGGCGGACGAAATCTATCAAACCTCTTTCCGGAAACCGGCATACCGAATGCTCTTGGCTTGTTGCAGCGGCTTGAAGAGCCAGGTCGACCGGATATTCGTCAGTCTAATCGTGGGCCTGGTACTGGTGGTCGAATCTCAGTGCCGCTGATTAATATCACCAAGACGCGCTTAAACGATCCGCTGTCGTGGTTTTTGGGCACCAACGATAATCCCGGCGATTATCGCTCATCAGGGTGCAGTGGTTGCCACGTGGTCTATGCCAATGATCGTGATCCAAAACACTCAGGCCCGTATGCTGAATTCGGGCATTTAGGTAAAACACAAACCGCCGACCCAACTATTCCCAAAGATGAATCGGGCCACCCGTTGAAGCACGAATTCACGCGCGCTATTCCGACCTCGCAATGCATGATTTGTCATATGCACCAGCCTAATATGTTCGTCAATACGTATCTTGGCTACACCATGTGGGACTATGAGTCGGATGCCCCACATATGTGGCCAGAAGAGCAGCAGTATCCAACGGATGCCGAAATCCGGCAAACCAACCAACGTAATCCTGAAGCCGCAGCGGCTCGGGGCAAGTGGGCAGATCCTGATTTTGTCGCCAAGGTGTCGGAACTTAATCCGAAGCTTCGTGATACCCAATTTGCCGACTATCACGGGCACGGATGGAACTTTCGTGCGGTGTATAAACGCGACCGTGAAGGCACGTTATTAGATGCCCAAGGTAATGCAATTAGTGATGATGACCCTGAGAAATTTGATAAGGGCGTACACATGTCGTCGATTCATGCTGACAAGGGGATGCACTGTTCGGATTGTCACTTTTCGCAAGACTCACACGGCAACGGGCATATCTATGGTGAGGTGGCGAATGCGGTTGAAATCGACTGCGTGGATTGTCATGGCACGGCGGATGCTTACCCGAATCTAACCACGACTGGACCAGCCGCTCCACCACAAGGAAATCGCTTGGCGGCCTTGCGTAACCCTGATGGCCAATTGCGCTTCGAATGGGTCGATGGCAAGCTGATTCAGCGCTCATTATTGACCCCTGGGTTGGAGTGGGAGCTGTCGCTGGTTAAGGATTCAGTTGACCCGAAGCATGCGCAATATAATGACAAAGCGGCGCGTGCTAAAACCGTTAGTAATGATACCGCCAAGCAAGACTGGGGACTTGGGGTTAGCGCTGAAAATCGAGCGCATCAAGACGACCAAATGGAGTGTTATACCTGTCATACGTCGTGGACCACATCGTGTGCGGGCTGTCATTTGCCGATTGAGGCGAACTGGAAGACTGAGCGAAACCATTACGAGGGCGGAGAGTCGCGGAATTATGCGACGTATAATCCGCAAGTTGCGCGCGATCAGATGTTCCAACTAGGTCGACGTGGTGGTATCAACGGCGGACGTATCGCGCCGGTGCGATCTTCGTCGGCATTGGTTTTGTCGTCGACTAACGCTAATCGCGAAAAAATTTACACTCAGCAACCACCGATTTCATCGAGCGGATTCAGTTCTCAAGCGTTTGCGCCGCACTTTCCTCATACGGCTCGATTGACTGAAACGAAAACCTGCGACGATTGTCATTTGTCGGAACAGAACGATAATAATGCGATTATGGCGCAGCTATTATTGCAGGGTACCAATTTTGTTAACTTCGTTGGATACCATGCATGGGTTGGTGGGCAAGAGAGCGTTTCGGCAGTGCAAGTAACCGAGTGGGAAGAGCCTCAAGCCGTTATTGGTAGCTACTTGCAAAAGTATGCCTACCCAGATTGGTTTGCCCAACATCAAGACAATCAGCAGGAACTACAAATAGCATATGAGCGGAGTTCTGCGCAGGCTTCGTGTTTACAGTTGCGGGGCGAATATTTGTTTGTTGCTGAAGGAAGTAATGGTTTTAGAGTCTACGACGCGGCCAATGTCTCGAACAAAGGATACAGCTTAAGATTTGTAACTGCACCGTTCAGCAAGCTCGGACACGATACCCAAGTAGAAAGCGATAACGTGACTTGCATGGCGCTGCCAACTAACCAAAACATTGCGCCGGAGCGTAATCAGGGTGAGTTGATGCGTGTCGACAACCAAGAGCAGCCATTCCACCCAATATATAATTACGCGGTGGTGACTGACTCGGTCAAAGGTTTGATGCTAGTCGATGTTAATACTTTGGTAGATGGTGAGTTTCGTAATAACTTTCTAAAGGCGAACTTAACCTGGAACCCTGATGGCATTCTAGATGGCGCCCGGCATGTGGTATTAGGTGGCTATTATGCGTACGTAATAGCGGATGCTGGAATGGTGATCATCAACTTAGATTCACCACTTGAGCCGATCATTGAAACCGTGATCGAGCTTAACGACGGTCGCGCGTCGGCCTTACAATTTCGTTACCTATTTGTGACCGACGCTGATGGACTGAAAGTGGTGGATGTTACACAAGGCGAAACACCTAGGTTGCTTGAGCAAAACACTATTCCAATGAAGAACGCGCAGCGTATCTACGTGGCACGTACTTACGCTTATGTGGCAGCAGGTGAAGAGGGCTTAATGATTGTGGATGTTAAGAACCCTGAAAAAATGGCTCTGTATCAGCAGTACGATGCGCAAGGTCAGATAAGCGATGCGCGCGATGTGGTCGTCGGCAGCACGAATGCGAGTTTGTTTGCCTATGTTGCGGATGGTGTTAACGGTCTCAAAGTTGTGCAGCTTACGTCGCCCGATGCGCAACCTAAGTTCTACGGGTTTAGCCCATCACCTAAGCCTGAATTGATCGCTTGGCATAAAACTAAGTCCCCAGCTATAGCATTGTCTAAGGGTATGGATCGCGACCGTGCGGTGGATGAGACCGGTGGGCAGATCGCGGTATTCGGGCGGCTTGGTTCGAGGCCGCTGAACTTGAAAGAGATGCGTAAGTTGTATCTTGATAAGGACGGTCGGCCGTGGCGAGTTAATAATGCTACTAAGCCGGCTCAACAAGGTGGTTCGGATTAAATTGTATGGCGGCTGGCAAACACATTAATTTGGATTCTCGGTCTCTCGGCAAGCATTTTGCGCTTGTATGCGCGAGTGTGGGCTTTTTATTACTTGGGTTTAGTCGTGTATTTGCCGCCGAGTTGCCGCAATACGATCAGCAAACCCATATGGGGGTAGCCACGTGTGCAAATTCCAGTTGTCACGCCAGCAAGGTACCCGCCGATGACAGTAATGTATTGCAATCAGAGTACCTCACATGGTTATTTCACGACCAACATGCCAAAGCGTTTAATACGCTGCGCAATGCCGAGTCCAAGCAGATAGCCGCTAAGCTGGGCATTGGAGACCCCGCCACAGCGAGCATATGTTTAGATTGTCATGCCGACAATGTGCCGCTTGAGTTACGAGGTGCTGAGTTTCATATTAGCGATGGGGTTGGCTGTGAGGCGTGTCATGGTGGTGCCGAAAATTGGCTGGCTCAGCATACCGTGATGCCTTATGACTTGAGTCGTAACCTGGCGGACGGCATGTATCCAACGGCCGAATTGGGCAGTCGCACTAGGCTTTGCGTTAGTTGCCACGTCGGTACTGAAAAAAAATTCGCTACGCATCAAATCATGGGGGCGGGTCATCCGCGTCTTGGATTTGAGCTGGATACATTTACACAGCGGCAACCACCACACCATGACGTTGACGAAGATTATTTAGCCCGAAAAATAACCGACACAGCCGCACGTAGAATGATGGTCGGCACGGCGATATCGGCTCAAGCATTAGCAGACAATTTATCGGGTGGCTTGTTGAATCATCCACAAGGGTATCCTGAGCTCGGTTTGTTTGACTGTCACGCCTGTCATCACTCATTAAATGATTTGCGTTGGCGCCCAAGGCCAAGTACAGCGGAACTTGAGCCTGGCTCGGTACGCGTTAACGACGGAGTGTTTTTGGTGTTAGCGGCGCTGGTAGGAGCGGTTGATCGTGCACAAGAACGTTCACTGCGACAAGCCGTCGCTAGTCTGCATATGGCTTCCAAGTCCTCGCTACAGGAGGTGCGAGTGGCTGGAGCGAGGTTAAAGCAAGAAGCGGTCCAAATTCAGTTGCTGGCGGAGAGCCAAGATTTTCAGCAGACGGACTTACTCAATATGGCGAACCAATTGATAGAGCTAGGAGCCAGTGGTGAGTTGCAAGACTACGTTGCCGCGGAACATGCCTTGATGTGTCTAGACAGTCTGCAACGTCAGTTAGACGATCAACCGAAGCTCGCATCTCTGGTCGACTACGCATTTCAATTGTTGTCTGATGAAGATCGCTATTCTGAACGTCAATTACGCAAAGCTATGCGAGACTACCGGCAACGGAATTAGTGTGCGAAGCCTTTATCTAGCTAAAGCCTTTAGCAGAATGAAAGGCTTTAGCAGAATGAAAGCCCTTAGCTGCATGAAAAGCCGTTAGCTCAATAAAAAGCCCTTAGCTGAATAAAAAGCCCTTAGCTGAATAAAAAAACAGCCGCCACTAAAACGTATTAAACCTCGAACATTATGACGCAAAGGATTGGCGTCTATAAATTTAGGAAATTTTTCAACTGTTTCCGACACTGCTACTATACTTGAAGAGCTTAAGTTGCTGAGCTGATGTCGACAAGGGTTGGGTCGACACATTCGCGTTCTTTGTCTAGCTCACTGACGGTCCAACGAGCTAGCTGAACTTGTGTATCTACTCAAGGAGGCTTCAATGTCACAGTCAGAAACGAATCAAAAGGAATGGGAAGACGAGCAAAACTGGGTCCCATGGTTTGGGATCTACAGTAGCACGATGGACTCTAGGCTTTGGGTTCGCAAACGGATGCCTGCGTGGGGCTGGACCATCAATTTTGGTCACTCAAACGGTAAAATCACGTTTTGGCTTATCTTAGGGTTTGTTTCCCTGATTTTGCTGACAGCCGTATTTTACTAGTAGGTACAGCCTGCGTCACACCATTGGGGCAACGTGCTTCGGTATTGAAATCCAGTTTTAGGTTCGATTATCACAACTGCTCGGGCGGTACGCTGCACTAGCTTTGCTGCAGTGGTTGAGTGTGGCTTTAAGCTAGTATCTAATAGATCAACACATAACATTCTCTACTTCGAACTAATGACACAAGCCCCCACAATTATAGATCTACGCAGCGATACCTTTACTACTCCTTGTGCGGGTATGCGCCAAGCTATGGCGGATGCCGAGGTCGGTGATGATGTATTTGGTGAAGATCCGACGGTCAATCGATTGCAGTCACTGTTAGCTGAGCGGGCAGGGCACCAAGCTGGTTTGTTTTTTCCTAGTGGCACTCAAAGTAATTTAGTCGCTCTCTTGGCGCATTGTCAGCGAGGGGATGAATATATCGTCGGGCAGAACGCACATACTTATCGTTACGAAGCAGGTGGTGCCGCTGTATTGGGGAGCATACAACCGCAACCAATCGAACATGAGGCTGACGGCACGATTAATCTCTCTAAGATTGAAGCGGCGATTAAAGCCGATGATTTTCACTTTGCAAAATCAAAATTATTGGCGCTCGAGAACACCATCGGCGGTAAAGTGATTCCTGCCGCATACATAGCCGACGCGCGGGAACTCGCTGATCGACATGATTTGGTATTCCATCTGGATGGAGCTCGGGTTTTCAATGCGGCTGTTGCGCAGAATACTGATGTGGATCAGATTACACGCTCGTTCGATTCGGTCTCCATTTGTCTGAGCAAAGGGCTTGGCGCACCTGTTGGTTCGGTATTAGTGTCCGACAAAACAGTCATTGATGAAGCCAGACGCTGGCGTAAAATGGTGGGCGGTGGAATGCGTCAAGCGGGCATATTGGCAGCCGCGGGGGTGTATGCTTTAGAACATAACGTAGCTCATTTACACCAAGATCACCGCCATGCTCAACAATTAGCTGATGCGCTAATGACGGTTCAAGGGCTTACTGTGGTTGATGGGTCGGCGCATACCAATATGGTATTTTTATCTTGCGATAACGGTGATGGCTCGGCCTTTTTAGAATACTGCAAAGCTCAGGGTTTGCTGTTCACTGGTGCCAGTGTGGCGCGTTTAGTGTTCTACAAAGATATATCGAGTGGCATGGTTGAACGTGCTATTAAAATTATTCGCGCTTACTTTGAGTCTTAATTAGCTTAATTCTCAAGGGCTGAGTGTGAATAAGGCACAAAAAAGCCCGAATTAACGGGCTTATTTGCTAACCGATGGTACGATGGTCGGAACAATAAAGTATATGTAACTATTTGATATACATATATATAAAAAATATTGATATGAAATGCGCGACGAACACATCTTGAGATGCAGTGATAGTAGGGCGTATCGGTGGCTGATAGAGAGTGTAAATCTAACTGTGTAAATGCCATTGGTTGGGATTTAAATATAGTCAGTTAGTCGATCCTCAAACTCGATCATAAATCGGTTGAGAG
>NZ_QNRT01000008.1 GCF_003315245.1 Arenicella xantha | reverse complement strand
CTTGCAAGACGACCTGCTGAGCGGGGTGAGGCAGCACTATCTCGGCGAGCCAGCGGCGGTGTTTTGTGCCCCAGTTAGCAGACCCCTGGTAGAGAGTGAAGTTGCGCAGCAAGAAAGACTTGATTTGGTGTCTGGCCCGTTTACGGTCATGGTTCGCGGCTTCACGTGCGCGTGACAAATCACGAACCGCTTCGTCGTCAGACTCTGGCACATAGATCGGCGAGAGTTCGTTGGCGCGCATTAGCCGAGCTAATTTAATCGCATCGCGTTTATCGGTTTTAATACGCTCGCCGGGCTTTTTAGGAATCAGTGATGGTGCAACCACATAGCAGACATGCCCAAGCGACGTGAGCAATCGATAAATCCAGAATCCGCAAGGCCCGGCCTCGTAGACGAAGTGCAGGGTTGAGTTGGGGTGCGATGACTGCAAGCGCCGCGCTAACTTGGTGAAGCCTTGACGGGTAGACTGGATTCGCCCGAGCGCAGCATGATCCGCGTCACGGTGATCAACGATCGTGACGACCTCAGTAAATTCTTTGTGCGTATCAAGGCCAATAAAAGTTATGGTATCTTTAGACATGGTGTTAACTCCCGCATATAGCATATTGATGAATCTATATTATGGCTCTGGTTTAACTAGCCCACGAACAGTGGGGGTTAACACCGCCTTAAGGAGTCATTTTGTCTATATGTCCAAATTACTAGCAGTTATTATAGCCGTAATTTTATCGGGCTGTTCGCACAGTAGGTCTGTTATAGATATGAGTTCGTATTCCTTGGATGAATTCGAAAAAGCCTCCAATTGTGATTTTGACTATCAATGCAAAACTATTCTTTTTGGATACGATGGTTGTGTAAGTAACATTGGCGATTACCATCGGCATATAATCTACTCAACTAAAATAGGTAAAGAGAACGTAAAAATTCTTAAAGAAAAAATAATTTTGGACCGTGCATATAAAATTGAAAATCAAAGATCTTTATGGGAATGCGTAAGTGGGCGTAAAACAGTACCCATTCCCATCTGTAAAAATAATACTTGCATAGATAGAAATGAGAAAAACATATAACAAGGCAAAAAACTTCACGCCTTGGGCTCGGACGCGGTGCCCGCGCCCGTTTTTGCGGCGTTAGGGAAAAAAATAGATCCTTTATCTAAAAATGTATGGAATATAAATTAGAGAAAATAAAAGATGATGCGCCCTCAAGCTTCGTTGAGGAACATCGTGTCGCAACTAAACTTTGCTCAAAAAGACAAAGTATGCGAGAACGTTGGGTGGATTTTGAAAGTAACAATGTGTTCTATATTATTGGTACTTTTGCTGGCCCAGGTAATCACTCTGTTAAGATTTTATTGTTTCTAAATAGCGAGAAAGTTAGTTTTTGGGGAGATACTGAAGATCTAATTTTTAACTTCAAATATAGAGTGTCACGTATTGATGCATCTGAAGAAATGTATCAACAGAAAGAGTTTTTAGAGGAAAATATTAAAAAATGTCTAACTGAATATTGCAAATGCAACGAAGCAGAATTTATATCGGTGGAAGTAGAGTTTGATCGGAAAATGTACAAGGTGTTAAAGGGTTGATTAAACTTGAAATTACTGCGCAATGCCCAAACAATCACATAAAGCAGACCTACACTGCGTTGTTTTTTTGTGGTTTAACGCTTCGCTTACCACAAACCAAACAACTACGTTTCGGCAGCTTATGTGAGGCGTTAATTACACGAGTATAAATATATGACTACTAAACTGGATGGTGGCTGCCTATGTGGCTCTGTTAAATTTTCATTGGATGATAGTTTCAGCGCTTTCTATCAGTGTCATTGTAGGCAGTGTCAGCAATTAACAGGCTCAGCGTTTGCGTCAAACTTGTTTACTGACCCTGAAAACATCGAATGGACTAAAGGCTCTGATAGCATCAAAAATTATGAGCATCCGTCTAGAGAGTTTTCCAAATCTTTCTGCACTTCTTGTGGTTCAGCGGTTCCTTTTCTAAACAAATCTAGAAGTTCTCTAATCGTTCCGGCTGGCTCGTTAAATAATTTTCCAGAAATACGGCCTCAAGCAAATATATTTACTTCTGAAGAAGCATGTTGGCTAAAGCCTGGCAAAGGCGCTAAAGAATTTAAAGCTTTCCCCGAATAGAAAGTGAAAATAATTAACAAGTTGCCAAAGTACACTCCGCTGCAAAAGGCGCAACTCCGCGGGACGGCTGCTACGCGCCGCCCCTTGGCTTGGCGTTATGTTTACTGAAAATGAAAATTAGCAAGAATCATCTCAATCAGTTAAAAATATCGAGGAAATACAAAGGCCAGAATAAGTGCCATTCGCTCTTATAAGAGGCACAAGAGGGTACTTGGAAAGGATCACGCACCAAATTAATGGCACATATACAAATGGTTGGTACGATTCATGTGCAGTTATGATCAGGAGACTAATAGAAACACTAATTATTGAGTCTTTCGAAAAAAACAATATTTCTCATACCATCAAGAACCAAACTGGTGATTTTTTCTATCTTTCCGATTTGATTTCAAAAACGTTAACGGAATCATCGTGGAATCTAAGCAGAAATGCGCGACAGGCACTTCCAAAATTAAAAGATATTGGAGATAAATCAGCGCATAGTCGAAGGTTCAATGCTGTTAGGAACGACATTGATAAAATAAACCCACAAATTAGAGTGGTGGTGCAAGAATTAGTTTATTTAGCGGGTTTGAAGTGAAAAGCCTAACAAACGCAAGCAGTCGGCAAAATCACTCGCAGGCGCTCCTGATTTTCCGCTGTTGCGGGCGTTGTGTTTATTCGAGCTAAGACCATAAAATGAAGCATTGGCTTATATCATTAGCTTTATCGGTATCAGTTTGTGCTTTAGTGGTAATATTTTTTATCTATATTCCTGTTAAACAAAGTTGTCTATCTTCCGGTGGACTTTGGCAAGGTTTTAAATTCGGGTGCGATTATGGAAACTACAGCACTTATTATTTGGCTAGTCTCTCAGCGTACGCCCTGGCAATACTATTAGTTCTAATAATAGGGTTGGCTGGTATATTTAATTTTTTTCAGAAGAAACGCCTGAATATATGAACGCCAAAATTCAAAACATAACAAGAACTCAAAATTCCCCTCCCTTCGGCCGGGCGGGACGTCGCGTAAACGCGCCGCCCCATTAAGTGGGCATTATGTGCATCTGAAAACTACCAGTGAGTAACCTCTCCAAGTTTTTTATAACGTTTTGTCTGACTGCGTTTGATAAAGCCTTAGTTAGTTAATGCCGAAAGCGCCGCATGATCTAAGAGTTGCTTGTCGACCTTCAAGTAGGCGGTCGACTCACCGTCAATGATAATCGCTTCCTCAACTCCGTTCACCGCCTCAAAGTCTGCTTGTGACACATTCCCCTGATAACGCACCACCAAGCTGTCTAATAGCGTTGGCTGAGGTGCTTTAAAGACTATCCAAGCCCAGGCCAGCAAGACTAGGCCGCACAGCACAAACACAGCGGTAACGCCCACTGCGCCGTATATCAAACCGCCTAAGAAGCCGCCAAAGAAAACGCCCATAAACTGGAATGTATTGTAGACCCCCATCGCCGAGCCCTTACCCGCAGCGGGCGCCACGCGTGACACAATCGAAGGCAACATCGCTTCCAGTAGGTTAAAGCCCCAAAAAAAGAAAAACAAGCAAACGGTCATGCCGAGCACACCAAGGGGGCGCCACATCAACAGGCATTGTGCGAACAGTAAAATACAAATCGCCGCAAAGAAGATTCGCATTAACCACGCTTTCTTAGCCGACAAAATAATCATCGGCACCATAAACACGATAGACGCAATTAACGCAGGCAAATACACTTGCCAATGGTCTCGCGTCGGCAACGATAAACGCTCCAACAGGATGATTGGCACCACCACAAACATGGCGGTTAATACAAAATGAAGTACAAAAATACCAATATCTAAGCGGATCAACTGAGGGTTACGCAGCAATTCGAGCATCTTAGCTGGCACTGCACGCACTTCCAGATTACGCCGCTGAACCGGCGTTGGTACCGCTTTTATAATAACGACAATCGCGCCAACCGCTAACACCGCCGTCAGTACAAACATGCCTTTAACGCCGATAAAGAACGCCAACCAAGGTGACACTACCAGCGCAAACATAAAGGCCAAACCAATCGTCATGCCGATCAAGGCCATTGCTTTGGTGCGTTGCTCTTCACGCGTCAAATCACTGGTTAACGCTAACACCACGGCTGCAATCGCCCCGGCTCCCTGTAAAGCCCGACCAATAATCACGCCTTCGATACTCGACGCCAGCGCTGCCACCAAGCTCCCGACAATAAATATCATCAGGCCTAAAATGATGATCGGTTTGCGCCCGTATTTATCTGACAAAATGCCAAACGGTATCTGAAACATTGCCTGAGTGATGCCGTAGATACCTAAGGCGATTCCCATTAGAACCGGCGTAGCGCCTTCAAGCTGTTCGGAATAAATAGCTAATACTGGCAGAATAAGGAACAAGCCGAACATGCGTAATCCGTAAACGGATGCAAGAGCCGCAATCGAACGACGTTCGAGGCGGTTGAGTCCAGCCTTATTCAAGCCGTTGTCGATCTGAGTATCTGAAGTCAATCTGATTCACTTTAGTGTTTTTGCGTCAAAGATAGGGTACTAATCGATCACTAATGGAGACTGCGATCCAAATAGCGATATCGCTTTGACAATGGGTCACGTATATTAGCAGGTTGTTCAATCGGCAGGAACTGTAAACCGCAATCCTCAACGGAGTGTTGATGGACTATTTTCGTGCGTTTATCGCCTCCGATCAATCCATAACCCAGAAGAACATTGTGCTAGAAAAAATTACTATCCGTGGTGCACGCACCCATAACTTGAAAAGTATCGACCTTGAACTGCCCCGTGACAAACTGATTGTCATTACTGGGCTGTCAGGATCTGGCAAATCGTCTTTGGCGTTCGACACTATCTATGCTGAAGGGCAACGACGCTATGTCGAGTCGCTGTCGGCCTATGCACGGCAGTTCTTGTCGCTAATGGAAAAACCCGACGTTGACCTAATCGAAGGTCTATCTCCAGCCATCTCGATAGAACAAAAAGCCACCTCGCACAATCCACGGTCGACGGTTGGCACTATTACCGAGATCTACGATTACCTGCGATTGTTGTACGCACGGGTCGGCGACCCAAGATGCCCGGATCACGGCGTTACACTCGAGGCCCAAACCGTTAGTCAGATGGTCGACCTAACTATGGCGTTGCCAACTGGCAGCAAGATCATGCTAGTCGCGCCAGTCGTGCGTAATCGCAAAGGCGAATTCATGAACTTGCTGGAAAGCATGCACGCACAAGGTTTCGTGCGCGCACGCGTCGACGGCCAAGTGATCGACCTTGCTGAGCCGCCAGCACTTAAGAAAAACTTTAAACACGATATCGACATCATCATTGACCGCCTAGTAATCAAGGAAGGCAATGAACAGCGCATGGCGGAGTCCTTTGAAACCGCACTGGAATTAGCCGAAGGCGTTGCTGAAGTGGTGGTCATACCCAACGAAGATGAAGCTGAGAAGATTCTTGTATTTTCATCGCGCTATGCCTGCCCACACTGCGGGTATAGCCTGAGCGAGCTAGAGCCTCGACTGTTTTCTTTTAACAATCCAGTCGGTGCATGTTCGGCGTGTGACGGACTTGGAACCAAACAGTATTTTGACCCTAAGCAGATCATTTTTGATGCCAGCTTGAGTCTGTCGCAAGGCGCCATCAAAGGCTGGGATCGTCGTAGCCTGTTTTATTTTCGCATGCTGCAAAATGTTGCAAGCCATTATGGTTTCTCGGTGGACGACCCACTTGATTCGCTCAGCGCGGAGCAAATGGAAAAACTTTTGCATGGCAGCGGCGATGAGGCCATTGAGTTCAGTTATCTACGGCATAAAGGCCAAGGCGTCACGCGCCACCATTCATGGGAAGGCATTATCCCGAACATGGAGCGACGCTATCGCGAGACAGAATCAAATAGCATGCGTGAGGAGTTGGCTAAATACATTAACTCACACACCTGCCCGTCTTGCACCGGCAGTCGACTGCGGCTAGAAGCACGCAACGTATTTATTGACAACACCAGTATCGACCAGATTGTCACGCGTTCAATCGGAGATGCATTGGCCTTCTTTGAGGGCCTGGCACTCACAGGCAATCGTGCCGAAATTGCTGACAAAATTGTTAAAGAAATTCATGACCGGCTCGGCTTTTTAGTCAATGTCGGACTCAACTATCTCAGCATGGATCGTTCGGCAGAAACACTATCGGGCGGCGAAGCCCAGCGGATTCGTTTAGCGTCGCAAATTGGCTCGGGCTTAGTTGGGGTTATGTACGTATTAGATGAACCGTCTATCGGCCTGCATCAGCGTGACAACGACCGCCTAATCGGCACGCTCACGCATTTGCGCGATTTGGGCAACACCGTGATCGTGGTCGAGCACGATGAAGACGCCATGCACCACGCTGACTTTATAGTTGACATTGGGCCTGGCGCTGGTGTGCACGGCGGCAATATCGTTGCACAAGGCACCATTGAAGAAATCAAGAATAATCCCGATTCGCTCACCGGTCGATTCCTTTCAGGCAAAGAGGTTATAGCGATTCCAGAGCAACGTCATCCCACGCACAAGTCCAAGCAAATCAAGATCAAGGGCGCTACCGGCAACAATTTAAAAAATGTGTCGGTCAACATACCAATGGGCGTGCTTACCTGTGTCACAGGAGTTTCAGGGTCCGGCAAGTCTACCTTGATTAACAACACGCTCTACCCTGCCGCTGCGCAAAAGATTAATCGCAGCCGCATCGAATCGGCGCCGCATCAGAGCATTGAGGGCCTTGAGCATATCGATAAAATCGTTGATATCAACCAGAGCCCGATTGGTCGCACACCACGCTCAAACCCAGCCACTTATACTCAGCTGTTTACGCCCATTCGCGAACTGTTCTCCGGCACACCCGAAGCACGCGCTCGAGGCTACAAACCAGGCCGTTTTAGTTTCAATGTAAAGGGCGGTCGTTGCGAAGCCTGCCAAGGCGACGGCATGATCAAGGTTGAAATGCACTTTTTACCGGATATCTACGTCGCTTGCGATGTGTGCAAAGGACAACGCTATAACCGCGAAACTTTAGACATTCGCTATAAAGGCAAAAACATCCATGATGTTCTAGATATGACAATTGAGGACGCTGTGGATTTTTTCAGCGCCGTGCCAAACATCCATCGAAAGCTGGAAACCCTTATGTCGGTTGGCCTTGGCTACATCAAACTCGGCCAAAGCGCGATAACCTTGTCCGGCGGTGAAGCTCAGCGCATAAAACTGGCCCGCGAACTATCCAAGCGAGACACCGGCCAAACACTGTATATCCTAGATGAACCCACCACCGGGCTGCATTTTTATGATATTCGTCAGTTAATGCAGGTGCTGTACACTTTGCGCGATCACGGCAATACCATTGTGGTCATTGAGCACAATTTAGATGTCATCAAAACAGCCGACTGGATTATCGACCTAGGTCCAGAAGGTGGTAATGGCGGCGGCCAAGTCGTTGCCGAAGGAACTCCTGAGCAAGTCGCTCAGACCAAAGGCTCACACACCGGGCACTACCTGGCTCCGATGCTGGGGTTAAAAGCCGTCTAAGCAGCCGTTAAAACCAACCTATTCAATTTTCTAACCAACTCTCTTAACTATGTTAACTGTAATATCACCAGCCAAGAAATTAGATTTTGAAAAGCCATCGAAGGCGCCAACGTACACGCAGCCGGCGTTTCTCGATGAAAGCGAAAAACTCATTGACGTTATGTCAACCCAGTCGCCCGCCGACTTGGAAAAACTCATGCATATTAGCCCTGCCCTTGCGGAGCTAAATGTGGAGCGAGTCCATCAGTGGTCGCGTCCGTTTAACAAGAAGAATGCCAAGCAAGCAGTGAACGCATTTCAGGGTGATGTTTATGTGGGACTAGATGCCGACAGCTTTTCTGACGATGAGTTTTTATATGCGCAAATGCACCTCAGAATTTTATCGGGCCTTTATGGTGTTTTACGGCCACTGGATTTAATGCAGCCATATCGCTTAGAAATGGGCACCAAACTGGCCAACGATGGCGGTAAAAATCTCTACGAATTCTGGGGGAATAAAATCACAGAGAACTTGAACGACCAGCTTCAAGCCATTGATTCTAAATTACTTTTAAATCTAGCCTCCAATGAATATTTTCGTTCAGTAAAGCGTAATACACTGAACGCCGAAATCGTTACGCCCGTTTTTAAAGATTGGAAAAATGATCAGTACAAGGTCATTAGCTTTTTTGCTAAGAAAGCGCGCGGGCTAATGACCGCTTGGGTTATCAAGAATCAAATCAAATCTGTAGATGCCCTACTCGGCTTTGCGGCCGATGGCTACCAATACAGCGCGCAAGACTCAGACGCCAACACGCTGGTTTTTCTACGTAAACAATAAACTCTCGAGTGCGTCTAATCCTTCGGCAGCACTAACGTCATATCTTGGCGTTTCTGCTGCCCAACGGCGGCTGAAATACTCTTTGCAACCATCTCAGCTCGACGCTTCATCGCCTCGCAGTTTTCACCGGCATGTGACGCATCTACCGCTTTGTTAAATAGATACAGCCAGCGCGTAAAATGCCCAGGCGTTAGCGGAATTTTTTGATGCAACTCATGGTGCTTGCGCAACGGATTGCCGGTGTAATTCTTGCTCTTGAAAATTATATCAGTCCAAAAATTGACGATGACAGGCAAGTGATGCGCTAAGTCAACCTTCGCAACATCGGTAAAAATATAGCCAATAATGGGGTCGTCAAGCATTGCTTGATAGAAGCGAGCAACAATATCTTCGATATCCGCTCGTTCAAGTACGTCTTTTTTGGACATTAGTTGTTATAATCTCGCGCCTGCTGTGTAAACAACCTAAGTTTAACCGATGTCTGACACAACTGTTAAAAGCTCTCGACCAAAAATTAAACCAGTCGTCGCCGGCGAAAAGCTGCGCGGTGCTGAAAAAATGGCACGAATTCCGGTCAAAATCGAACAGACCGTAAATCCACTGCGCAAGCCAGAATGGATTCGCATACGCCTACAGAATGGTTCGAAGGTGCAAGAACTCAAGAACACGCTACGTGAAAACAAACTGCACACGGTTTGCGAAGAAGCGTCGTGTCCGAATTTAAATGAATGCTTTAGCCGCGGCACAGCCACGTTCATGATTATGGGCGATATCTGTACGCGTCGTTGTCCATTCTGCGATGTCGCACACGGTCGACCATTAGGACTAGACCAAGATGAACCGCGCCACCTCGCCGAAACAATTAAGGCAATGGGCTTGAGCTATGTGGTCATCACCTCGGTGGATCGCGACGATTTACGCGATGGCGGCGCTGGCCATTTTGTCGCCTGCATTGAAGAAACACGCAAACTCAATCCGAGCACTCAAATTGAAATCTTAGTGCCGGACTTTCGCGGCCGCATGGATCTCGCGATTGAGCTTATGGCAAACAATCCGCCCGATGTGTTCAACCACAACCTAGAAACAATTCCTGATTTTTATCGCAAAGTGCGCCCCGGCTCAGATTACCAGTGGTCATTGGATTTGATTAAAAAATTCAAGGCAGCACAACCCAGCGTCCACACCAAGTCAGGACTCATGTTAGGCATTGGCGAAACTATCGAACAGGTTAAAGATGTACTGCGCGACCTAAAAGATCATGATTGCGACATGATTACACTAGGGCAATACCTGCAGCCGAGCCTGAGCCATCTACCGGTTGAACGCTATGTTCACCCTGATGAATTCGACGAACTCCGAGAGTTCGGCGATGCGCTTGGGTTTAAGCACGTCGCATCCGGCCCTCTGGTTCGTTCCTCGTATCATGCCGACGTACAAGCGCATGCCGCCGAAGCTAAGTAGATGTTAAACGAATAAACGAATCCTACCCAGGCCGACAATGTCGGCCTGATTTGTATCCAATAATCAATATAAGCAACACTCTGTCCACGAAGAAGGCAAATATATTTATGACTACAAGCGATAATTTACGTGATGCAGCTCTGCACTATCACCGCACACCAAGTGCTGGCAAGATCCGTGTTCAAGCCACTAAACCGTTATCAAACCAGCGCGATTTGGCTCTTGCCTACTCACCTGGCGTTGCAGAACCTTGTAAAGAGATTGAAAAAGACCCGTTAACCGCAGCCCTCTACACATCGCGAAGTAATTTGGTTGGCGTTATCACCAACGGCACCGCGGTGTTAGGTCTCGGTAATATCGGTGCATTGGCTTCGAAACCGGTCATGGAAGGCAAAGCCATTTTATTTAAGAATTTCGCTGATGTAGATGCCTACGATATTGAGGTAGACGAAACCGACGTAGACGCATTTTGTGACATTGTCGCTGCACTCGAGCCAACCTTCGGCGGCATTAACTTAGAGGATATCAAAGCACCGCAATGTTTCGAGATCGAAGCAAAGTTGCGCGACAGAATGAATATTCCGGTATTTCATGACGACCAACATGGCACTGCCATTGTTTCGGCCGCCGCGGTCATCAATGGCTTACGAGTTGTCGATAAGAAGATCGAAAACGTCAAACTAGTAGTCTCTGGAGCCGGTGCCGCCGCCATGGCCTGCACTAATCTATTACTCGACTTAGGTGTCGATTTAGCGAATGTGTTAATGCTCGACTCGCGCGGCGTAATCCATTCTGAACGCGAAGGCCTTGATGCTACCAAACAAAAATTTGCTCGCGACACGGAAGCTCGAACCCTAGAAGATGCGATGGTTGACTGCGATGTGTTTCTTGGCGTCTCGCAACCTAACTTGGTAAGCGTCGCGATGCTAAAGAGCATGGCTGACAAACCATTAATTTTGGCGATGTCAAACCCTGACCCAGAAGTACGACCAGAGCTGGTTTACGAGCATCGCCCTGATGCAGTAATGGCAACTGGACGGTCAGATTACCCGAACCAAGTAAACAATGTGTTGTGCTTTCCATTCTTATTCCGCGGTGCGTTAGACGTGGGCGCGACCAGCATCAATCAAGCGATGAAAATCGCGTGTGTAAATGCCCTCGCTGAACTGGCTCACTCTGAGAGTAACGAGCTCGTCGCAAGTTATTACCAAAACGAATCAATGCTCTTTGGTGCTGGCTACATTTTGCCGAAGCCTTTCGACCCAAGATTAATCACCACGATCGCGCCCGCGGTCGCGCAAGCCGCGATTGATAGCGGCGTTGCAACGCGCCCGTATGCCGACATCGAAACGTATCGAGCGAGCTTAGAGCCGCTGGTTTATCGAACCGGCAATGTCATGCGTCCAATTTTTGAGAAGGCGCAAAACATTACTCATAAAGTGCTGTATACCGATGGTGAAAACATTCGAGTATTACGTGCTGTACAAGATGTCGTTGACCAAAGTTATGCGCGCCCAGTATTACTCGGCAATGCCGAAGAGATCAGCGCACGCATCAATGAACTTGGCTTACGCCTACAACAACACCGAGACTACGAAGTCATTGCGCCACGCGGAACCACCGAAGAGGACCGAGTAAGCTATGCCTGCGAATTAGTTAAAAATGGCACGGCTCACGCTGCATTAACCGGTCCCGGCGCCAAATTACACGAACAAATCGGAGCTATTGAACGTTGTGTAGGCACTAACTCGCCTGACGAACATATGGCAGTCATGCATCTACTATTACTGGATACCGGCACTGTGTTTATTGCCGACACCAGTATTCATGAGAACCCCACTGCTGAAGAGCTGGCACACATCACCGTGTTAGCCGCTAAAGAAGTAAGACGATTCGGAATGGTGCCAAGAGTCGCACTATTGTCTCACTCTAGCTTTGGCAGCCATGTCACCGAGTCCTCGAAGAAAATGGCGAAGACTAAAGAACTGCTGGCTAAGTTAGCGCCCGAATTGGAAGTCGATGGCGAAATGAAAGGTGCTGCTGCGCTCGATGCCGTAACCCGCGAGAAATCTGGCAAAAGCACGCTCACAGACAATGCTAATTTGCTCATAATGCCTAACTTGGATGCGGCTAACATTACCTACACAGTTCTCAAATCCATGGCGAATGGCATTTCAGTAGGCCCGATTGTATTAGGAACGGACTTGCCAATTCATGCAATCACTAAGACCACCACACCGCGTGGCATAGTGAATCTAACCAGCTTGGTTACCGCCAGCGTAGATTAGCCAAACTTAAGTAGTCAGCCCCTGCCAGCTTTAATCAGTTGGCAGGGAGCTGGATTGGCCGAGCAATTCCCTGCAGGCTTGCTTCGAGAAAGCTCGAAAGCCGCTCGATGTAGACACAACACCATTGATACGAACCATCACGATACCGTCAGGCAGTGCATCCTTTAATTCATCGAGGAACTTACTTGCAACAATTACACAAACGACATTTGTTAATTATCTCATTACAAGTCGCTATAATAGCTTGTTGGCATAACCAATAAGTTTCGACATCATGTGTATTACAACTATTAATGCACAACCTCCTCCCGCAAGCCTTCACGGCGAGGCTATCGCCCCTGTCGAGCCGCACAATAACTTGCACAAGCGGCACGCCAGCATTTACATTTTTCAAACTTATAGGTATCATTCACACCGCAAATAAAGGTGTTAACTCCCAAAGAACAACTTACATTTAGGTTTAAGCGCAATGAGCAATGATTTAACTTCGCCCCAAGTCGATATTGATGCACAAGAAACGTTAGAGTGGATTGATGCGTTAAAAAGCGTGATCGAAGCCGACGGCTCAGATCGAGCACGCTTTCTACTTAAAGAATTAACGAATACTGCGCGCGAAGCGGGCGCTCAACTGCCTTATGGTTTAAACACGCCATACCTCAATACGATTCCAGTCGAAGACCAACCTGCCCTGCCTGCGGACCGACAATTGGAGTTCAAGATTCGCTCGATGATTCGCTGGAATGCTGCTGCCATGGTGCTACGCGCCAACAAAATCAGCACGGAATACGGCGGCCATATCGCAAGTTATGCCTCCGCAGCGGTACTTTACGAAATTGGTTTCAATCACTTTTGGCGCGCACGTTCTGAAGAGCACGGCGGCGACATGATTTATTATCAAGGTCACTCCGCTCCAGGTATGTACGCTCGCGCGTTTATGGAAGGCCGCTTAACTGAAGAGCAGTTAGACAACTTCCGTCAAGAAGTCGGCGGTAACGGCCTCTCTTCATATCCGCATCCATGGTTAATGCCGGATTTTTGGCAATTCCCAACCGTGTCCATGGGCTTAGGGCCAATCATGGCAATCTACCAAGCGCGATTCCAGCGCTATCTAGAAAACCGTGAGCTAATCAAGGCCGAGAATCGAAAAGTTTGGGCGTTCTTAGGTGATGGTGAGATGGACGAACCAGAATCTAGAGGCGCACTAGGATTAGCCGGTCGTGAGAAACTCGACAACCTGATTTTTGTGATTAACTGTAATTTGCAGCGCCTTGATGGCCCGGTCCGCGGCAACGGTAAAATTATTCAAGAGCTTGAATCGGAATTCCGTGGTGCCGGCTGGAATGTAATCAAGGTCATCTGGGGCTCACAATGGGACATTCTGCTTGAAAAAGACCACGATGGCTTATTACAAAAACGCATGCAAGAAGCTGTCGACGGTGAGTATCAGGCGTTTAAAGCTAAAGGCGGCGCTTACATCCGAGATAAGTTCTGGAATACGCCTGAGCTAAAAGCAATGGTCGCGCATATGAGCGACGAAGATTTAGAGCTAATGTCACGCGGTGGCCACGATACCGACAAAGTGTACGCTGCCTACAGAGCAGCAGTAAAGCACTCTGGACAACCTACCGTGATTCTTGCCAAAACAGTCAAGGGCCTCGGAATGGGCGCGTCTGGCCAAGGGCAGAATACCTCGCACCAACAAAAAAAGATGGATGCCGAATCGCTCAAAGGCTTCCGCAATCGCTTCAAAATTCCGGTATCCGACGAGCAACTCGAGAAAATTGAATACATCAAACCAGACCCCGATTCGCCTGAGATTAAGTATCTACACGCGCGGCGCCAAGCTTTAGGCGGTTACCTACCAAAACGACCAAATTCATCAAATGCGCTAACCGTGCCGAGCCTAGACTCGTTCGCTAAATTGCTCGAATCCTCTGGTGATCGCGAAATTTCGTCAACTATGGCCTTTGTACGAATTTTATCGTCACTGGTGCGCGACAAGAACTTGAAAGACCGAATCGTACCGATTGTGCCTGATGAGGCACGTACCTTCGGCATGGAAGGATTATTTCGTCAGCTCGGTATATATGCGTCTGAGGGTCAACTCTATGAACCTGAAGATTCGGATCAATTGATGTACTACCGCGAAGACGTAAAAGGCCAAGTACTAGAAGAAGGCATTAATGAAGCTGGCGCTATGTCCTCATGGATTGCAGCCGCCACTTCCTATTCAACCAATGAACTGCCAATGGTGCCTTTTTACATCTATTACTCGATGTTTGGCTTCCAGCGAATTGGCGACCTTGCTTGGGCAGCAGGCGATATGCAAGCGAGAGGCTTTTTGGTCGGTGGCACCGCTGGCCGAACCACGCTAGCCGGTGAAGGACTGCAACATCAAGACGGTCACTCACATCTACAAGCGTCGACTATTCCCAATTGCGTTTCGTATGACCCAACCTATAGCTACGAACTCGCGGTCATTGTTCAAGACGGCTTGCGTCGCATGTATGCCGAGCAAGAAAATATTTTCTATTATCTGACGGTTATGAACGAGAACTATGTTCATCCAGCAATGCCAAAAGGTGCTGAAGAAGGCATTCTTAAAGGCTTATATCAATTGTCGAAGAGCAAGAAGGACGATGGTAAAACACCGACAGTGCAACTTATGGGTTCAGGCACGATTCTAAACGAATGTGTTGCCGCTGCTGAGCTATTAGAAGCCGAATACGGTGTCGCCGCGAATGTCTGGAGTGCGACCAGCATGAACGAGCTACGTCGTGAAGGTTTGTCGGTGCAGCGCTGGAACATGCTACATCCATCTGAAAAACCGAAAATAAGTTACGTTGAGCACTGCCTGCAAGACCAAAATGGTCCGGTTATTGCGGCCACCGACTATATGAAGATATACGCTGATTCAATCCGCGAATTTGTACCGTCACGTTATGTGGTTCTTGGCACCGATGGATTTGGCCGCAGCGACGATCGCCAACAACTTCGAAGTCACTTCGAAGTTAATCGTGAACACATTGTTGTTGCTGCTCTATCTTCACTACTAGAAGACGGCAGCATCGAAGCTGAAGTAGTGAATAAAGCCATCAAACAGTTTAATATTGACCCGGAGAAACCATCACCCGATACGCTGTAGTGGCAAAGGCAGAACAATGTCTTGCTACAACTAGCTTTACCGGCCATGAGAGCTACGGAACCCCAAAAAATGATTAAGTACGTCGAACTGACCGCGCCAGAAGCCAGTGCTTACCGGCAGGCCAAGATAGTGTCAGTTGAATGCCACGAAGGTGAGCGAATCCGTAAAGGACAAACTCTTTTTCGTGTAAAAAGCGGTAATACTGAGTTGGATTTGCCCGCGACCAAAGATGGTCGCGTGGTCGAAATTATCG
The DNA here is from genome assembly GCF_003315245.1 of Arenicella xantha. NCBI lineage: Bacteria > Pseudomonadati > Pseudomonadota > Gammaproteobacteria > Arenicellales > Arenicellaceae > Arenicella > Arenicella xantha. Next base: position 91,562 of record NZ_QNRT01000008.1, on the reverse strand, counting down.
CCAGCTTACATGAAAACATTACCTTTACCACGCCGCTATTGTTGCTTGAAACCGAGGTAAGCGGCAGTACCGCTACTAAACCGATTAGCGAGGAGGCTGACTCGGCCACGCAATCGGCGACGGTCAATAGTAGCTCTCAAGCGCAGCCGAGCGCCACTGGTCGAAAAGTAAAAAAACACATCCAGCAATCGCTCGACCTCGCTGGCAACCCGACCGAAGAAGTGGTGTTAAATCAGGTAGTAGAGCCCGAGTCTGAACCCAACCGTGAAGTTGCTATGGATAGGCCAAGCAACGCTAAACCCGCAGTGAGTAACACTATGTCCAAAAGTGCAAACATTGAAATTTCCGTTCCCGACATCGGCACCGATAGTGCCAAAGTGATTGAAATTCTGGTCAGCGTCGGAGACACCATCGCGGTTGAAGATCCGATCATCACACTGGAAAGCGACAAAGCGAGTATGGATGTACCCAGTACTCATGCAGGTGTCGTCAAGGCCATCTCTGTTACCGTTGACCAAGATATCGCAGAAGGCACAGTGATACTCGAGCTCACACCGGCAAGCAATGAGGATCAAACCGCCGACGCAAGTACTAAAAGCCAAGCACCTCAAGCTGCGAAACCAGCTGCGGCGCCACAGAAAGTCGATGATCAGCAGCAAAACAGCTCAACGGGTAGTCAGCTTGAAGAAGTGCGCATTCCAGATATAGGTGGTGATTCCGCCAAAGTGATCGAAATTTTAGTTGAGGTTGGACAGTCAGTCGAAATCGAAGACCCGTTAGTAACCCTCGAAAGCGACAAAGCCAGCATGGACGTACCAAGCTCAAGCGCTGGAACTATCGAGAGCATTGAAGTGAAGATTGACGACGAGGTCGGCGAAGGCACACTCGTGGTTACGGTAAAATCAAGCGCAACCCAAAGCGCTAATACAGCCCAGCCAAGTGCACCAGCAGCACGCACCGAATCTACTTCTGAGGCTGCCAGCACGCCAGCCAAAACAACCGATGCCCCAGCGGCCAAACCAACACAGGAGCAGCAAGGTGCGCCTGCGGCACCAAGTGGCCAATCCTATGCGTCTCCATCGATTCGACGTTTCGCACGCGAATTAGGTGTCGAGCTCAGCAAGGTCAGCGGCACTGGCCGTAAACAGCGTGTCACTCACGACGACGTTAAGGCGCACGTGAAATCGGCCATGACCAGCCAAGCCAAGCCTGCTGCAACAAGCGGCTCTGGTATTCCACCGATTCCAGCTCAAGACTTTAGCAAATTCGGCGAAATCGAATTGCAACCGTTGAACAAAATTAAACGATTGACTGCTGCAAACCTGCATCGCTCATGGGTCAATGTGCCGCATGTCACTCACAATGATGAATCGGACATTAGTGATTTAGAATCGTTCCGCAAACAGCTTAATTCTGAATACCAAAAGCAAGGTAAAGATATCAAACTGTCGCCACTGGCATTCATCGTTAAAGCGGTAGTCAACGCAATGCAGGCTTACCCACAATTTAACAGTTCACTGGAACCTGGCGGCGAAAACCTAATTCTTAAAAAGTACTTTAATATTGGTATCGCAGTCGAAACTCCGAACGGCTTAGTGGTACCGGTGCTCAAAGACGCTGATAAAAAATCAGTGGCCGAAATCGCACGTGAAATGAGTGAGTTAGCGGCCAAAGCACGCGATAAAAAGCTCACAATGAGTGATATGAGCGGCGCATGTTTCACCATCTCAAGCTTAGGTGGTATTGGCGGCACAGGTTTTACACCAATCGTCAACGCGCCGGAAGTCGCTATTCTTGGCGTATCGAGAACCAAGATTCAACCAGTTTGGAACGGTGAAGAGTTTAAGCCCGGAATGATATTACCCTTAAGCCTATCCTACGACCACCGCGTGATTGATGGCGCCGAAGCGGCACGCTTTGCACGGCATATCGCGGCCGTCTTAGAAGACGTTCGCCGTTTAACTGTATAGGGCTAATTAAATGACGAATACTATCGAAATTAAAGTACCAGACCTAGGCGGCGCAGCGGATGTTGAGGTAATCGAAATACTGGTTGCCGATGGCGACACAGTCGAAATCGAAGACTCACTGATTACCGTCGAGAGCGATAAGGCATCGATGGATGTTCCCGCGTCGGCTGCTGGAAAAATCATCTCCGTTAAAGTCGCCGTTGGTGATCGAGTCAATGAAGGTGACGTGATCGCCTCTGTAGAGTCCTCAGACGCTCCGGTCGAGGAGCACGTTAGCGCCTCTGAACCAGCAGCTCAAGCAGCGGTAGATCAAACACCAGCACAAGCGACTCCTGCGACTAACTCAGCGGCCAGTGCTGCTTCAAACGGCAAAGCTGATGCGCATGTACCATTAGTCGTTATAGGCTCAGGCCCCGGCGGTTATACTGCGGCGTTCAGAGCCGCAGACCTCGGCATGGACGTCACACTTATTGAAAAATATGATGAGCTTGGCGGCGTCTGCCTAAATGTGGGTTGCATACCATCTAAGGCCCTATTGCACTCAGCTGCGGTCATCGCCGAAGCACGCGCGATGGAACAACACGGCATTCGCTTTGGCACACCGGAAATCGATATCGACAAATTGCGGCACTTCAAAGAGTCCGTGGTTGGCAAGTTAACCGGTGGCTTGGCAAGTATGGCGAACTCGCGCAAGGTTAATGTGATAAACGGGTATGCTAAGTTTACCTCTGCCAACACCTTAAGCATCGACAGCAAAGACGGCCCAACGACCTTGTCATTCGACAAAGCTATTATCGCTGCAGGATCACGCGTTACGGTTCTTCCCATGTTCGAAACCGATGACCCTCGAGTTATCGATTCAACTGGCGCTTTGGAGCTCAAAGAGATACCAAAAACCATGTTGATCATTGGTGGTGGAATCATCGGGCTAGAAATGGCGACGGTTTATAGCGAGCTAGGATCAGAAGTCACTATTGTTGAGTTTATGCCACAGATCATTCCTGGCGCTGACAAAGATTTAGTGGCGCCGCTACTGAAACGGCTTAAGGGTCAAGTCAAAGAAATTCTGACCAAAACTAAAGTTGAGAGCATTCGGCCGTTAAAAGGTGGTATTAGCGTCAAATTTGCTGCTGCTGATGGATCCGAAGGCCCTGAACCGCAATTATTTGATTCTGTGTTAGTTGCCACCGGCCGGCGCCCTAACGGCGATTTGATAGATGCGGATAAAGCCGGCGTGGCAGTTGATGAACGCGGTTTTATTGCCGTCAACAATCAGATGCAAACTAATGTAGAGCATATTTTCGCAATTGGCGACATTGTCGGACAACCAATGCTAGCGCACAAAGCGACGCACGAAGCCAAGGTGGCGGCTGAGGTTTGCGCTGGCCAGAAGAGCGGCTTCGAAGCGTCTGTCATCCCTTCCGTAGCCTATACAGATCCTGAAATCGCGTGGGTCGGCGTAACGGAAACACAAGCAAAAGAACAAGGAATTGACTACCAAACAGGCGTATTCCCATGGGCCGCATCCGGACGCGCAATCGGCAATGACAGAACCGAAGGAAAAACTAAATTACTGTTTGATCCGAAAACACATCGCGTTATTGGCGGCGGCATCGTCGGTACAAATGCCGGCGACTTGATAGCTGAAGTGGCTTTGGCAATTGAGATGGGGTCAGACGCCAGCGATATCGGCCTCACTATTCATCCTCATCCGACGTTGTCAGAAACCGTAGCCATGGCCGCTGAAGTGTATGAAGGAACTATCACCGACTTGTATATACCGAAAAAGAAATGAATTGCCATTTGACAAACAAATGACAATTTAATTGCGGCTAAATGTCTCCAATTAGCGACATTTAGCCGTTTTTTGATCGTAGATTGCTGGTTGACTAGGCGTTTGTCTGATAGATTACAACGCTACTGGTGTCGATCAGATGTGGTACTACACTGGGCTATATAGGAGTGAGATCGAGCAAAGAACACATTCGATCACGATACGCAATCATCATCATACATAGCCCATAGTAGCCACAAAATTAGTAGTCATAAAATAATAATAAAGTTGTGCCGGGTATTCGACACTTAACTTAGTAGAGACATGAGTGTTAAAGGTTTAACACAGTGCCTCGCATACCAGCATGATGGGTCGTTGGGATTTAAGGAGCTTCAAAAAATGGGTAAATTGGAAAACCTCGATGAGGTTAGTGCAGCCGTCCTTCCTGCGAAGGTGCTAGTACTACTATCTAAATACGCGCAAACCATGCGCAAACATACAGGCCTGGTGATCAAGATCAGCTCTATGAACGTGTTTAAACACGTCCACAATACACATAAATTGACTCAACACCCAGAAGTCACCGCCTTGCATAAAGCCTTGCTGAACGAGGTTAGCCAACACTTGGCCGATGGGACTATGCAAACCGTCAGTCAACGGCTGTCAGCCAACCCCAAAGCGCGCAAATCAGCTAATTCATCCAAGCACACACTGGACAGACAATCACTGCTTCTTCAAGACAATACTCAACGAAGCGGTGAGCACTCAATGTCACAGCACTTAGATTAATCACCGCTGTCGCCGCGCCCTGCTCGCCGCGCCCTGCTCCACTCACGCTGGAGCGCACCTCCTTGTGACTGTGTGGTAACTAATGATTGTGTGGTAACTAAGTTGTAGCGAGTTAAACTCACGCAGCCAGTTATGCCGCACACACTCGTGCTACCTTAGTGAAAGTGCCCGTTTACTGGAATCAATTCTAGGAATTCTTCTTCAGATAACAGAAAGTCATCATTGGTCGCCACAACGGCACTCTCGAACAACGCGCCATCCGGCGCATTGGCAAGTTTTCCAAGCCAAGGATAGCCTGCTTCTGCCATGATATCAGCGATCAACTCACGTGAAAATTCATTGTCGGTCACGCGGTATAACTTCAATAAATTGTTGCGTAAAGTCGCGCCGTCGCCAATCAATAATTGGGTATTTTCCTGTGACTCTAGCTCGCTCAACACAAACAAAAGATCGGTGATTTTCTTGGTTAATTTCATCGGTTCCCCTAAATAAAACAGTGGAATAGCGCCCCTTTAGCAGCTAAAAAATTCGCCTGTTTTCCAAACTGTGTTATTTATACGATAAATAGAGCAATATACCGATAGCAAAGACAACGAAACACGTAAACAACTGTTAAAATGCCCGTTTAAGCCAGATTGTTCCGTGTCGAGAGAGTTGAATCGTAGATTATTCGTCGCTATTACGAACTGCTTAACAGGAATTTGCCGTACAAAAAAGACCAATCTCATGAGCGACTCGCGAAACTGCCTCCTCCATCGGCAAATGACCTACATTATCTAAACGTACAACCGACACCTCAGGCAGCTCATGTTCAAAGGTAGCGGCCATTTCAATGGGTAAAACACCGTCGTCTTGCCCCCAAATTATTAATGCAGGTATCGACACACCTTTTAACTCTCGCCACTTTTTGTGATCTCTTGGTTGTCTCGCTAAGTCAATCATAGCCTGCCGATTCCCGTTCATTCGCAATAGCTGCCAATACCGGTCAACCATATCTGGGCTAATTAGACTGGGCTCATAAACGGATTGTTGCAATGAACGCTCGATGATAAAGCGCGGTGTAATTCTCTTCATGAGCGCTTGGCCAAAGCTGCTAGCTAACAGTTTAAAACCGATATTCGACTGTGACTGCGTAGTCCTAGGCGCGCCGGATGGCGCGAGTAGAACTAGCGACTTAACCCGACTCGAATCAGACAATGCAGCTTGCCATGCAATCCTTCCACCTAATGAGTTCCCCACCAGTACAGCGTCAGGCACCTGCAGATGATCCATTACCGACCACACAGCATCGATCATCGCGGCTGGAGAGTAATCGCGCGCTTGGTTGGCGCCGGTCAGCCCATGCCCAGGCAGATCAAGCGATATCAACCTAAATCGATCTTGCAGTTGTTCAATTAATGGCTCCCAAGTATGTAACGACGCACTCGTTCCGTGAATCATTAGCAATGTGGGCCCGGCGCGCAAACCTTGATCTCGATAATGAATTCTGTCCCCGCTCGGTAAATCGACAAAGCGTGAGGCTGAATTGGCATAGAGGTTTGTCATCTGCTCACGAGTTGTGTCAGGGGTCCACAGTAGAGCCACTGTTGCAATTAAAAGTAGGACGAGAGTAAAGACACTGATGCGAACAATTTTCATAATTCCACTTTGACTGATTTTGCCTATCTTGTCGACCACTTGCTTACGACTTTCGCAGCAGTAGATTCCCTCTCAGCAGCTCAAGCATGCTATATTCCGCCCATTGAAAAGATCGACAAACTGCCTTCTAAATATGCAGTGGCACACTGTGTCTATCTCTACCTGTTGGTCAAACCATTAACTAACTCAGATTCATGCCTGATCAATCTAAACTTCTCGAATTGAACTCAACCTTGGGTTTAAAGAGCGGCATCTACCAAAACACAGAAGCGCTCTTTCGCGACTCGACATTATCGAACTATCTGCAGATAGCTATCTCCGATATGTTCGATAAAGTAGATGACAAATCATTGTTCTCACTCGACATCGAAACACAGTCGAATACCGACGAATTGCGCTCGGCCTTGTCGTTAAGCCAATTTAGGTTTCTGCAAGCATTTGACCTAAATCGAGTAAATCGTGTGCTCGACTTATCCGAGGATTTCGGCGGTGTCGCGCACTATATTGCTGACAATGTTGGCCAGGTAGACTCCGTCAAGGTCGACTCAGATCTCGCACGCATTTCGGCAAGGCGCTGTGCCAACAAACCAAACGTAGCGCATATTTCGGAGGACTTAAGCAAGCTTAACTTCCCAGCCAAGCATTACGACTTAATTATTATCGGGCAGTTAGAGGCCCTTGCTATAGAAGATGCACAGTTTGATGAGCTCCTGAGTAAACTGCAGAAATCCTTAAGCCCGACCGGCGTATTGATAGCCAACGTCATCAATAGCAATCGATTCGCTAAATGGTTTGACCCTGCCGTTCAAGTCAACGACAGCGAGCTCGCCTATGCAGACCTATACGCTCCGAGCAATGCACCACAAACCTTGAAAGAACTATCGCGCAAACAATTACGTGATCGGTTGTTGTCAGCCGATTTTTCGGCGATTGATATACACGCAAACTTTTCAAAAGGTACTGATTGCCGGTCGCTATTTTCTGAAGACTATTTAACTTCATCAGTGAACGGGTTAAATCACTTTTATCGACTCGGCTCAATCGAAAACCCCAGCGTCAACGAATACCTGTTGTACAAAAATTTAGTAGGTCAAAAGCGCAACCTGACCGACCTAGCCAACCGCTATTTGGTAATCGCTGGCGCCAGCACAGCACACACGCGCGAGCTTTACGATAATGATTTCAGTCATTTTCCAGGCACCGGCAGACAAGCCAAATGGCGCACATTAACTAGTCGGGCTCGCAGCTCAACAGAAGTAATAAAGACCGCGTTATACCCAGATTCCCGAGATGCCACATCATCGTTAGTACAGCAAAACTTGGCGCCTCAACCGTTTTATAAAGGCAAGTTATTAGTCGACGATTGGCTACAAGCATTACTGGATGACGATCACCTTGCATTTGAAGGCTACGTCCGCGAATACACCGACTGGCTAGACTCGCTGGCAAAAACTGACGACTTCACAAACATCGCCTACGACTTATTGCCCTTCAATTTAGTATTGAATACCCGTGGCGCGCGAGCCTTTAACCCAATCGATACCGAGTGGCAGATTAACACCGAGTTTTCCGCTGATTTCGTGTTGTTCCGCGCGCTCTTTTGGTTTGCCTTCGAAAACAAACCACTGCTACAAGCCTACGCTACTAGCAACGATATCTATTCATTGGGAACGTTTATAGTTCGCTACATGCCAAACGCTTATCAAGTCGATGATTTGGCACCTTTTGTTGAGCTCGAAGAGCGCATCCAAGCCGACATTGATAAGCAGTTTCGCGCTAATGCCGTTTCAAATGCACTATTGCAAACCTTTGACGGCGACACACCCGAAGTCGATGACACGCTTAGTCTAGAGGCCGTTTGGGGCAATCAACAAGGCGCCGTAAACGATGCGTTCACACAATCTACAAAATGGCTTAAAGAATCAACAACACACCAATCACTCAGCCTGACTCTGAGCCAGTTTGATTCGAACTACCCGATATTACGTCTTGACCCAATGGCAACTAACGGCGCATTTATTGTGCACAGCGCCACTCTCATTGACGAACAAAAAAGTACGTTGTGGTCACTCCCCTCGCCGGACGATATTGCCAGTGCCGCAACATTGCATGGCGTAACATTCTCCGACGGAGTTTTTACCGCGCTAAATCAGGACCCCTATCTCTGCTTTGACCTCTCTGACGTAGTTAAAGCGGACAGCACTCCAACGCTAGCACTCGAGATTGAGTGGCTTTGGGATGCTCACTACAGTTCGGTGCTAAATACCTTAAGTCAAGCGGTAAGCGATCAAGGCGCGGCTATGGGGCGTCAATCGCAGCGACTTGACCAGTACCGCGCGGAGATCGAGTATCAGGCGCAACGCATTGAAGACTTGCTTGGGCATCGCGTCGACCTAACTAAAATGGTTAAAGACGAAGAACTGCGCGCGCAACGAACACAAGCTCGCATGCAAGGTGAGATTAAGCATCTAAACCACATGTTACACGCGCAGCACGTCAGAAATGAGGAGTTACACGGCTATTTATTAATGCGGCCAACCACACGCGCTAAGCGCATTGCCCGTCGTTGGTTAAACCGACTAACGGGCAAACCGATGGTTGCCGTTCAACCCGCACCTGAGGCGATTAAGCCTGCTCAAGATTCATCGCCGCTCCCGCGCGGTGAGTTAATTGGCCAAAACACCGAAGACTATGGACTTTGGGTTCGTGAAAACACTTTGAGTGAGCAACAGATTGAATCCGCGAAGGCGGAAATAGAGGCCATGGCAATCAAGCCAGTATTCTCTATTTTGGTGCCCATTTATAATACTGACCCAGAGTACCTGCTGCCGATGATTGAGTCGGTGCGTCGCCAAATCTACCCGCATTGGCAACTGTGTTTGGTTGACGATTGCTCGCCAAAGACTTACCTCAAGCAAATCTTGAAGCACGAGTCGCTACAAGATGAGCGAATTTCAATTCAACTAAACGATACTAACCAAGGCATTTCAGTCACCACCAACGATGCCCTAGCGATGGCAAACGGTGACTATATCGCGTTATTGGATCATGATGATGAAATCAGTATTGACGCTTTGTATGAAAATGCCAAGGTAATCAATAATAATCCTGATGTTGGTCTTATCTATAGCGATGAAGACAAGATGGACATGCAAGGGAATCGTCTTGAGCCCTACTTTAAGCCTGATTTCTCGCCAGACCTACTGCATACGAACAATTATGTTTGTCACTTCACGGTAATCAAAAAAGCGATTGCCGATGAAATTGGCGGGTTTCGTGAGGGCTTAGATGGGTCACAAGATCACGACATTATCTTGCGCGCAGCCAACGCCTCAAAACAGATCGTGCATATTCCTAAGATTTTGTATCACTGGCGAAAGATCCCGGGTTCTACCGCCGTCGTCTATGACGCAAAATCTTATGCCTGGGAAGCCGGACGCAAGGCCGTTGAAGATATCCTGCAGAAGCAAGAAAACGGAGTCCGTGTCGAGTTTGGCTCTTTAAAAGGCACCTACCGAGTTCACCGTGATATTCAAGATGAGCCACTAGTAAGTATTATTGTGCCGTTCAAGGATCGGCCAGAACTGTTAGACGCATGCCTAAACTCGATTCTGAACCGAACTAGCTATACTAACTTTGAAATTGTTGGGGTTAGTAATAGTAGCTCAGAACCACGGACCTTTGAGCGCATGCAAGCGTTCTCAGATGCAGATTCGCGCGTTCGATTTGTCGAAAAAAACATCCCTTTCAACTTCTCAGCAATCTGCAATTATGGCGTTGAGCAAGCTCAAGGTAATTACATTGTCTTACTTAACAACGACATCGAAATCATTAGCCCAGATTGGATTGAGCGCATGCTAGAACATGCACAACGCGAAACAGTTGGCGCCGTTGGCGCTAAGCTATTATATCCAGATGGGCGCATTCAGCACGCTGGCGTGGTGGCGGGCATGGTCGGCGCAGCCGGACATCCGCATAAGTTTTTCCCCGACAACCACATTGGTTATCATGGCCGTTTACACATGGTTTACAATGTCAGCGCTGTCACTGGCGCAATGTTGATGGTAAGCAAGAAGCATTACCACGAGGTCGGCGGCTTAGATGAACAAGGCCTAGCGGTAGCCTATAACGATATAGACTTTTGTTTGAAACTGCTCGGCAAAGGCTATTACAACGTGTTTACCCCACATGCCAAAGCAACACACCACGAATCAATCAGTCGTGGTTATGAAGACACAGACGAAAAAATGCAACGACTGCTCACTGAGCAGCGCGTATTTCTGGATCGCTGGTCAGACTTTCTTGAGGCGGGGGATCCGTACTATAATCCAAACTTAAGTTTGAAGAATGAACGTTTTTCACTGCGGTTTAAGGACTAATTACAGCCAATTATGACACTCACAGATCAACAACGTCGCGAATGGGACGAGCAAGGCTTTCTGCTGCTAAAAGGGTTCTATTCAGACTCTAGGATTGACCAAATCAACAGCTTAATTGATAGCCTTTGGCGCGGTCGACGCAAACTGGGCGCAGAATATGTTATCGATATTTTCGTCGAAACCGCGAATGAAAAACGGGTGTATTTTGCTGATGCACCAAAGAGCGCACGATTTGCTCCATACAAGTTAAACGACCTTTTTCTTAGTCAACCAGAGATTCGTAAACTGATCGTCGGTGATGAACTCGCACCTTTACTTAAGGGCCTTCTAGCCGGCACACCGATGGTGTGCAATACACTCAATTTTGAATTCGGCTCGCAGCAAGACTATCATTTTGACACGTTCTATATGCCGTCTCCAACGCCCAACAAAATGGTCGCATCATGGATCGCTCTCGAAGATAGCACACAATATAACGGCCCACTGAGCTACTACCCCGGCAGCCATAAAATTCCGCCTTATCAATTCTCTAGTGGCTCAACTATTGTGGTAGAAGACGAGCTACCAGCATTTCGGGAATACATTTACGATGAAATCGAAAAGCGTGGATTGCAAGCCGAAACCTTATTAGCCGAACGCGGTGACGTGCTGATATGGCACTCGCAATTATTCCATGGTGGCAGCGAGATCACCGATAAAAGCAAAACTCGAAAATCACTGGTAACGCATTATTTTACTAACGAAGATTTTCCTGACCAATCTCCGCCCAAAGTAGGCGAACACGGTGGCTACATGCAACGCCCCGCACAACCAGTTGGTTATCCGTTCGAACCAAAAAATTGGATTCAACGCACCTTCGGCTAAGCGTGACACGCCCACTCAATAATCGGCAATTTTTTATTCTAGCGCTCGGCGTCGCAGTGTTGCTGCGCCTATTGCTAATGCCGTTCTTCGCGCATGTCGATCTATTTTCCGAATATCGCCGTGTCTATTATGTGCTAGAGCAAGGTCTCTATTTTGATAATGCGCATCGTAGTGTGATATTTTTTATCGAGTTGTTTTTTGCGTGGTTATCTCAGGCCTTTATTACAATCGACCAAGCAATATTTTCCCTACCCGACCCAACTCGCTCAGTGGCCAGCCTTAGCGATTACAGTTTCTTTCTGAACGATCCGCATATTTTTCGATACCTATTGCTGTTTAAGCTGCCCTACTTGATCTTTGATATTGCTACGGCGGCCGTAATTTGGCGATTTATCGACGACCCGATTCATAAACGTATAGCCCTATTGATCTGGCTGTTTAACCCCGTCACCTTATTTGCTACGTATATTTTCGGTCGCTTTGAAGTAATCAGCCTGTTTTTCTTAGCGGCCAGTGCCTTACAACTGAAGCAACATCGCTTGTTAGCGGCGACCATACTCTTCGCGATCTCATTGCATTGTCGTGAAATCAATCTTTTGTTTGCGCCTTTCTTTCTACTAGCGCTAATCGACTTTAAAGATCCAGCTTTACGGAATGCCCTAGTAGTGAGCATCGCCGCCAGCATTATTGGCTTACTGTTTTTATGCCCGAGCTGGCTATTCCCTAAGCTCGGAGGTGACCTTAGTCTGTTTGTCGACACCACAGCTGACCACGGCAACGATGCATTCAATAAACTATTGTCACTCGGCTATTACTGGTTTTATCCAGTAATCATTGGACTTGCAAGCTTGGCAATCTACGCTTGGGAATCCGGCCATCGGTCGCACGCTGAGCGATACGTTAGCTGTTGCGCCGTGGCACTATTTATCTACTTTGGCTTCAACGTCCACAGTATTCACTATGCCGCTTGGTTGACTATTTTTCCAATCTTGAGCATTCAGTATGGTAAGAAGGTTGTCTTACCGTTTATCGTATTTAGCGCTGCGTGGGTCGTGTTGTGGTTATTAAAGACCGACAACGGCGTGTTCACCCTGTTTCTGGCTGCACCATTATCTAGTGACTTTATCGGGCGTGGATTCTTCCCCGCTTGGTACAACCTGCATATCGCCCCGACTGGTGTTGACTTACACCAAGCTATTCAGATTATGCGGGCGCTATTCTTTGTTGTAATGGGGTTCTTCACGTATCGAGTGTTACGCGCCAATCATAAGCTGGAGCAATGAATAGGTGAACTTCAAAACAAACCTAGGACTAATGTGTTTTGCGTTGTTGAGTTGCTTAACAACATTAGATGCGTTCGCGCTCTCCAAGCCACAGCTGACGCTGCACGATTTAGCCGAGCAAGGCTCTAGCCTGCTGGTCAATGGCAATGACCCCTTCATAATTACGTCGCCCTATAGCGATGCGCGCAGGCTAACGCACCTGCTGCTGAATCTGCAAATTTCGGACATAGCCGCAGATCGGCAACAACTTCGAATGGAATTATTTTTCAAGCCGTTAGCGCAGCCTACCAACACTTCGTCTTTGACGCTTTTCGACCCACTTTACAAAATACAGTTTGACGTTGATAAAGACATTGTTAGCAGTAACAACCGTGCCTTTTTGATTAAACTGCCAAAACCCATGGAACCGGCGGACTTGAACTTGATCCGCTTAGATATCGACGGTTGCTTGGGTTGCAGCATTAGCATGTTGTCACACCCAAAATTCGTAGCCGAAGCACCAGCCGGCTTGCTCAAGGTCGCAGCATATCGAACCCTAAACGGCAGTAGCGAGGTAAATGTCGACGGTGTTGGGATTTCGCTTGATGATTGGAGTGTTCATGATTTGGAAAAGCATGCAGCTTATCTCGAAGCAACAGGCACAGACCCGTACCTCGTGTCACCTTACTTGGACTTAACGACCTCGAATTTAGGCGGCGTATTAGTTCGACTCAAAGCCGTTTCAGGTGAGCCGTCTTTAATGGACTTCCAGCTGTTTTACGCCACCGAAGCTCATGGATTTACCGAATCGGCGAGCATTCGACAACGCCTACCGCATGACGGAAAATCCAACCTTGCGTTTGTTATTCCCTTACCCTTTTTGAGTGAAGAACAACCAGCCAGAAGCCTACTCGAAAGAATTAGACTGGACCTTCCAGGCGACAGCAACGCTAAATGGCAACTGCTAGAGTCCACCATTCTCTCAAAGCAACAGCTTAAACAAAATCGGCAATTGATTCCGCGCCAAATGGTATCGGTGAAACTGCAACGCGCAACCGGCTTCGCACTGTTGCGAAACAGCGCCGCAAAAGTCCTGGATGATTTAGGCTTTGTACTCGCATATATAACGCTATTGTTAGTGATAAGCCTATTGTTTTGGCGCGCTTATCGTAAATAGCATCTCACTAGGCTCGATTGACGTAAGATCATGCACGGCGGGCGGCTAACCACCTTTTTTACGCATATCGGCATACATACACCGTAGTATCTCTTGCTTGAGTTGAGAATAAATATCTCGAATTGTCGGATCCTTTGTTGCGCGGGCATAGGCTGAAATTTGCATTAATATATCCTTTTCTTGAACGCGCAAAACAGTACCGTCATGCGAACGTGCCGCTAAGGTGAACCGGTTAACCAGTCTTAAACATTCGTTATCCAATTGATTCAACCGGATATCTTTGAGTCGAACTTTGATCGACATAGCCCCTCCAAACCCCTTTCCCGGTAACAATCCTAGGTTTAGTATAGACTAATCATGATATCGACGATGTGTTGACAAGAATAAGTTAACTATTCAGTCATATTCAGCGTCATGGGCTTCAGCCGACAACCAGCAATGCTTTATCGACAACGACTCCCTTAGCTCACAACCAGATAAAATACTGAAGTTGACACCAATGACGTCTATTTAGGCAATAAACGAGGCCGTTTTACAAACTAGAGTTTTTTTAGCAAAAGCGCCACAACGGCTTCAAAAAACTCTTTTTCACTTGCCGTAAACCGCGCTCTTTCAGGGCTATCGATGTCAAACACACCGGACACTGTTGCAGTTTTAAAGGGCACAACCACCTCAGATTCACTCGCGGCATCGCAAGCAATATGACCAGGGAACTCATGCACATCCTTGACTAACATTGACTTATTGCTGGCAAACGCCGTGCCGCAGACACCTTTACCAACCGGTATCCGAGTGCATGCAGGCTGACCGTTGAACGGCCCTAAAACTAGTTCATCATCACGTAAAAAATAGAATCCAACCCAATTAACGCGCTCCATACCGTGGTAAATCAATGACGAAATGTTAGCGGTATTAGCAATATAGTCTGACTCGCTCTCGATCAAAGCTTCAACTTGTTTAAGGAGCAATGAGTAACTTGCATTAGACATTCAATAATTCTCTTTATAACTTCGTAAAATAAATTTGTTTGGAAAACCCCTAACCGGGAATATCCAATACAGCAAAGTTCGAAAAACCCAAGTCAGCTAAATTAGTTTGTAACTGTGGTGCATTAAGCGAACGAGTAAACATCGCGGTAGAGCAACCTCGCTGACCAAGCTTTGCGCCTGAATAAACTGGCGCCAAATCAGCAACCCGCCGCGCTATACCGGGTCCACTATCGACCAGTTTAACTGCTCGATCGTGAGCGACGAACACCGCTTCTATTTCAGTTGCCAACAACGGAAAATGCGTGCAGGCTAATACCAGCGTATCAATATCTTTATTGTTTAGCACCGGCGTCAGTATTTTAGTTAGCGCCGCATTATCAATTACCTCGCCTCGTAACTTTTTTTCAGCCAACTCTACTAACTCACTGGATCCGATCTTGACCACCATACAGTCCGCAGCGAATTCATCGATTAACGCCTGAGTGTAAGCGCGTTCAATGGTCGCCGGGGTCGCTAACAAAGCAATTTGTTTCGATATTGACGATAGTGCTGCTGGCTTAATTGCCGGCACAACGCCAACAATTGGAATCGAATAATTAGCACGTAACATAGGCAAGGCAACCGTGCTAGCCGTGTTACATGCAACCACTAGTAAGTCCGGCGACAACCGCTCAATCGCCGCTGCAACAACTAGCGACACTCGTGCTAACAGCGCGTCTTCAGGTTTTGTGCCGTAAGGAAATGCCGCATTATCACTCAAAAAGACATAATCGTGCTGAGGGCAAACCCGCACTACAGCCTGGTAAATACTAAGACCACCTACCCCAGAGTCGTAAATAACGACTTTAGCCACGGCACTTAACTCGCGTCAGCCAACTCTGCTACGTAATGCTTAACGCCCTCTTCTACCGAGGCAAAGTTTCGATTGTAATCACCTGACATCGTGAGATTGGTCAAATCCGCCTGAGTATAACTTTGGTATTTACCAATCAAAGCAGGCGGAAATGGCACATAGCGAATTTTCTTCTCCGCGATCCAGTCCTGCGTGGTTTTAGTGGCGGATTCAAGTGTATTCAATACCGCTGTTGCCACATCGTTAAAACTCTGGGCACGACCTGTACCGACATTAAAAATACCGCCATCTTCGGGATGCTCAAGGAAATGCAAATTCACATCAACTACGTCTTTTACCCAAACAAAGTCACGGCGCTGCTCGCCGTCCGCATACCCATCACGACCAGCAAACAAATTCACATAGCCCTGCTCATGATACTGATTGAAAAAATGGTAGGCAACAGAGGCCATGCGCCCCTTATGTTCCTCGCCTTTGCCGTACACATTGAAATAACGAAGTCCCACGACTTGTGACTTTGAAACGCCACTATTTTTGCGCACATAGCGATCAAACAATAACTTAGAGTAAGCGTAGGCATTCAGCGCTTGTTCGTGTTCAACCGACTCTTTGAATACTTCGCCACCGCCGTAGACTGATGCCGACGAGGCATAAATGAAGGGAATGCTGTGTTCACCGCAGTAGTGATATAACGCTTTGGAGTACTCATAATTGGTCTCCATGATAAAACGCCCATCAGTTTCCATAGTGTCTGAACAAGCGCCTTGATGATAAATAGCGCTAGGCCCACCAAATTCCATGCCTTGTTTGATTCGACGTAGGAATTCATCTTTGTCCATATAATCTTCGATATCACAATTTTCGACATTACGAACCTTGTTGCCATCGCTTAAATCATCAACCACTAAAATATTGTTTAAGCCACGTTGATTCAGCCCTTTAACTATATTTGAGCCGATAAAACCAGCTCCACCGGTTACGATAATCATGTTAATTCACCTTGTTCTCTATTCGCTCGTTTCGAGCTTAGATATTACTTCGTCGATCTCGGCAACGGCCGTTCCCAGCTTACCGACCACGATACCGGCCACTGTATTAGCCAGTGTCAACGTTTCTTCGTCATTGAAGTCTGAGACGGTCGCTAAGGCCATCAAAGAGATAACCGTATCTCCAGCGCCACTGACATCATAGACCTCTAGTGCAGTTGCCGGTGAATGAATATGCGAGCCATCGCGCCCGAACAAACTCATGCCCTGCTCGCTTCGTGTCACCAATAAACGATCAAGATCCAACTCATTTCGGAGCGTGTGCGCACGCTCAATAAAATCAGCCTCAGAACTAGCAACGCCAGCCACCGCCTCAAATTCTTTCATATTCGGCGTAATCAGACTCGCACCACGGTAACGTGAATAATCCGACCCTTTCGGGTCCACAATAACAGCCTTGCCGCGCTCACGAGCAATCGCAATCATGGTCGCCACATGCGTTAGGCCGCCTTTGCCATAATCCGACAAAATTACCACATCGGCATCATTAACCGCGTCGGTGTAGTCCTCTAGACATTGGGCAAGCACTTCTTCGCTTGGCTTCTCTTCAAAATCAGCTCGCAGTAGCTGCTGATTCTGAGCCACCATACGCAGTTTAACAATGGTTCTGATCGATGCGTCGATTTTTAACGTAGTGCGCGCACCATAGGCGTCGATAATACGCTTTATTTCACGCCCAGCCTCGTCGTCGCCGACCACGGACAATAGATGGCTCTGAGCCCCCAATGCTAATAAATTATGCGCCACATTGGCGGCACCACCAGCGCGAGCTTGTTCATCTTGTACCGCCAGCACAGGTACCGGAGCCTCCGGCGAAATCCGGTCGACGCGCCCAAACCAATATCGGTCGAGCATCACATCGCCTACAACCAAGGTGCGAACCTTAAAAAAATGGTCTGGTGTAATTTTTAAAGATGCCATAAATTTAATCTAGGAGTCTCGTTATATACGCCTGAATCAGTTTGATCGACCAATGCCAAAATAGTTAAAACCAAGACCTTTCAATGCCTCAGGATCATAGATATTGCGCCCATCAAATATTAATGGCTGGGTCAATTGACTCTTAAGCCGATCAAAATCAGGGCTACGGAATGCTTTCCATTCAGTAATAATGATTAACGCATCGGCACCTTGCGTGGCATCGTAAGGATCATCATAGAAGGTCACCTGATCAGCTTGTTGATATAGATGCTCAGCCTCTGGGATTGACACCGGATCATGCGCCCGAATAGCCGCGCCGCGTGCCAACAAGCCGTCAATAATTACTCGACTCGGCGCTTCCCGCATGTCATCAGTATTGGGTTTAAAAGCGAGCCCCCAAACGGCGAAGGTTTTGCCTGCCAAATCAGCACCTAATCGACGATCAATTTTATGCAACAATACTGATTTTTGATCCTCGTTAACGGCTTCCACGGCATCCAAAATTCGCGCATCGTAACCGTGTTGTCGTGCGGTGCGATGCAGTGCTTGAACATCTTTCGGAAAACAAGAACCACCGTAGCCACAACCAGGATAAATGAAGTGATAACCAATTCGCGGATCAGAACCAATTCCTTGTCGTACGAGTTCAATATCGGCATTTAGCAATTCAGCTAAGTTCGACAACTCATTCATAAATGATATTTTGGTAGCGAGCATCGCATTCGCAGCATACTTAGTGAGCTCTGCCGATGGAATGTCCATCACAATTAAGCGTTCGTGATTGCGATTAAACGGCGCATAAAGCGTGCGCATCAAGCCCACTGCACGCTCATCGTCCGCACCAATTACTACGCGATCAGGCTTCATAAAATCTTCAATCGCCGCGCCCTCTTTCAAGAACTCAGGGTTAGACGCTACGCTAAATTCCAGGTCGACGCCACGCGTGTCAAGCTCAGCTTGAATGGCCACACGCACTTTCTCGGCCGTGCCAACGGGGACCGTCGACTTAGTAACGACGACTCGATATTCAGTTAAATTTTGACCAATCGATTTTGCCACCGCCAACACATGCGACAAATCGGCCGAACCGTCTTCATCTGGAGGTGTGCCGACCGCAATAAATATCACTTCAGCATGCTCAACCGCTTGTTTAATATCGGTCGTGAACTTTAATCGAGACTGTTCGACATTACTCGCCACCAATCTCTCGAGCCCCGGCTCATAAATCGGAATCTGCCCGCTTAATAGCATGTCGATTTTGTCTTGATTATTGTCGACACATAACACTTGATTGCCAACGTCCGCAAAACACGTTCCGGTAACCAATCCGACGTAACCTGTGCCTACAATGGATAATTTCATCATTCTATTTAGTTCAAAGGGTAAATAACCGAATCAAACCGATTCAGTTCAGACGGTTCAATTGCGAATCGCAATGATAGACTATTCGTGCTTTTGCGTCACAAATAATGGGTGCAATACACCACCAATTGCGCCATCGAAGAAAGATTTAAAGCGCATCAATAGTGCAACGGATAAACCCAACTCGGCACTGTAGCCCATCAACATAAAGACGTTAGTGTAGGCAAACTCCATTAAACCAATATTACCAAAAGAAATTGGTAGGTTCATGATCACCATAATAATGGGGGTAGCCAATAACATGTGTAACAACGACACATCGGCATCAAATACCCAAGCGGTAATCAACACATTAACTACGGCGACTAAATAGAAGAGTACGGAGTTGAGCAAAGCGACACACACTGCAGCAGGTTCCGTGCGATAGGCGTCAACGGCCAGCAAGAGCTGATCAAGCTTGGCGAAAACTTTGCTACTAAACGGAAATCGAGCAATAAGCCAGTCGCGCACCAGCCGGTAGGCACGTTGATCTAATACCAACCAACCAATAAATAGCAAACCCAGACCAAACAGACCTAGACTAATAAGCACATAGTCAACGCCGAATCGTGACATCTGAGCCACAACCGCAATCGCCGCAAACAGCAACAATACGACGACACCGGTATAGCGCTCAACGAAAACCGAGGCCATTGCATCAGCATGCCGACCTGAGAATTTCCCCAACTCATAGGAACGAACCACATCACCACCAACACTCGTGGGAAGGAACATGTTATAGAATTGACCAACCACATAGTAAGCAAACACTCGCCAATAGCCGGCTCCGAGTGAGCGTGATCGGATCAACAAATACCACTTGAATGCGCTCACCATATTCACCAGCACGCCAAGCATAATCGACACAATCAAAATGCCAATACTGGCACCACTCAACAACTGCATAAACTGTTGCTGACCTGATGCTGAGAACAGGCCGGCTTGGTACGCCACCAAGCCTAGCAACACAAAGGTAGCCAATAATTGGGCAAGCTTAAGTAAGATTTTTTTCACTATGGGGAACTAAAGCGCGGTTCGCTGCAGATATTGATAAATTTGACCATGTTTTTGTGGATTGTAACTGGGATTCGTACAACAAAGTAAGTATTATCCCGCTCTTTGAAAATACACAGGTTTTTATAGCGCCATGACTACAGCATCCGCACGACACATTCTCGTTTCCACAGAAAAAGCATGCCTTGATTTACAGGCCAAAATTACTGCTGGAGAAAAAACCTTCGAAGCCGCCGCCGCCGAGTTCTCTCAATGCCCTTCTGGTAAACAAGGTGGTGATTTAGGCAGCTTTGGCCCAGGCATGATGGTGCCTGAATTTGATCGAGTAGTATTCAATGAAGAAGTCGGCGTCGTGCATGGCCCAGTACAAACTCAATTTGGCTATCATTTAGTAGAAATCACGAGTCGTGACGCTTAGCCCTCGCTTCAAACCAGGCTTGGACACAGCATTCAGAAGCTAGCGAGCATCACCGGTGAGGCCAATTCATCGATGCGGAAACTCTGAGTTCACTCTGAAGTCGAATATAATAAAGGCGCTTTAAGCGCCTTTATTTTTTGGATTAGCGTCGAGGCTTGCACAGTAACGCAGCGTTTATTCGCATGCCTTTATTGACCAACGAACAATCGAATAATAAAAAACAAGCCAGTACTCAGCAATACTACGACAATACTGGGAACGCGCAGCACTGTCATTACCGCGGCCACGGCACCAGCAATAATATAGTCCCAACCAGCTACTGACATCGACGAACTCTCATAGTCGACTCGAAACAAGATCGGCGCCCAAATCGCGGTTAATATCGCAAAACTTGAATAGCCCAGCAAACGTTGCATTTTAGGCCCAGGCCGATAATGTAGAGCCTTGGCAAAAAACGCATAACGGTTCCAAAACGTGATCGCCGCCATACCTCCAAGCATCAACCAGTTCATACATTCTCTCGTAGGGTTTCAGTAACAAAGCCAGCAAACATGCCAAGTAGCGCCGCCATTACTAAATAGCTGTCACTAAACAGTGGCTTGAGCAACACCGCTGACACGCCGCTTACAATCACCGTAACCGCAATAGGAAAGCGCCGCAGCTGATCAAAGGTCATCGCAATAAAGGTAGCTGCAATAGCAAAATCTAAGCCTAATGAGTCAAGGTCCGTTAAAGCACTGCCAGCAACGATACCGAGTAAAGTAGCCAGATTCCAAACAACATAGAACGTAACGCCCGACACCAAAGCAAACGTAGGCGAAAACGCGCCAGTTCGGTTTGTATGATTTTGTGACACCGCAAACATTTCGTCGGTTAACACAAACCCAATACCCAGCCGCCATGCCAAAGACAAGTGAGCGACATGCGCACGAAACACCACCGAATAAAGTAGATGGCGCGAACTAATTACAAACGTTGATGCGTATATTGCCGCCAACGAACTCCCTCCAGCCATCAGCGTCATCGCTGACAGCTGCGCGGCACCGGCAAACACCAGTAACGACATCAGTTGAGCTTGCAACGCAGACAAGCCGACTTGCAGCCCGAGTGCTCCAGTTAGGATTCCCCAAGGAATAACGGCAATCGCGAGCGGCAAGGTGTCGGCGATAGCCCGCGGCCAAACGCGAGCCTTGGTCGGGACGCGGGGAGTCACTTGATGGACAACGCGCTAAAGTTAGTCAGACTGATGCTCTCGCTCCCTGTTTATTAACGCCTTATTGACGACCGCTTCTACCCGCATACGTAACGGACTTCTACGCGGAAAATGTGCTTTCAAAAACTCCATTTGATCAGCCAAGACACGCCTACCACGCAGGTATACATACTCCGCATGTGTCGGCGTAAAAGGTACCGCCATCAGCTGCATTCCAGCTTGTTCAGGCGTTCGCCCCGCTTTAAAGTTATTACACCGTTTGCATGCCGTCACCACATTATTCCAAGTGTTTTTTCCTCGTTGGGAAACCGGCCTAACATGATCGCGCGACAAATCAGCATACTTAAACGTATTACCGCAATACAAACACATTCTTCCGTCTCGTGAAAACAAAGTATTGTTGGTCAGTGGCGGCGTATAATTAGGTAAGTGATGAAACTTGCTTTGTGTTTCGCTGGGAGTCGCGATAATAGAACTGATTTCAATCACACTCTGCATTCCGGTCAAAGCACTAATTCCGCCATGCACTCGATACAATAAATTGCCACAGCTATACAACACCAATCCCGCGTGATAGCAGCGGGCAGCGTCCTTATAAGAAATCCAATCTATCGGCATACCTGCCGCATCGGTTCTCAGTACCTGTTGACTTAAGTCGTAGAGCAAGTGCTTTCCCCCTGTGTTGAATCGGGTTAAGGGTAGGCGCTCAAATCAGTGGCTCAGCAACCAGATGTAGCAACTTTGATCTACGCCACTATCAAATTACAAGCCGTGAACATTAACGCCATCGCCAATTTATAACTTTCGTATGGCTAAATAGTATGACGGATTTATAACAAAAATATGTCAATACAACTCATTATCAGCCGAATAATTCGGTGGCCAATTAATAAGCACGTAACAAATTCAGAGGCCTTAGCACATGATACCTAAGCGCCAACAAGAATCCGAGCTAGCCAATCCATGCTTGAGCTAGCGCACTGGTCCGACAGCTAACTTGGTTCTATATCATATAAAGAATAGTCTAATTTCTGCATAAACAGCGCAGGCTTATCAATCGCATTAAAGCCAAGCTTTTGGTACAGGCCATGCGCGTCCGACGTTGCTAACAAAATACGACGCAGCTGTTTAACTTCAGGCAACTCAAGCGCTTGCCGTAACATGGATTTGGCCAAACCACGTCCGCGCAACTCATCGACAACAAATACATCAGCCAAATATGCAAACGTTGCCCGATCAGTGACAAAGCGACCAAAGGCGACCAACCCATTCTCACCGACCATACCGAAACACAAGGAATGCTGAATAGCTCGCTCCAAAACGTCACGAGGAATCCCTTTAGCCCAGTATGTACTGCTCAGGAAGCGATGGATTGTGTCCATCGGCAACTCATTTTGATCAGTAGAAAAGCGATATTCTATAGTGTAATCCATGACATAAGTATAGGTTGAGACTGTTGTACTGCCTAGCCCGTATGCTCGCCGCGGCGGCGCTCAACGCCACAACCCAAATTTACCAATTCGCCAGCAAAGCAACACTAATGACGTATTTCGATTGGTAGAACAATATCTACAGCTTTCAACTAAGCCGGAATTTATTTATTTTGTAATACTCGTCGAATCAGTCAATTTAGTTTGCGACACTAGTTCAATCAAACCAGAGTAATATTAGGATCAACTATTAGCACGCTAGGCGCTGCCTTTTACTGACAAATATAGCGGAGAATCATCATGCACCAGCACCTAAGAGCTTTAATTCGAGAAAATCGAGGGATTTTGCTATTCCTAGTATTGATGCTAGTGTTTCGAAGTAGTTTAGCCGACTGGAATGTGGTTCCAACAGGCTCAATGCAGCCAACTATCGTAGAAGGGGATCGCATATTAATCAATAAGTTAGCTTATGATTTACAACTCCCGTTCAGCAATATAAAACTACTCAAATTCGGCGATCCTGAGCGCGGGGATATTATCATTTTCAATTCAGAGGTCGCTGATCTTCGACTCGTCAAACGCGTCATTGGATTACCTGGCGATAGCATTGAAATGCGCAACAACAGCCTGTTAATTAATGGTCAACAATTGGACTACACAGCACTTAAGCTTTCACCAGACTTAAACCATGAATCAGAACACCAAAACTTTGATTTACGTGAGGATTTACTTGGTTTACCCCATAAAATAAGAACTACTTCTCCGCAATCACCACTAGCATCGTTCGGGCCGGTTATTGTGCCGGAAAATAACTATTTAGCACTTGGAGATAGTCGCGACAACAGTGCTGACTCCAGAGTTATTGGCTTTATTCCTCGCTCCGAAATCATTGGCCGCAGCCGACGAGTAGTCATGTCGCTCGACTCTGAGCATTATTATATGCCGAGGCAGGACCGTTTCTGGAAGACGCTTTGAGCGACTCTAGGCATCTAGCACTCTAAGCGTCGAGCATAAGCGCTCATTTGCGACCACCTGTCACCAGTCGCTACTTATCACCTCACATTGCAACCGCCCACTTAATGACATCAAAAACACCTGTCGACACTTCGACCCTGTTCAGCGATAAGTCCGAGCTATATCAACGCTCACGTCCCACCTACCCGCCTGAACTCTATCAATTTTTAGCGGAGCAATGCCTCAACCATGATCATGCATGGGATTGCGCGACCGGCAATGGACAAGCCGCACGGCACTTAATTAAGCATTTCGCAAAGATCACAGCCTCCGATATTAGCGCCCAACAAATAGCTGAAGCGATTCCTCATCCGTCCATTCGCTACATTCAAAGCGGAGCAGAACACACACCACTCGCGAACAATAGTGTCGACCTAGTGACCGTGGCGCAAGCTCTACACTGGTTTGACTACCAACAATTTTGGCCGGAAGTAGCTCGTGTCCTTCGACCCGGTGGCGTATTTGCCGCCTGGGGCTACAATTGGCCAAGGTGGGGAGAGCAATTTGATAAAGTGTTAACAGAGTCCTTTCTGCGAGTGATTCATCCTTATTTTTCGGCTAACAACCAACTGCTTTGGGACGGGTATCGAGATGTGATCTTTCCATTTACCCCAATCGACTCACCAAAATTCAGCATGACGGTTCAATATACACTGGATCAATTGTTCGACTTCTTACACTCGGTATCGGCGACTCGTCGCTGCATTGAGCATCAAGGCGATGATTTTTTCCACCAAGCATATCAAGCTACTGCCCAAATTTGGGGCAACCCCAATCTCAATCGAGAGTTTGAAATTGACTTAGTATTACTGGTGGGAAAACGCTAAAACAATTACATAGACCTACTACTGACCTATAACAATCAACGCATTTCAGCTTCTTTAACGTGCTCTCGGTACAGTTTTTCCTGTAGCGTATTATCGTTATGCGCTTTGAGCGCTTGGTCGACCACGCCTTTGTTGAGATGTGACGCGAAGAGCTGAATAAATTCATACACATATTCACGTAAAACCGCATTCTTGCGGATCGCCAGACTGGTCACGCTGGAATCGAATAAATTGCCTGCATCTAATACGGCTAAATCGTGATCTTGCTTACGGTCATAAGCCATTCTCGCGCAAATCCCAACGCCAAGCCCATTGCGTACATAGGTCTTAATGACTTCGGCATCCGCCGCCATCAGCACCACATTCATACTCAAGCCGCGCTGAGTAAATGCGCGGTTAATCACTGACCGATCGGCAACCCCGAAGGTGTAAGTAATAATTGGATGCTCAGCAATCGCTTCGAGGGTCAGCAGCCCTTGTTTTACTAGTGGATGCCCTTTCGGCACGATTAGGCAACGATTCCAGCGGTAACAAGGCAACAGAATCAAATTATCGAATAGCTCCAACGCTTCAGTGGCAATGCCAATATCAGCTTTTCCTGTGTCGGTTAAACTCGCTATCTGCTCTGGCGTACCTTGATTGATCTGAAGCTGCACCTTAGGATAGCGCTTGCGAAACTCATTAATCACTGGCGGCAACACATAGCGGGCTTGCGTATGAGTTGTGGCGATCGACAACATACCGGAATCCGGATGACTAAAGTCGTCCGCTATTCGTTTGACGTTGTCGACTTCATTGAGAATTACCGTAAAGCGCTCGACTAGCAATACGCCTTCCGGTGTTAATCCATTGATATGTTTGCCGCTCCGCTCGAAGATAGTCACTCCGAGCTCCTCTTCCAAGCGTTTGATTTGACTACTTACCCCCGGCTGAGAGGTAAATAATTTCTCAGCCGCGGCGGTCACGTTCATGCCGTTTTTCACGACTTCGGTGACATATTGAAGTTGACGCAATTTCATTCAGGCAAGTGTCACATAAATCGCATAGAAAGACTATTTATACCGTTAAGCGGCGGCATCAACTAACAATGACTATTTAGTACATTTATCTTGAGATTGAAAACAATGTTGTGGAATAGAGAATTCGCTATCCAGTGAACCGTTTTGTTCGTAGAGATCACAGTTTGCCATGTAATTAGCCGTGGTGACTGGCATAGGTACACGAACGCCACTCAAATAACTGATAACGTCTTTCCCCATATGCAGTAAACGCATACCGTCTTCCCAATACCGAATACGATCAGCACGATTACTGAGCCCACAAGGTTGAAAATGCATGATAGCTTCTTTGGCTGCGACGTATCTCGGCCACACTTCGTAGATAGCTTCATCTCGACGCATAGTTTCTACTTCTGTTTTAGCCGCCTCTCTGAGCTCATTAAGCATCGGCAACACGCCTTCAAAGCCATCAACTTTAACAAATACATCGACCATTCGGTCTATGATTTTATCGATAGCAACAAAAGTCTGAGCAAGTTTGACATAGCGACTTTCAAAGAACTTATCCATCGGAAACGAAAACGCCTTGAATGGCTCGCCCCAAAGTTCGTCAACGCCCTCTTCGCCACTAAAATGCTTAACCTCTTTACCAAGCTCTAAGGCTTCCATAAAACAGGCTTCGCATTGCTTCATTAGCTGATTGTTATCGTCAATCTGGATACCCTTATCCTCAAGATCGACCACGCTGGCAAAGATATCCGTCGCGCGATTAAACAAAGAGCCAGCGAGCATCGCCGCTTTCACACGCTTGCGGGCAGGATCAACTTCTTCTTCGTAGTACTTGCGCGCAATTTCGAGTCGCCATCCCGGTGAGTTAATGCCCTCTTCGGTATGATGAAAAACACGTCGACGTAGTGAAAAGATCAGATCCTTCTTCTCAGCCATGGTGTTCGGTGGTGGCGGATAATAACGAATCCAATAACCATCTATATGAATGCAAATCTTGCCATTACATTCGCGAATAGCCCCATTCTCTTGCGGCGTCGCCATGTCCGGAATCGATGTGGACGCGAGGTGCCTTGCTGGTTGAGAGATCATGATTGGGTATCCATACGGAGAACTATGCGTTCTCCATCAAAGCCTTTCGCTCCATTTGGCGACGGCGTCGACATACCTTCTTACCTTCGCAAATGTCACATGCGCCCTTGAGCCCGTCAATATCATTAAGGCCACCACAACTGCCTTTGATTTCACGATTGCTAACAATAACGCCTATTGCCATTCCGATCATTACAAGTACGAAGACCAGAAAGCTCACTAAAAACATATTCATAAAGACAGCTCTATCAGACGACTAACTCACGAGACAGAATACCAATAAGCATCGATCAAATCGTGAAATCGCCAAGTTAGGCAGGGTAACATTGTATGGAATATATTCGATTTAGCCCCCCTACCAGGCCGATCGATCCAACTTTGTCTACATCACGTACTGTAGTAACCACCTGCCCATAGTGCAAGGGAATTATTGTAAATTCGTATTAAACTCATCGCTAATATACGTTTCTAATTCTTCAGAGTTTTCTTTACGAATGAGCAAATAAGCAGCCAAACCGTGATCTTCAATGAAGGCCATAGCACGCTCCTCCCCCATCGACATCAATGCGGTAGCTAATGCATCACCAGTACTCGCGCGCTGAGTGATTACACTCACTGAGGCCAACCGATGAAACACCGGCTTTAAAGTTTCTGGCGAGATGGTATGGGAGAATGGCTGACCATCAATCTGTATAAAGTTGCGATAATCTCCAGAGGTGGCGATAGCTTGGTCGCGCAGTTCGATTACTTGCTGCACACCGCCAAGAATTTGCGGCTTCTCAATGGCTATCCGCCAACTGTCGCCAGATAACGCAGCACCGGAAGCTCTGAGTTCACCACCGATATCAACCAAAAATCGATTCAAACCCTTGCCAGCTAATGACTGTGCGACCTTGTCGACCGCAAAGCCTTTCGCAATCGCCGAAAGATCTAGCGTAACACCATCAACTTTTTTACTTAACACCGAGTCGTTTAAACTCAGTTTTTGATAACCAATAGATTGCCTTAAAGAATCTAACTCCGACTCATTAGGTTTGCGCGTAATGCGCCCCTGCGGGCCGAAGCCCCATAAGTTTACGGCGGGTCCTATCGTAGGGTCGAAAGCACCGTCGGTCAGCGCGGCTATCTCGAGCGCTTCGGCAACCACACTATTTAGGTCCGCAGACAGGCTAGTAGGCTGATCAGCCACCTGTCGATTAAACTGGCTCAGCTCAGATCCACTTATATAAGTGGACATAGCCTGATTAACTGACTCCATCGCCGTCATAATAACTTGCTCGGTAGCGGATGCATCTAAGCTCTCAGGCGCGATCACCACTACTCGATACTGAGTCCCCATTATCGGGCCAGAGAAAACCCACTCGCGCACCTCTGTCGCGGTAGGCTGGCAACCACCTAACAACACGAGGCCAAGCATCACAATCAAAAACAGCGAGCAACGCTCGCTGTTTTTAAATAATCGAGTATGTCGATTACTCATAAACTAACCACCAAAATCATCTAGCAGTATATTTTCGTCTTCCACACCAAGCTCGTGCAACATATTGATCACAGCCTGATTCATCATTGGCGGACCACACATATAGAATTCGCAATCTTCCGGCGCTTCATGATCCTTTAAGTAGTTCTCATACAATACATTGTGAATAAAGCCAGTATCGCCGTCCCAATCATCTTCAGGCTGAGGGTCAGACAACGCAACATGCCATTCAAAATTATCATGTTCAGCCGCAAGCCGATCAAAATCTTCTACATAGAACATTTCGCGCTTACTTCGTGCACCATACCAAAACGTCATCTTACGGTCGGTTTTAATACGCTCTAATTGATCGAAGATGTGTGAACGCATTGGCGCCATACCAGCACCACCGCCAACAAACACCATCTCAGCGTCGGTCTTCTTAGCAAAGAACTCGCCGAACGGACCAGAAATCGTAACTTCGTCGCCAGCCTTGAGGTTGAAAATGTAAGACGACATCTGACCAGGTGGCAACCCTTCAGTTCTAGGCGGCGGCGATGCGATACGAACATTCAGCATAATAATCCCTTTCTCTTCAGGGTAATTAGCCATTGAATAAGCACGCACCACGGTTTCGTTAACCACCGACTCGTATTGCCAAATGTTAAAATGATCCCAATCCGGCTTGTACTCGTCTTGCACCTGAAAGTCAGTGTACTTGACAGTATGCGGCGGACATTCTATTTGGATATATCCACCTGCGCGGAAATCAACATTTTCGCCTTCAGGTAACTCTAAGACTAACTCTTTAATAAACGTCGCAACGTTATCGTTAGAGCGCACGGTACAACGCCACTGCTTGACCCCGAAGACTTCTTCCGGAACTTCAATCTTCATGTCCTGTTTGACCGTAACTTGGCACGACAACCGGTCGCCGCAAGCCGCTTCACGTTTAGTGATATGCGTTTCTTCGGTCGGCAATATCGAACCACCGCCTTCAAAAATACGTACACGACATTGCGCACAAGTACCACCGCCACCACAAGCAGAAGGGACAAACAATTTATTGTCGGCAAGTACGCCGAGCAATTTACCGCCAGCTGGTACTTCTATCTCTTTTTCACCATTAATCGAAATCTTAACATTGCCGCTCGCAACCAACTTGCTCTTGGCAAATAGAATCACAGCGACCAGCGCCAACACGATAGTTGTAAAAAAACCTACGCCTAAACCTATTTCTAACATATCAACTCTCTAATCAAGTCTTACAGTTGGATTCCGGAGAACGCCAAGAATCCTAGCGACATCAGACCGACGGTGATAAATGTGATTCCTAGCCCCTGCAAGCCATCAGGCACATCACTGTATTTCAATTTCTCACGAATACCGGCCAACGCAACAATCGCTAACGCCCAGCCAATACCACTACTTGCGCCATACACTAAGCTTTCAGAGAATGTGTAATCGCGCTCGACCATAAATAGAGACGCGCCAAGAATCGCACAATTCACCGTGATCAGTGGCAAGA
Source organism: Arenicella xantha (assembly GCF_003315245.1). NCBI lineage: Bacteria > Pseudomonadati > Pseudomonadota > Gammaproteobacteria > Arenicellales > Arenicellaceae > Arenicella > Arenicella xantha. Next base: position 61,500 of record NZ_QNRT01000008.1, on the reverse strand, counting down.
ATATACCTAATGCGTTGTATAAAGCAGGTACAAACCGATCAAGAAACATCTCAAGAATTTGAACCAATGCCGCAATAACGCCGATGTAGCTAATCAGGCCGAGAAAACTCAGGTCAACATTAGGTAAACCTGCCCAAGCTAATGCGCCTTCTTGCAAAAAATTCTGATAGATCAAATTATTGATCGGAACAGTAATTGCCAATACCACGAAGACCGCAAAACCGAGACCGAGAGCTGTTTGAATCTTTTTGGAGACCGCTAGAAACGTACACATCCCCAAAAAGAAGGAAAGCGCCAAATTTTCAATAAATATGGCCTTAACCGCTAAACTGAGTAGATCCATTAGTGCGACCCTCCTGCCGTGCTGTGCGCATTTTGGATTTTAAAGTCCGGCTGTTCGACTTGATCTGTCTTGAACGAACGTATAACCCAAATCGTTAAACCAATAATGATGAACGCACTCGGAGCTAATAACATCAGTCCATTTGGCGTATACCAACCACCGTCAGACACAGGCGTAAAAATTTGAAATCCGAGCAATGAACCCGAGCCAAACAACTCTCGGAACACTGCCACGATAATCAAAATCAAGCTATAGCCTAAGCCATTGCCGATACCATCCAAGAACGAGTTCCACGGGGTATTCTTCATGGCATAGGCTTCAGCCCGGCCCATTACGATACAGTTGGTAATGATTAAGCCGACGAAAACAGCGAGCTTTTTACTGACATCAAAAGCATAGGCTTTCAACAACTGATCCACCACAATAACCAACGAGGCAATAATCGTCATCTGCACGATGATACGAATACTCGATGGAATATGGTTACGAATCAAGCTGATTGATAAACTGGAGAAGGCTGTCACGCTGGTGAGAGCCAAACACATAATCAGAGCCACTGACAGTTGGGATGTCACTGCAAGTGCAGAACAAATCCCGAGGATCTGTAGCGCGATCGGATTATTCGAGACTAAAGGCTCAAAGAGCGCTTTTCTTGCTTCGCTAGCCATAATTTAGCTTTTCCCGTTAGTCGTTGTTGTTACAGCGGCAGCCGCTGAACTGTCTACTGTGCCCTCATGGACACGCTTCAAGTATGGGCCAAAGGCTTTATCGCCCATCCAAAACTGCACTAAATTGGTGACCCCGTTACTGGTCAATGTCGCGCCAGCTAAGCCGTCAATTTTATGCTCAGCATCGGCAGCACTTGGATCTACTGAACCTTTGATCAACCGAATAACCGGATTGCCGATCGTCTCAGACACTTGCTTACCGTGCCAACTCGCCTGCCATTTTGGGTTCTCAATCTCACCGCCCAGACCCGGCGTTTCACCGTGTTCATAAAACGTGATACTGCTTACCGTATTGCCGTCACTTTCGAGCGCTAAAAAGCCGTATAACGTAGACCATAAACCGTAGCCTTTAATCGGCAGAACGATTTTACTGATTTCACCTTGATCACGAACCAAGTAGACATTGGCATATTTCGAAATACCGCCAACTCCGGCGATGTCCTCATTTTTAGCCAAATCAATCCGATACTCTGCGTCCTTAGACGCTTTTCTCTGATCAAACGTATCGGCATCAACCGCATCAGTATATTCACCAGTACGCAAATCAATGACCCGTGTTTCGACTTGCTTAAAAAGCTCATCAACGGTTTTACTAGGGTCACTCAAACCAGACACGGTTAAAATATTACTCTTCTTATCCAGCAACTTATTAGCTACTTGCTTTGGTTTTAGCAGTGTTGCTGAACCCGATACAATGATCGAGCAAATCAGACACAGCAAGAGCGCAACCCCAATGGTTTTAACAATATTGTCGTTCGGCAGGCTAAAAAAGCCCTGTTGCCGATAAAATGTGTTTTTTCTCATTTTTGGACTCCGATTACGCTGCATAACGTGCCGCGCGGCGCTTAATATTGGCTTGTACTACAAACCAATCGATTAACGGTGCAAAGAGGTTTGCAAACAAGATCGCCAACATAATCCCCTCAGGAAATGCTGGATTCACCACGCGAATCAACACCGTCATCAGACCGATTAAAAAGCCATACCAGAAACGACCTGTATTGGTCATCGAGGCACTAACAGGATCCGTTGCCATGTATACCAAACCAAAGGCTAGACCACCGATCACAAGATGCCATTGAGGTGTCAAACTAAACATTGGATTGGTCTCACTGCCAATCACGTTAAACAGCAGGCTAGTCGCGACAACACCGGCACCGACACCGAGCATAATTCGCCACGACGCAACTTTGGTAAACAGCAAGAATAACGCGCCTATACCGATTGCAATAAGCGAAGTTTCGCCGATCGAACCCGCTATATGACCCAGCAACGATTGTTGAATACTGAAACCAGCATCAATCAACGCTTGCACGCCGCCGTTGGCCGCCACACTTAACGCGGTTGCGCCGGTGTAACCGTCAACTGCGACCCAAACAGCATCACCGGAAATTTGCGCAGGATATGCGAAATACAAAAATGCCCGAGCGGTCAACGCTGGATTTAAGAAGTTCTTGCCGGTACCGCCAAAGACTTCTTTACCGATTACAATACCAAAACTAATACCCAGCGCCGCCTGCCATAACGGCAACGTAGCCGGAACGATCAAGCTGAATAAAATAGAGGTAACAAAGAAACCTTCGTTAATTTCATGTCCGCGCACTGAAGCGAACAACACTTCCCAAAACCCGCCAACAATAAATACGACGGCGTAAATAGGAAACCAGTACCAAAACCCGTGCCAAAAATTATCGAATACGCTGGCCGGATCAATACCAATGCCAAATAATGACAAAATATCACCACGCCAGCCGACAACCTCGGTGATTCCAAGGCTCGCCATTGCAGTATTCGCCTGCAAACCGACGTTATAACAGCCCATAAGCATGGTGGGCATAGCCGCCAGCCACACATAAATCATCACACGCTTTAAGTCGATACCGTCGCGCACGTGATTACGCCCGCGATTCACATCCGCTGGCGAGTAAAATATCGTATCTACCGCTTCGTAGAGCGCATAAAATTTTTCATATTTCCCACCCTTAGCAACGTGGGGATGGATGCTATCGAGGGTTCGACGTAGAAAAGACATATTAACCTTCCTTCTCGATTTGAGTGAGGGTTGATCTAAGCACCGGACCGAAGTCATGCTTACCGGGATCAACAAATGACAGTAACGAGAGATCTTCTTCGACCAACTCCAAACAACCAAGCTCCTGAGCGGAGTCGGTATCTTTAACCAAAATCGACTTAATTAGCGGCGTTGGCAGAATATCCAGCGGCATCACCTTCTCGAACACGCCAATCGGCACAATCGCTCGTGGACTGCCATACTGAGAAGTCGAAATATTATACGACTTAGGCTTAAATATGCTGGAAACAAAGACGTTTAGCGCCGAGAACTTGTTGCGCCCAGGCGCAATCCAACCCATAAATTCACGATCATCATGCTCCTCAATGACTGACACCAAATTATCGTATCGGCCCAAGAAGTCGGTATCGCCAACCGCAGTATGACCATTCAATACTGAACCGCTAATCACGCGTTGCTTGCCCTCAGCGGTACGGCTAGCGACCAATTCGGTCAAGTTAGCACCAAGGCGAGTAGCGAATACTCTTGGTGAATTCACTAATGGGCCAGCCACGGCCACATAGCGAGAAACATCAAGCTTTCCGCTATTAAACAGTGCGCCAATAGCAATCACATCTTGATACCCAAGGGTCCAGACTGATTTAGCGGCATTAACTGGGTCGATAAAATGAACATGCGTACTACTCAAGCCCGCTGGATGCTTCCCCGCGAAGGTAGCAAGCTGGACATTTGAGCCGGACAATTCAGGGAGCTTAGCGTTCTCGCCTTGACAAACATAGACCGGCACATCGAACTTGCTCAGCAGACCTACGCCCATGGCGAAGTCAGACGCACGCTCGTTAATAATCACACTTGGCTCAACCGCCAAGGGGTTCGTGTCCATCGCATTAACAAAGATCGAATTCGGAACTGCCGCAACCGCCGGCACTTTGCCATACGGGCGAGTGCGAAATGAAGCCCAAAGGCCTGATTGCTGAAGAACCTTGCGCAGCTGGTCAGCTGAAATCGACGTATTGTCTGGTAGCTCAAACGACTCGCTGTCTTTGCCATCTATTTCGATAACAACGGAGATCAGTACGCGTCGAGCGCCACGATTAATAGCCGAGACAATTCCTGCCGCTGGCGACGTGACAACGACACCAGGATTCTTTTTGTCTTCGAAAAGCGGTGAACCCTCTTTGACCCGGTCACCTTCTTTGACCAGCATGGTGGGCTTCAAGCCAACATAATCACTTCCAAGTACCGCAACTGTAGTGACTTCATTAGCCACATCAATTCTCTCGTCTGGACGACCCTTTAGTGGGATATCAAGCCCTTTCTTTATCTTGAAAAACAATGAATACCTCGCCAAATCTCGAATTGGCTGCCTTACGTGGTTAGCGTGCTATACCGGTGGTAAATCATCTGCCTAACTAGAATACCGGCATACCTCTTGCGCGCGCATAGTATACAACTTTGCCAAAGCGAGCAACAGTTAGTTGGCGTTCAGATATAGCGCTCTTGTGCTGAACAAGTCTGTCAGAATCTGTCATCACCGCCCGATGGTCAAGACCGAAATGCCGACTTTTGTGCTAAGCTTTAATTTTACCTCGATCTGCTATTATCCAGACTCCATCCCAACATCACTTTCACGCTTGTGAAACAGTGTCGGAGATAGGATACAACCAGTCTTCAACCGCACAAAAGAGTTAGCTTTAATAGGATTGCCCATGAACTTTGAGAAAGTTGTCTTCGCGTTCTTTATAATTCTCGCCCTGTCACTTAATTTTGGCTTCTTTCTAGGTGAGATTTCCGAGTCAACCCATCACCATCCCTACGAACTATTCGCCGCCCTATTTATCAGTTTAATTTGCACCGTGATGAAATTCGGCGACCGCACTCATTTCGGCTCAACAGTACTGGCATCCAGCCTCGTAGTTGACGGGCTACTTATTACCGCGGCGATCACCTGGGCATTAGCAACAACCGACGGACGAGTAATTTCGCCGATGGCAATGGCCAGCATTACCTCATTAGCAGGCGGCGCACTAATGGCAAACCTAATATCTGTCATTCTACTCATTATCGAAACTGGGCAAATTCGCAAATAGGCTCACAACCAGCTTTAGCGAGACTTCACTTTGTCAGATATCTTTTTTTTAATTCTCCGGCGCATGCGGATGCCGTTGATCTTTTTGATCAGCGTCTATTCAATATCGACCATCGGAATGACCTTAATGCCAGGCATCGACCCGAACGGCGACACTTGGCACATGAGTTTTTTTCATGCCTTCTATTTTGTAAGCTTTATGGGCACGACCATTGGCTTTGGCGAAATACCCTACCCGTTCACCGACGCTCAAAGAGCCTGGGTACTCGGCTGCATTTACACCTCGGTGATAGCTTGGCTTTACGGAATCGGTAGCTTACTTAGATTGGTTCAAGATGAAACCTTCCGCTATGCGGTATCTGAACGCAACTTCCGAGTCAGCATCAATCGAATTGACCAACCGTTCTACATAATATGCGGCTATGGAGAAACCGGCGAATTGATCACTCAAGGTTTAGCCGACATGGGCATTCAAACCGTGGTGATTGACATCGACCCGGAACGCACCAACGCTATTGAATTGAACAATCTATCGATCCCGCCGATTGTTTTAAATGCCGACATAAAAGAACCGAAGAATTTGACATCAGCCGGCATAAAGGGTGGTTGGTGTCGTGGCGTGATAGCCGTTACTCAAAATGATCACGTTAATTTAAAAGTGGCGGTAGCTTGCAAGCTAATAAAACCTGATGTACCGGTTATCTGCCGTTCCGAGATTGAAGATGAGGCCGCTAACATGGAGTCATTTGGCACTAACTTTATCGTCAACCCATACTTAACTTTCGCGCGACGCATAAATCTTCTGACACAGAACCCGGGACTACACCGAATCCAGAATTGGTTTATTAACCAACACAGCGAAGAGCACCTACATCAAAGCGTCGCTCAATCCGGTCTCCCCAAAGGTCGCTGGTTAGTGTGCGGCTACGGTCGCTTTGGTCGCGCCGTCACTCAGGCGCTGGCCGACATTGAAGTAGAGATCACGGTAGTTGATCCTGACCCAATTGCCAGTCGCGCACCTAAAGGAACGATAGTCGGGCGCGGCACTGAGGCCAAAACATTACGTGAAGCTGGCATCGATGACGCCACCGTCGTAGTAGCCGCCAGCGACGATGATGCTAATAATCTATCGATTTTGATTACCGCTAAGCAAATCAACAAAAATGTCGTAACGATTGGCCGCGTTAGCCACGAATCAGACCAGATGTTATTTGAGCAAGCACGCTGCGATTATATTTTCCGCCGCAGCCTAGTGGTCGCCAATGAAGTTCTTACATTAATCTCGCGCCCATTAGTTACACGCTTCATTCAGTACTCATATACTCTCACCAAGAGCGCGACGGAAGAGCTTATTGCCCAGATATGCCAGCTTACCGGCAATAAATCTCCGGTCACTTGGCGATTAGCCGTGCGCGCCGACCGCTCACCAGCACTAACATCCCACTTGCAGGCTGGTGGCGCACTAAACGTTGAAGATTTGTGCCGCCACCAACGCATACCGCGCGCCAATGCCATACCACTACTTTTGTGGCGCGACAATATCAGCCATCTCATGCCCTCGCCCGACATGCCGGTACAGGAAAATGATGAGATCTTGTTCTGTGCACGCCGCAACACTGATTTACTTGCACAACGACTGTGCGACAACGAAGAACTGGTAGACACACTAATAAACGGGAACGAACACAGCATTCCGTTAATTAGGTGGCTCTCGCGCAAGGTACAACACTGAGTGACGCCCCGATCAGCTACTCCCCGCCAGCCGTCCGCGGCTCAGAATTCACCACTACGATTTATCACAACCATCTAACCGTAATGCAAAAATTAGACTCTTTATTCGACCGCCTCAATACCGTTATTTTGGGAAACCCACTGGCCACCAAGTTAGCCGTGGTCTGCCTGCTGGCGAGAGGCCACCTGTTAATAGAAGACATACCAGGAGTGGGTAAGACTACTTTATCGCACGCGCTGGCAAACCTATTTGGATTACCCTTCAAGCGCGTTCAATTCACCAGCGATTTGTTGCCCACTGACATAATCGGTATGACCATCTTTGATATGGAAACAAAGAAATTTCATTTCAAAAAGGGTCCGCTATTCACTTCGATCCTGTTAGCCGATGAAATAAATCGAGCCACACCAAAAAGTCAAAGCGCGTTACTCCAAGCGATGGAAGAAAAAGAGGTCTCAGTAGAAGGTCGACAAATCGCTCTCAGCGATCCATTTTTTGTGATCGCCACACAAAACCCGTTAGAACAAAGCGGCACGTTTCCGCTGCCCGAGTCGCAGCTTGATCGGTTTTTAATGAGAATTTCACTCGGATATCCAAGTGCTGAACACGAGCGTCAACTACTGCTGCAAAAAAACCAGCGAGCAACCCAAGGCGACCCAGTCTATTCGCCAGATGAAGTAGCCAAACTTATCGCCCAAGTAGACAATATCCACGTCAGCGAAGCACTGGTTGACTATTTACAAACATTGCTGGCCAAAACTCGTGAAAGCGGCGCGTTTGTTACCGGGCTATCGCCACGTGCAGGATTACAATGGCTACAGGCAGCTAAAGCACACGCGATGATTGAGCGACGCGACTCAGTTCTGCCCGATGACATCAAAATTCTGGCTCCATACACCGCTGTGCATCGCTTGCACTGCGCAGATGGAGAAGACTCTACCGTCGCCTTAAACAAACTAATTGAGTCCACTGAGATCCTCTAAGCTAGCGACTACCTAATATGTCAGACTTTATTATCGGACGCCGCCAGCTGTATATCTTGCCGACACGCATTGGTTGGTATTTTTCACTGATCTTGATCGCGCTGTTTGGCATTGCCATTAAGTTTAATAATCAAGCCGCATTTATGATGTTATTCATTCTAATTGCGATTGGTTTGGTAGCAATGATTTACACGCACAACAACGTAATCGGCCTAGCCATAAGCTCTCAGCCAAGTAAGTCTGTATTTTTAGGAGAACCGTCGACCTTCCCAGTGACACTTTCCAACTCCAGCGCCAAACAACGCTCGGCAATATGGCTTATATGTGGCGGATTTCATCGACTGAGCCATCTAGACGCAGGAGAGTCACAATCAGTTGAACTCAAGCTTCCTACATTGCAACGCGGCTATTTAACCTGCGACCCAATCACACTTAGCTCTCAGTTCCCAATTGGCTTGTTTTTTTGCTGGACTAAACAATATAAATCACCTCATAGATGCCTGGTGTATCCACAACCTTTAAACCTCATCCCCTTACCCAACGATGGTTCCAATGAAGGACAACAGCAACAAACAGCGAACATAAGACTCGGAGCTGAAGACTTTGCTGGCATGAAGAGTTACCAACCAGGAGATCGAATCCGCGACATTCATTGGCCTTCACTCGCTAAGACTAACAAACTCGTTTCGATTCAGTATGAAAATCAGAGCAATAGCTCCGTTAACTTAAGTTGGTTTGCACTACCAACTTCGCTCGGCCAAGAAGATCGCCTCAGCCAACTTTGTTACTGGATCATTCAAGCCGAACAAGACGGCGTGCGCTATCAACTCGAGATGCCCAATCACACCGTAGCGTTTGATAAGGGCCTAACACATTTTCATACTTGTCTAAGAGTTCTAGCCCTATGGGGAGATGAATCAGAATGAGTATACTTAAGCGCCTAGGTATTAAGCTGCCGCCGTTGCCGAGCCAACCTCCGACCCATGAACCACACCGCCAGACGCTCATTCAACTGTCGGTGATTATTGGCGTGGCGGCATTGATGCACTTTCAGATAGCCGACCCGATCATCGGCTTCTTCGCCCTCGCGGTATACACCCTTAAACTAACACTTATTATCACTGGAAAAAACGCGCCTCATCGCGTAATCATGATGGTCTTATCGATCGTCAGCTTAGTCGCAATTGTCGCTTTATACGGAGGTTGGAATGGCCAGCGCGCAGGCATAAGCTTTTTAGTTTTATTGGCCACACTAAAATTTTTAGAGTCACGCGGGCTGCGAGACTACTTCGTAGTTTGTCTAATTCTGTACTTTTTAGCTGCATCTAGCTTTTTGTTTGATTCGTCGATTTTAAGTATTACGGTGGTACTTATATACACCTTGGCAATTACCGGCATTTTGTTCCAATTGTCTAACCCTACACCACAAGGTTTATTTGCTCCCTTCAAATCTAGCACCATGCTTGTGGTTAAAGCCGTGCCAATTGCCATTTTGTTGTTCTTCTTTTTTCCAAGAATACAAGGCGACTTCGGCTTTCTGCCTTCTCAGGATGAACTTAGCTCAGAACTAAGCGACAGCTTGGTAGCCGGCGAGATGGCCGCCTCGGCCTTTGACAACTCACTCGCTTTTCGAGTTGAGTTCGACGATAGTCCGCCAATATCAGCAGACCGGTATTGGCGAGTTAAAGTGATGAATGAAGAACAAAATTTCACATGGAAAGTGTCAGAACCCAATGCGCGCGACTTTCAAAGATCACGGGCATTACAGGCCGCAATCACACCGAGTGAAGACGACATTCGCTATCAAGTACTTCATGAGCAGACGACGGATCACTACCTTCCCTATCTGGACTACATCACCGAAGTCGAACGCGGCAAAGTCTTGTTTGATTTCTCCGTTTTCCAAAGCCAAAGCTCATCTAACAAGTTTCGTTATCGAGGTGGATCAAATTTAACCCCACCAGTTTTTGACCAGCAGGTAGACCGTGACAGACTGTTGCGAACCGACAGCCAGCCAAGCGCACGCCTCCAAGCACTGATGGCTCAGTGGCGCGACGGCGCCGAGAGTGACGCTGACATCATTGCTCGAGTTTATCAACACATTGAGAACACCGACTTTAGCTATTCGCTTAACCCTCCGGGGCTTAGTGACGAAAACAAAATCGAGGACTTTTTACTAAATACTAAAACAGGGTATTGCGAACATTATGCTAGCGCCTTCACAATAATAATGCGCTGGATGGGGATTCCGGCTCGAGTGGTTGTTGGATATCAAGGAGGGCGTTTTAATGACGCTGGTGATTTTCTGGAAGTCCGCTACTCAGATGCGCATGCTTGGAGCGAAGTGTGGGTCAATCAGCGCTGGCAACGCGTTGATCCAACAGCGGCGATCAGCCCTGAACGCATAGAGTTTGGCATGGATGCACTGCTTCAACTTTGGGACGGTGACGGTCTTGGAGGAGACGCATCCGGACGTGCTTTAGCGGATTTCTTAAACCCTAGCTCGGGCGCCAGACTGATGCGCAACATGCGTGATAGCTGGAATAATATTTCATACCAATGGAATAAATGGATTGTCGAATACGATTTCGAAACACAAAAAGAGCTTTTAAAAAATCTCGGCATCAAATCAGAGAACAGTCTAAGCACTTTGGTTGCATTAATGTTTAGCGCTACTGGCGCACTAATAGTGTTTTATTTCTGGCGCCTCATGCCTCGTAGAATCAAGCGCAGCGATGCGCAGTTGTTATATCTTAAGTTTGTTGCCAAACTAGCAAAACTTAATATAAACAAGCGACAAGACGAATCACCTCAAGAGTTTTCAGACAAAGCTTGTCGCGAAGCACCGCATTTAAAACACCAAATCGAAAAAATCACCGATACCTACCATGCTATCCGCTTCGGCCCTGATAGCACTGACCCAACGACTCAACTACTCACACTGAGACGGCTGGTGAAAAAATTTAACGCAAAGCACAAAAACTAATCGTCGCAACAGGACAACCATGAAACACCTACATAAAAATATTTTCGTTGGCGGCCAAATTCAAGCCGCCGACTTTGACGCACTGGCTCATGCCGGCATCAAAGTCATTATCAATAACCGCCCAGACGGCGAAGAACCTAATCAGCTCACCGCACATCAAGCACGTGAATTAGCCGCTGAATATGGCATCGACTATCACTACCTGCCAATGGCAAATGGTCAACCTATGCCGGACGATTTAGTAGCAAATTTTAAATCCATTATCGATAGCAACGAGGACCCGATCTTCGCGCACTGCCGAAGTGGAATGCGATCATCATTTATTTGGGCTATAGGCCAAATTGAAGCTAAAAACCTCAGCGCAGATGAAACGATAGAGTCTGCCCAAGCGGCAGGAATTCCACTGGGCAATGCAAGAGCTGTACTAGAGAGCTTAGAAAATTCAAAGTAGCACTCTAGGGCTAGGGGCTAGGGCTATTTACCACTAAACACGACTCGACCTATGCTTCACCGTTTCGGTTTAGCCTCCGTCGCATAAGCTCAAAAAAACACGTAAGGCGCATCAATCAAGGCAAAGGACTGCCGATAACATTGATTAACACATATCCGCAATTTATTGATTCGGCTGCCCTTTTTAAACTTAAAGCAATTTCAACTTGTAGGCATTCAAGTTAGGTAAGTCCATGTTACCGACGTTGTCCGCTTGGCCAACCTCCACGTATGGGTCACGTGCTAAATTTGAAAATTTTGAATCCAAATCAATGTTTTGCGCATCTAATAGATAAGTCCCAGCAATAACTTGAACTATATTTTCAATATAGAAGTAAACACAAGCCCGTCGAATTTTAAGCCAACAAGGCTAAATTAGATCGCGGCTCGAGATATACATCAAACTCATGCGCATGCAAAAAATTACCCGAATTCTTATAACAATATCTTAGTAATTCATACACTCGTGGTTAGGAGGTTGACCATTCGGCCAACCTCCATTTTTTGTTAAAACACCAAACGCTTGAGCTTCAACAAATCAAGCCTTTGACTTGAAATGAGCAATCGCTTTTTCAACAAATTTATTTGTCTGTTCAAAGCCAGCGGTATAAATTCTTTCGCCGTCGGCGGCATTGATTGCATCAATATTTAAACGGACTTGTTCTGGCGTTTGATCTTCTGGCGGCAGATAAATACCCTCAGTTTCATAGATATGCGTTGTCGCATAACCGCCCGCCCCTGCACAAAGAATACTGCGATTCGGTGCATCTTTATCGCACAAAGTAATTAGACCTGCGGTTACCGACTCAACGCTCATTATGTCCATTACCTGCTCATCTTCGATAATGTCTTCCAGCATTCGAGTACCTGCCGTAGGTGCCAAGGTATTCACATTAATGCCGTACTTTTTACCCTCGAGCACTAGCGTATTCATCAACCCAACCAGCGCCATCTTGGCTGCACCATAATTAGCCTGACCAAAATTTCCGTACATTCCGCTCGACGAAGTTGTCATCACGATTCGTCCGTAATTTTGTTCACGCATGATATCCCAAACAGCCTTAGTACAATTCACACTGCCCATCAAATGCACATCTAAAACCGCTGTGAAATCATCGAGCGACATTTTTGCAAACGTCTTATCACGCAAAATACCTGCGTTATTTACTAGAACATCAATGCGTCCCCAGCGAGTCATGGTCTCTTCGATCATTTGCGCTACCTGTTCAGCATCCGACACGTTCGCGCCATTAGCTAAAGCCTCACCGCCGAAGCCTTCAATCGTAGCCACCACATCTTTAGCCGCTTGACTCGATCCACCGGTACCATCGCGAGCGCCACCCAGGTCATTGATAACAACCTTTGCACCGCGTTTAGCTAATTCAAGTGCGTGACTGCGGCCTAAACCGTTGCCTGCGCCCGTTACAATTGCAACTTGATTTTCAAAATTAATAGTCATGTATTTAGTACTCCATATTATCTTTAGAGAAATGCCATCGTTAGCCACTCGGCAATCAATGCTGGCTTCTCGACACCTTCGATCTCGACAGTAATGCGTTGTTTAAACAAAAACTGTCCAGGTTGTTTTTCTTCGGCGTCAATCAACACAGAACGCCCTCGTATTTTTGATCCGACTCGTACCGGATGAATGAATCGCAACTTATCACAACCATAATTGACGCCCATTTTGGCGTCAGCAATGGAAATTCCACATCCAGACTCGGCAAAGTGCGACAACATCGACATGGTATAGAAACCATGTGCAATCGTTCCACCAAACGGTGATTTAGCGGCTTTTTCAGGGTCAATATGAATGAACTGATGATCCAGCGTGACATCGGCAAACTTATCAACGTTGTCTTGAGTCACTTCAAACCAGTCAGACACACCGATTTCTTTACCAACCTCATCATATATCGAACTTGACGTTACTAATTTTCCCATATATTTCTCCTAATCTAGATAGTTACCGACAATAACGCTTGTCGGACAATTTCGGGGATAGCGACAGATTTACCTTCCTGCCGATTAACGAATACGTGTGTAAAACTTCCTGACGCTGCAGCTAACTTAGAGCCTTGTTGAAAAATAGCGATGCCGTACTCAACCGAACGGTTACCGATGCGATTTACCCGAAACCCAGCCTCTAAGCGTTCAGGATAAGCCACTGGTGAGTGATATTGACACTCTGAGGCCACGACAAAGCCAACCACGCTCGCAGCATGAATATCTAACCCTGCACGTTCAATAAGAAAATTATTGGCAACCGTATCAAAATAGGAGTAATAAGTGACATTATTCACATGGCCATAAATGTCGTTATCACTCCATCGAGTGGTGATATCCGAAAAGTACTTATATTCCTCGCGTGTCACTGACATTATATTTTTCTAGACCTAGTATGCTTGCTGATAAATAGTAAGCGACTCGGCAAGAGACACTTCACGTGGGTTATTTATGAGCAATCGCTGTTGGAGCTGTGATTGCTCGGCGAGTTCCGATAGCCCGTCCTCAGGTATACCTACGGCCCGTAAAGTCGTCGGCAATTCCAATTCACCTGCAAGCTGTAAAAAATAGTCCGATAACCGCATCGCGCCTTCGCCAACTGCCGTACTTTCCAAGATGACTGCGGCCAATGTATCGTATTGATCGAGCGCTGCAGTGGCGTTGAATCTCAGCACGTAAGGCAATACCAGAGAGTTACTCAAGCCATGCGGAATGTGATAAATCCCTCCTAGCGGATACGCCAGCGCATGCACGGCGCCCACCGGCGCATTAGCAAAGGCCTGACCAGCCAACATGGCGCCGAGCAACATATCGCTACGCGCCATTATGTCATCACCATGCGAAACCGCAGCGTGAATACTGCCTGACAGTAGCGCTAGCGCTCGCAGTGCGAACATATCCGAGATCGGGTTCTTTAATCTCTTACTGGTAAACGCTTCAATAGCGTGCACCATTGCGTCAATGCCTGTTGCCGCAGTAACTGACGCGGGCAAACCGAGAGTCAATTCAGGATCTAAAATAATTGTATCCGCAAACAACTGATCGCTCACAACGCCCGATTTAGTGTGTTCGCCAGTTGTCACAATTGCCACAGCTGTTGCTTCAGACCCAGTGCCAGCTGTAGTTGGGACTTGAATCAACGGAACACGAGAACCAACAACATTCCCAACTCCATACATTTTTGCCAGCTGTTGCTCCCCACCCATTAGCACTGCAACCAACTTAGCCACATCCATCGAACTACCGCCACCGAAACCAATCACAGCGTCACAATTGTCTCCACTGGCGATTTGGGCCGCGTGCTCTACGGTCGCGGCAGGAGGGTCGGCGATCACCTCAGAATAGATGGTCGCACTCGGTATAGATGACATCACGCGGTCAAGCAACCCACACGCGAGCACGCCATTATCGGTAACAATAAACGGCTTTCTTATTCCTGACGATTTGCATACATCGGCTAACTGCTTGCTGCAGCCGGCTCCAAATAAAATGTTCGGAACGGTCTTGAACTGATTCATGAGAGGACTCTATTCCAATGTTTATGAAAATTCTGACAACTAGTCGCTGGGCGAAAAAAAACCGGCGCAAGGTAGGACCCTCGCGCCGGCTTTCTAAACGAAATTACTACATTCGTCTTGGTAACACGTTCGCAGGATTAGAAATCCTTTGAAACGGTAATGCCATAGGTACGCGGTTGCGTACGGTAACCACTAAAGCTGCCAGCTTGAGCAACCGAGGCGAAGGCACTGATCAACGACGCATGGTCGGTAGCGTTACGAACCCAAATAGAGAACCCAAGGCCACTTTCAGTATTGATACCTGCGGCCAAATTTAGGTTTTTAGTTTCACGCTCAAAAGCTGAAATTGCTAAGTCACCAATTGGAACACTGTCTTCATAAAAGTAGTCGCCACGGAAGTAAGCATCATTTGATCCCAAGTTGAAGCGGTAGGTGAACGAAGTTGATAAGCTCACTTCGTTGATACCAGCTGGGTCAACACCAGTTAAATCAACAACTTCACCGGTTAGTGGATCACGGCCAGCCCCTTCGAATGAATCATACGTAGGATCCAACAAAGTACCAGACAAGGTTAACTGTAAAGAATCGGTTGGGTAGTAAACCAAATCAAATTCAACACCCTTGGTAGACTGCTCACCGGCACTCGTCAAGTTGAAACCAGTTCCAACGAAGGCATTAGACTGAAAGCCTTTGATAGATTGATCAAACAAAGCGATATTGAATGAACCACGCTCGAAACTAGATTTCAAACCCAATTCGTACACTGTAGCTTCTTCTGGTCCAGCAAAACGAGTTCCTGAAACAAAGTTAGCAGGAATCAGGCCAGCTGCTCGCAGCGCAGCAACATCTTCAGCAAATGGTGCAGCATCACGACTCAAGTTCCAAGATGTCGCTTTAAAACCGGTTGATACACCACCGTATACGTTCAAGCTATCATTTACGTCATAGGCTAAACGAAAGGTATAACTCAACTCATCATCGTCTGACTCACCAGATTCAACGGCATTTGGAAAATCAACATACGGAGGCAAGAACTGAAAGCCGGCTAAACCAGCGAAAGGGTTCGTGGCTGGATTAGAAGCTGCGCCCAATGCACCTTGGAATGCAGATGGAACCAAGGCAAAGTTTTGCGGAGTTGGCGCCAAACCAGTCAAAGCATTAAAGATAACAGCAGTACCTAGCTCAACACGATCAACACCTGAGAAGGCGTCAGCACGGGTTTGAGTAGTCGATGCTTGCTTTTCATCTTTTGTATAGCTCAAGCCGACTGTTGCGGTTAGAGCATCGCTAAGATGGAAATCAAACTGACCGAACAATGAAATTGCTTCGTTGTCTAGCGTTGATTGATGCGTAAAGCCTTGGCCAACTTGACCAAATGCTTGACCAACTGGCAAACCTAAGATTGCTTCAACTGTACCAATCGCGCCAGGAGCACCAGCACCGATGGCTAATGCGTCTAGGTAACGACGATACTGAGTGCCAAAAGGAAGGTCATCTTGATATTCAACTGACTCATCAAAATAGAAACCACCGACCATCCAGTCAAGCTTGTCGCCACCGGTAGAAGTTAAACGGAATTCTTGAGTGAATGTATCAATGTCAGACAAAATTTCATTAGTAATAATGTCTGCACTAGTGAAGTCAGCATCGATGTCGTAACGAGAATCAACGTTGCGGAACGATGTGATCGACGTAAAAGTAAACGAATCGAAGTCGTGATCGATTTGCATCGACAAACCAGTATTGTCTAGCTGATTATTCGGATCAATATTAGTCTTAGTTTCCAATGACTCACGGTCATTTGCAATCAAGTCACCACCAGCAAATTGGATCGCGCCCAATGTAGGACCGGCAACAATATTAACCGTCGCACAACACTTTTCGTCGATTGTATCGTAATCAGCAATGAAACGAATCTCAGTAGCATCGCTAGGGTTCAGCAATAATTGACCACGAAAGGATTGACGATCACGATTGTTTAAATCGCTACCTCCACCGGGATTAGTGTTCTCTACGTAACCGTCACGAGTGTTAGTCGATGCAGCCAAACTAAACGCTGCTGTATCGCTCAACGCGGCTTCGACATTGCCTTTCGCAATAAACTGGCCGTAGTTGCCGATAGTACCGGATACTTGCCCAGCGCTTTCACCAGAGGGTTTAGCCGTGACAATGTTGATTACACCAGCGGATGCGTTCTTACCAAACAAAGTACTTTGAGGACCACGTAGTACTTCGACACGCTCTAGATTCGGTAGATCTGAGATCGCACCGGCTGAACGAGATCGGTATACACCGTCAATGAACACACCAACCGATGGCTCAATACCTGGATTATTTGCACCATTACCAAACCCGCGAATCACGAAGTTAGTATTGGTCGAGCTTTGCAGTTGGCTAACACGCAAACTAGGAACCACACTTTGTAGGTCACTAATGTCTTGAATTTGAGCGCGTTCAATAGTTTCAGAAGAAGTTACAGAAACCGCGATAGGAATATCCTGCAACGTTTGCGCACGCTTGGTGGCAGTTACGACAATCTCTTCCATAAATGGTGCTGAACTATCTTGAGCGATACTCAGTCCGGGTGCTGCGACACCAGCTAGTGCCAACGCAGCGGTTATTTTTCGTAATGATAACGACATTTACTACTCCTCCTCGACGGATTTGTTTTCAAGTTATTATTTCGGGTTTACCCTGCTTAACGCAGTTTGAACTACCACCCTTCTTATTTACCCTACCCGCTTTAACCACTGCGATTCTTAATCCATCAGCGACGGGCGATTCTTTCAATGATAATGATTATGGACGTACATATGTATTTTTACCATTAATCGTCGAATCTTCAAAGACATAATGTCTATTTCCAACGTGAATAGTGATGTCGACCCAACCATTCCTAAAACCTTAAGGCTTCCCCATTGAGCCTACGTAATATAATTAGCTTTGTCCATCAATATTGACTGACACACAGCATGGCTTGACTCACATGCTCTTTAGCTTCCAGTTGATTATCAATAATACTGTATACCCTAAATAGCAAAACGCCTTCACACTATATTTTCACAGCAATATTACTCGGACCGAATGCCAGCCACCTAACTAGAAAACGTGCCAAGCTCAGACGAATTAGTCAACATCCCTAGCTCTATAACACTCAAGCAGCGGGTCAATGTCATGGATTAAATAATAATCACCTTGGCGCGCAACCACGCCATCAGCAACCCATTCGCGAATCGCTTTGTTGACGCGCTGACGCGACCCCATAACCATATTGGCAAAGTCACCTTGGCTCAATTTCATTTTCAGTACGATACCTCGTGAAGTAACATCCCCATGATTTTCCGCCAGCCAAAGTAAGCGGCCGGCTAAACGCGACTTTAACGGCAGGAACAGCATGTCTGCCATTAATTCGGAAATTAACTTAGAGCGCGATATGGTTTCGTGAAATAGGCACCGATAGATCAACGGATATTGTTTGGTAAGCGCAGTAACCGCAGCGGCCGGCAGTAACAGCATCTCGCCGGGTTCATCAACTTTGGCTTCAAGCGTGCGAGAACAGCTCTCTACAATAGACGCCTCGCCTACCCATGAGCCTCGCCGCAAGTTAGCCATAACAAATTCCTGACCGCGACTACTCACCACGTTGATTCGTATTCGACCGTTCATTACACAATATAAGTGTCGTTGAACTTCGCCGACCATATATAAATATTGACCGCTTCGATATGGCCTGATCTGCGAGCGATCAACCAGCGTATGAATAGCGGTATCGGGCAACACGGCAAACCAAGGGCAACTACGAATGGCGTCAAATTTCTGCCGCCTTTCTTCTATCATCTCCATTAATACAACCACACACTAAATGTTACTCATCCCACCTAGACCATAGCCATATGCCGCATCCAATGCAATATAATGAAATTAAGAACTCAGCTTCTATCAATTCACTGAAGTAAAAAAGCAAATAAAATTACTAAAGCAAGCACGCCCCTAAACTAATTTTTCCCCATAGTTTTACCGACCAATGCCAGTTGGCGCCTCACTTCCTTTGGGTCAGCCAGTAAGGGCCGATAAATTTCAACTCGATCATTAGGTTGCAGCAAGTGATCGTCGGTCACTTTTTGCGCATACACACCAAGCGATAAATCACTAACCGCGCGACCATCTAAGTCTGGTACCTTTTGCAAGAATCCGGACATCATAAGCAAGTCACCGGCACTGGTGCCGCGTGCAACTTGAGTCTCAAATATCCACTGCTGCTCAGCCGTTGCGTAGACAATAGCGACGTCAATATTATGCATTTTAAACTCCATACAGTTGTTTAGCGCGATTATGAAACGCATCAAGTTGCGCAGCGATGACGCTTTGAAAAACACCGCCGAAGACCTTTTGAGTTAGAGTGCTCTCAAATTCAAATTCCATATCTAGCGACACTTTGCATGCGGTGTCATTCAATGTGGTGATTAGCCATTCGCCCTGCAAGTTCGAAAATGGTCCTTTTACTAAGGTCATAGCAACCGACTCATGACGCTGCATCAAGTTACGAGTGGTGAAAGAAAACTTTAGCTTACTATAAGCAATGACTAATTTGGCAACCACCTCTTCATGCGACTCATCAAGAATTTCCATGCCATCGCACCAGTTTAGGAACGCAGGATACGACCGAACATCAGCGATGACATCGAACATCTGAGCGGCGCTATAGGGCAATAATGCGGAACGAGAAACCTTCATTGGTAACAACTGATCGTGGCCGGAGCCTTTTATAAACAAGATTAAGGCTGCGTCTTCACTAACCAGGAAAAAACAGCACGAGTAATAGCACAACGGCAATTATAGTCGGAGCAAGATAACAAATACACAAGCGCCACACACGATAACTCATAAACGGCTTTTGTTTGAGTCCATCGCGATCGCTAATTGTTGGCATTCGCCAACCAGCAAACAGCGCGATCAACAACGCTGTTAAGGGCAATAGAATATGAATTGACAACAAGCTCAGCAAATCAAAAAAACCATCTTGCCGCTCGGTCCCAAAGTAATAGAAACTGAAACGCAATTCGCTAAATGAGTAAACCGACAACAAGCCCAACAACCAAGCACCTGCCCCCACCAGCCAAGCGGCAATTCGTCGCGTCATTGATAAACGATCGACCAAAAATGCAATCGTCGGCTCCAGCAAAGCAAACCCCGACGTTAATGCAGCCACCAACAACAAACAGAAAAACGCACTACTCCACCAAACACCATTCTCTGTCATCTGCGCAAAAGCGACCGGCAAAGTCTCAAAAATCAGACCAAACCCTGAATCGGGTTGCATTCCGAAAGCAAACACAATCGAAAATATAGTGACGCTCATTAGCAATGCGATACCGGTATCGAACAACATAATTGAACCTGCGCCTAGAAACAAAGGCTTATCTTGGCTCAAATAAGACCCGTACATAATTAATATGCCAATTCCAATACTTAGAGAAAACAACGCTTGAGTCAGAGCACTCACGATCATCTCGGCATTAATACGACTAGCATCAAAGCCAAACATAAAGTCATAGGCTGTTTGATAATCACCAACTTCGGTTGCGTACAGCGCCAACCATACAAGTATCCCAATAAACACCGGCATCAAAAACCGCACTGATCGCTCTAAACCATGCCGCACGTCGCGCGATAATACCAACACAACCAGCAACACAAAGACGCTATGCCAGATAAGCATTTGGTCGGTGTTGCGCAACAAAGCGCCAAACGAGTTCTGTACTATTTCAGCCGGCATATCGACAAAAGCCCCAGAAATAGAGCTCATTAGGTAAAACAGAATCCAGCTTGCCACCACGCTGTAAAATGAAAAAATCAGGAAACTAGTAAGTATCCCCAACCAACCAATAACTTGCCAGAGTCCTGAGCGATGCTCGGTTTCGGCAATTGAACGAACACTGGCTACGGGATTCCCTTGTCCAACCCGACCAATCCAAAGCTCAGCGAGAATTAGAGGAAACGCCACCAGCGCAACACTGATTAAGTACAGATACAAAAAGGTGCCACCATGCACACCTAATTCTGACGGAAATCGCCACACATTCCCCAAACCGATGGATGAGCCAATCGTAGCCAACAAAAATGCTGGGTACGACCCCCATTTAGGTCGAGATCGGGGCAAGTCGCCCTGATTGCTTTGATTTTCTACTGTCACGTGTTTTTTTATGTCGTTTTAATGCCAACGGCGTTATCATGCCAATCTGTTATTTAGTATACCTAAGCCCGAGCCATGGCAAAGCCAAAGAAAGCCCAGTCTAATACAATCGCGACCAATAAGAAGGCACGTTTTGATTTCTTCATAGAAGAGGATTTTGAGGCGGGCCTCGTGCTGGAAGGTTGGGAAGTCAAAAGTATGCGTGCTGGTCGAGTGCAACTCAAAGAGAGCTACGTCACCATTCATAAAGGCGAGCTGTTCTTACATGGGGCACATATTTCTCCACTAAACTCGGCGTCTACGCACATTATCGCCGACCCCGTTCGCAAACGTAAGTTGCTGATGAAAGGCTTTGAAATCAGCCGCTTAATCGGCCAAGTAGAACGTGCCGGCTATACCATTGCACCACTAGATTTATATTGGTCGCGCGGTCGCGCCAAGCTAAAAATTGGACTCGCAAAGGGCAAGAAGCAACACGATAAACGCGCCACGATCAAAGAACGTGATTGGAAGCGTGAACAACACCGAGTATTGAAAGGCGGCAGCTAAGCAAAGTTGGTGCATTTAGTGCTGCTCTAGCGCTACGTTAAGCACCAATAACAACCCCCTCTAAATAAGCACAACTCAGGCCAAATTCCTCGAGAACAGGCATTACCGCAACGCGGTAATGCCATTCTTTGCTCACGCGCAAATCTTAGCGACCCAGAGCAAAAGTATTAGATAACACTAACACCAAAAAACTTAAGCAGCACCGTACTCACAAACACAAACAGCAGTATGGCTGGCACAAATGTACCCAGTGCCAGATTCACGTATTTTTTAGTAAGTGACTTATCAAACGCTTCATCGCCAATTGACATCTCATCATTGAAATCACTACGTCGCCACTTGTAGACCACAAACAGGCAAATTATAAACCCGTTCAATGGCAAGATAGTCTCGTAAAAGATGTCGATAATCACATCGAAAAACGATTTTGTTTGCCCTGCGTAACTAACAAATTCTGTAAAGAATGAACTCATGCCAAATGAAACGGTAGACGCGATCACTAACAGCCCAGCACATAGCCCGAGCGCTAACACACTTTTAAAGCGACTGAATTTTAGTTCATCCTGAAACGCTGAAATAGGCACTTGCAAAATCGATACCTGCGACGTTAATGCCGCAAAAAACACCAGCAAAAAGAATGCGCTGGCAAACAGCGACGCACCAACGTAGCCGACCAATGCTTGCAATGATAAGAATATCTTAGGCAAAAAAGAAAAAACTAAAGAAACCGACGACGATGAAAGCTCCGCTGTATCGGTATCGGGGTTGAATACAAAAATCGCTGGCAATATTAATAATCCGGCGAAGAATGCCACCGACGTGTCGACCGCCGCTACCATTTTAGCACCGCCGGCAACACTCTCTTTGCTACTGACATAGGAACCATAGGTAATCAAAATACCCATACCCAACGACAGCGAGAAAAACGCTTGGCTAAGTGCCAAGTTAACGACCTCTAAATTTATCTTACTGAAATCAGGCACCAGATAATATTTCACGCCAACCAGCGCGTTCGGCAGGGTTAGCACAAAGATAGTCAGAACAATCAGCATAACAAACAACGACGGCATCAAAATTTTAGCTAATCGCTCAATGCCATTTTGCACACCCGAATTCAAAATAATACCCACCACCATAGTCAGTATTACTAAGTAGATGAAGACACCATTAGCATTAATAAACTCACCAAAATACCCCGGTGCCGCCATGGCTTCGAGATTACCCGATACCGCGCCAATAAAGTACCCGAGCAACCACACGGTCAGCACTTGGTAAAACACCGCGATCATGAACGGTGTAATAAGCGCCAACCAACCACCAAATCGCCACAAAGAACCTTTGCCAGCCACCGCTTGGTAAGCACCTAAGGGATTGCGTTGAGTTTTTCGACCGAGCGCCATTTCCGCCATCATCACTGGCAGACAAATCACTACCACAAATGCAGCATAAATGAGCAAAAAAGCAGCGCCTCCACTCTTTGCCGCATTCACCGGAAAGCCAACCAAATTACCGATACCAACGGCTGACCCTGCCGCCGCTAGAATAAATCCCAGACGGGAGCGAAATTGTTCGCGCTGATTACTCATAAACGTTGTCCTTTGGAAATTTTATTTATTGTTTTAACTGCCAGCGAGTCTAACTTTACGCATGAATGATCACAAGGATTTCTGATTAATCGACTATTATCAATGCAGAATTTCATTAGCAATCATTCCTTTGAGCATGAGCAGAAGCACCGAAACCTCACCGGTCGACACACTATTTTATGACGGAGCCTGCGCGCTGTGCAGTACGGAAATTAGGCACCTAAATAGGCTAAAGGACTCTACTCTACAGCTAATTGATATTCACGCCATGGCAGCGACTGATTTCCCAGCATCAGTAAACAAACTCGAACTTATGACTCGCCTGCATTTACGCTCAGCCGATGGACTGT
Source organism: Arenicella xantha (assembly GCF_003315245.1). Taxonomy (NCBI): domain Bacteria; kingdom Pseudomonadati; phylum Pseudomonadota; class Gammaproteobacteria; order Arenicellales; family Arenicellaceae; genus Arenicella; species Arenicella xantha. The sequence goes on along the minus strand of NZ_QNRT01000008.1, from coordinate 37,916 downwards.
GGCTTACCGGCTTAGACGCAACCGTGAGAGCTTGGCAACACACTAAGTTCGGCTGGCTATTACTACCGCTGCGTTGGCCAATATTCAAGCAGATTAGTGACTGGTGCTACAACCGCTGGGCAAACAACCGAGCATGCAAAATCGGGTAAATTCATCACATCGGGGGCAGAAATAGAACCAGCCATTTAGCCGTGCTAAATAGTTAGCAACGGCTTGATCCCGGCCCGAATTACATCGGCGATAGCATGTAACGCAACAGGTCGAGTAATCCGCTTGCGTACCAACATAACAATATCTCTGGTCGGCTGCGGCTCCTCAAAATCGAGTACTTTAATATTCGCGAGATCGCTTCGGCTTGCCAGATCCGGCACTAAAGTAATGCCCACACCAGCCCCGACCATATGCAACAAAGTATCCAAACTTGTCGCTTGAAAACGCTTATCCTCATCCGCTCCGGCAGCAAAACAGACACCTAAAGCTTGATCACGCAGACAATGACCATCTTCCAGCATTAGTACCGAACGTCCGTCGAGCACCGATTTAGTCACGGGGGAACTATTCGCTGCTAATTTATCGTGCGCGGATACTGCGAGCTTCATAGTCTCGTTATACAGCAATATTTCAGTGACGGGATACGACCATTCCAAACGCGCCAGTATCACAGCATCCAACTCACCTCTTAATAACCTCTCAATCAACTGCTCAGTCGTCAGCTCGTATAAGTAAATCGTCGCCTGCGGGAACTCCCTACTCAGCAGCGGCATGACAATCGGTAATAAGAACGGACCAACAGTTGGAATTAAACCAATGCGAAACTCCCCGAGCATGGGATCGTCAGCTTGCTTGGCGGTGACACGGATCTGCTCGACCATCTGCAATAGCTGGCGAGCTTGAGCCACCACTTCCTCGCCAATCGCAGTAAACATGACTTGCCGTGTTGAACGTTCTATTAAAGGCGTACCTAGCTCTTCCTCGAGTTTTTTTAACTGCCCACTCAGGGTTGGCTGGCTAACATGACAGCGCTCTGCGGCCTTACTAAAGTTCAGTAACTCATGCACCGCAACTAGGTATTCAAAATCCCGGATATTCATCGCTATTGTTAGTCCTTAGCTCAAGCAATTAGCATTAACAGCTTGCACTCAAATAATAAAGAATGAGTAGTGAAATTAACCGATGTCGCCATCGCTCGCCACTCGTGACTTAAGAGGCTTAATCAAACCATCCAAACCTTCTATTTTAAGCTCCAAGCAAAGCTTCATCAGCTTGCCTAGTTCACCTTCCGGAAAACTATTCTTGTGAAACCAAAACAAATAGGCTTCAGGCAAGTCAATCAATGCCCGACCAGCGTATTTACCAAATGGCATTGACCAAGTAGCAAGCTTAATCAGGTCAGATTGTGAAAACCCGAGCATACTGGATAAGGAGTCACTTTCCATTTAATTTAGACCCAGATAAAGGCGAGCGCATTTGATCAACGCGCTCACCGTATTTGACAATTCGCACAACGAGTTTCACGTCCTAACAACACCTAGCAGCTGACTTGCTAGACTATTTTTGATTAGTCAAAAACGCGGCTAAATCGTCGGAACCACCAATGTTTTTCCCGTCGAAAAAGATTTGCGGAACCGTAGCATTACCCGAGATTGCTTTAACACTGACCGACGTTGCATCTTTACCTAACACGATTTCTTCATAGGCGATTCCATGCTCACTTAACAATGTTTTAGCACGCGAGCAATGCGGGCAACCCGGCTTAGTAATCATCGCAACTGAAGACGGTTTAGCTGCATTGGGATTGATGTAATTCAACATCGTATCAGCATCCGACACTTCAAATGGATCACCAGGCACATCCGGTTCTACAAACATTTTCTCGATTATTCCATTCTTAACCAACATAGAATAACGCCACGACCGCTTTCCGAAGCCAATTTCACCTTTATCCACCAGCATTCCCATGCCTGCCGTGAACTCGCCGTTGCCGTCTGGAATCACCGTAATATTCTCGGCTTCTTGGTCTTCCTTCCAGGCATTCATTACGAACGTATCATTAACGCTCATGCAAATAATGCTGTCGACGCCGTTTTTCGCGAAGGTGCCAGCCAACTCGTTGTAACGTGGTAAGTGAGCTGAGGAACAGGTTGGTGTGAACGCACCAGGCAGCGAGAATAACACTACCGTTTTTCCAGCGAACAGGTCGTCACTGCTGGCAGTTACCCATTGGTCATTTTCTCTGAAAGGAAAAACCACAGAAGGAACAGCTTTTCCCACCATATCAGCGTTCGGGCTCACAGGGTTTGACATAATTTTTGTCTCCAATTGACTGAATAATAATTTATTTGTTAAGAATAGCGGCGCGTGACTAAAAGGTAAAATCGTTTATTCCTATCTTATATATCCAAAAAATCTATTAATGAAACCCATCAATAAAGTCAGCCGACAAAACGCCTCTAATTACCAGGCTTATGCATTTTTTATCGCTTGGTAAGCGGCCAACGCATCAATCCGCGCGGCCTTGTGTTCAACGATGGGGAATGGATAGTTATCGCCCAATGTAATACCAGCCTCCAACAATGTCTTAGTGTCCGCTTCCCATGGCTTATTCAGGTAACGTGGTCCTAACTGTTCTAGTTCTGGAACCCAGTGTTTTATGTAGTCACCTTGCTTATCAAACTTCTCACCTTGCAAGATCGGATTGAATATCCGAAAGTAAGGTGCTGCATCGGCACCACAACCAGCAACCCATTGCCAGCTTGCGGTATTATTAGCAATATCGGCATCGACCAAAGTATCCCAAAACCAATCAGCCCCTACTTGCCAATGAGTCCGTAAATGTTTGGTTAAAAACGACGCGCAAATCATGCGAACGCGGTTATGCATAAACCCGGTATGCCATAACTCACGCATACCAGCATCAACAATTGGGTAACCTGTTTTACCTTGCTTCCATGCATCAATCTGCTGACTTTGTCCGTCCCACGGAAACTCCGTAAATCGTGCGTTAAAAGGCTCCTTAAGCACATGCGGAAAATGTACTAATAGGTAACGACTAAACTCACGCCAACCAAGCTCAGATAGATACTTCATACCATCTTCATGACTAACAGAACCATCGGCCATCGCCTGTTGGATATCAAACCACAATTGACGCACACTAATCTCGCCAAACGCTAAGTGTGGAGATAGCATAGAGGTATCGGTCCTACTAGGAATATCTCGACCGTTTTTATAACGCTGAATGCCCTCTTCTAAAAAGCGCTCCCATCGAGCTTGCGCGCCAGACTCACCGGGCTGCCACCGCTCCGCCAAACCACCGGACCAATCCGGTTGTGAGGGCAATAGCCCCCAGTCCGACAAGGTCTCTGAACCGATGTCGTCATGCCAACAATTTAAGGTCGGCAAACCCAGTGGCTCGGGCGGATCAAGTTGCGCCATACAATTGCGCCAAAACGGTGTAAACACCTTAAACGGTGTGCCTTGCTTGGTCAGAATAGTAGTCGGTTCGATCAGCAGTTGCCCATTGTAGGAGTCGCACGCAATGTTGGACGCTTGCAAACTCGTTTTAACCGCTTTACCAGTTTGAATACCATCAGGAGAGTAGACTCGATTCCACACCACTTTGTCAGCACTGTGCTTTAGCGCCAACTCAGCAAGGATCGATGCCGGGTCGCCAGTAGCGAGCGTCAATGTTACGCCATGTTTTGCGAGATCATCAGACAGCGCCAGCAGACTATGATGCAGCCACCAATAGCTAGCCTCCCCCAGAGTTGATGGGTAAATAAAGACCGGCATCACCTCGCCACTGCGAGCAGCGTAATACAGCGCGGGATTGTCATGTAAGCGAAGATCTTCGCGGAACCAAACTAGTGTTTTCATCGCGCTAGTGTAAGAGTCCTAGGTGACTTTACGGTGAAGTTAGCAAAACATTTACTACTGGATCCAACCGCAAGTAAAAACCGCGATTAGATACGCCCGTATTGCTTCAGTCTTAGGTACTCAGAGACAAGCTGGACATGGATGTTTTTGTGGGTTGCATCAACCACCGAAACACCTTGCGCCTTAAGCAGCGCCAACATTTGTTTACGATTACGCTCGAAATGTTTGATGCCCGCATAGAGCAATGTGTCATCACGCGAACTTAATTCCATACGGTCGGCGTTTTCCAGCAGGCGTTCCTGCAATGCCACGATCATCACCAAATGCTGACGCGATAATATCGACACCGCTTTTTGTAAATCAGCACTGTCTTCGTCACGCACGTTGGTAATTACAATAATCAGCGAACGTTTACGCTGCTTAAGTAATAAATTCTCAGCCGCCGTGACGTAATCACTACTCTCGGTTGAGGTGGTGAGTGCGTATAAGTGGTTTAGCAGAACATTGATGCTGGTTTTACCCTTAATCGGTGGTAACCAACTAGGCTCTCCAGAGAAACTCATAACACCAACTGCATCGCCCTTGTCTAAGGCTATGTAGCTACTCATCAATAACGCGTTTAGCGCATAGTCGAAGTAGCTCAGATTGTTCTCCATGGCACGCATCCGCCGACTACAATCCAACAAAAATACAATATTCTGATCTTTCTCTTCTTGGTACTCTCGGGAGATCGGAGACCCTAACTTTGCCGTCGCTTTCCAATCTACCTGCTTGAGAGTGTCGCCCTCGCGAAAATCACGCAGTTGGTTAAACTCCATGCCATCACCTTTGCGTTTGGCAATATGCGCCCCCATATTGCGCATCGCTTGCTCAACACCAAACACAAAACTATTCGACACTGCAGTGAAATCGGGATACACCTTAATACTTGGCGAACCGCCTAAACGGCGTAAATGCTCCCAGAAACCAAGCCGTGACTCGATTAACACAAAAGCTGGTTCAAACTCGGCCAAGCCGCGACGTTTAGCAATGACCGAATACTCATAACGCCCATTCTGATCGACCGCCACGGTTTGTGTTAAGGGGAACGCCGAACTAATCAGCTGCTCAGGAATTCCATCGCTCAAACTCACTTTGAGCGGCCGATTCGACAGGTTTTCAAATTCAAACGCAATCGTCTGCGACCGATTCAATGACAAAGAGTTCGGTAACACTCGACGAACACGATACTGGTCGCTCGCTTCAGGGCTCAGCGCGTCCCATATTGCTATAGCTCCAAACGCCGCTAACAACCACCACCACAAACCTACCAAAAATTCGACCGTCTCTGACTCCGGCGCAGCCACACGCAGCCCACCGAGACACAATCCCAATACAGCAGCAACAGCCAATACTTGTAATAAGCGTTGGCTAGGTCGGACAGACAGAAACTCAGGCAGTCTCACTGACGCGGTGCCTCGATGTCCATCAGCATTTGGTTGAGCACATCTGGCGCGCTCAAGCCTTCGATTTCAACATCTGGGGTCAAAGCAACACGGTGTTGCAATACGGCTACCGCCATACTCTTAACATCATCAGGCAAGACAAACTGACGGCCAGCCAAAAAGGCATTGGCTTTAGCAATACGTACTAAACCAATACTGGCGCGAGACCCGGCTCCACGAAAAATCGCCGGATGAGAGCGTGTCGCGCGTACGATACGAACCGCGTAATCCACCACCTGATCATCAACCTCAACGTTGGCGACTTGCTGCTGGTAGGCTAGCAATTCATTAGCCGTCAATACCGGTTTAATCGACTCAATCGAGCTATTATCTCCAACCTGACCTTGGGTAATCAACTTAGTCAATTTAACTTCGTTATCGATACTCGGGAAATCAATCACAACCTTAACCAGAAAGCGATCCAGCTCGGCTTCGGGCAATGGGTACGTACCCTCTTGTTCCAGCGGGTTTTGCGTTGCTAGCACCATAAACGGCAGTGGCACTTTACGTGACTCACCTTCGGTCGTGACTTGCTTTTCTTGCATAACTTCAAGCAAAGCGGCTTGCGACTTAGCCGGCGCGCGATTGATTTCATCGGCCAACAATAGGTTAGTAAACACTGGGCCACGATTCATTTGGAAAGACTTGTTTTCCATATCGAACACCACATGACCAGTCACATCGGAAGGCATTAGGTCAGGAGTAAACTGAATTCGCTTAAAGTCACCGGAAAAGGTCTTGGAGAGCGCTCTAACCAACAACGTTTTACCCAATCCAGGCACTCCCTCAAGCAACACATGGCCGTTCGATAACAGCGCCAACACAACATGCTTCACAACACGTTCCTGCCCGATTAATGCTTTGTTAACCTGCGCAATCATCATGCGGAGATTGTTTACCGAGTCGGTGTTCATCGCATCTTGCGCTGCCCCGGAGGTAGCACTGGAGTCAGTAGCGATGTTGGTATTCGCAGTAGCTTGAGTTGGGTCTTGGGTATTATCGTTCATAGTCGTTTCCGAATTAAATGGCCGAGTTTGAGTGCAGCGAAGAGTTCGTCTTGATTGTTAAGTTGATTACAATACGCTATCCAGCGTTCAATCTGTTCGCTTGGTAGTTGGCTTTGGCGCGCCAACAAATCAGTTTGCGCTTGAACATCAAGTCTTGAAAAACCTGAGTCGTACGCACGCATTTGTAGCTCGATATCTTCTTGCAATGATGTGAGCAAGGCATCCCATTGTTTGTGTGTCACTAGATATTTAGCGCTCGCAGATAAATGCTCAGCGAAACTGCGGCGCCGGCTTTCATCCACCGCCTGTATCCGCTGAACTCGTAGTCCATGACGCCATAACCATAGCCCTAAGATGAGCAAGGAAAGCAGTATAAATTCCAAGAAATAGCGCGTCAGCATTGTTCCTAACGAAGGCACGTCTACATTGTAGAAAAAATGCAAGGTCGAACCAGACGGCACCATGTACGACAAAAAGTAGGCATGGTCGCCTAAACCAATATGCTCATTGGTCCATAGATCTGAGCTAGAAATTGCCGTAAAAGTGCCCTCACCTAGTTCGAATTGAATCAACCGCACACCGTTTTCGTCACTGATGGAAGTCAATATTTGATAATCAATCAACTCAGACTCGGTGTCCGACAAACTGTCATTGTCTGCAATTGCGTCGTCGTAGGCATCTACATCAATTTCAGGGTGGACAAACGTAATTTCGTCGAGCACCGCAAGGTAGATTTGACCGACTTGTTCATTCAGAAACACCGGATAGTATTCGTAATCAAGCTCTACGTTTAAGAGTTTAAATAACTGTCGATTAAATTCACTACCAGCTTTCGCTCGCGAATTTGTTGACGTCTCTTGGTCGGCTACCTGAGCCTGTTCACTGGAATTCTCACCAGTCTCATTGGAGTCATTAGCCGCTCGCGCATCTTTTTCCGCATTAGCTTGTTGCTCCTCCTTTAGCTTACGATTAACTTCACGCATCCGTTCGCTCGCGGAAAGCTCTTCAACTGTCTCGTCAATCACGTCATCTAACGAAAATAATTCCTCTTGCGGTAGCAACTCAACACGCCTCAATAGCGAGTCGTAGCCCGTAACCTCAGCACCAACGCCAACGATTAACGACCCACCACGCTGTACCCAATCAACTGCGGCATCGATTTGACTAGCGGAGACCAACATACTGTCGACCTCTGACAGAATCACCATTTCGTCGGTCGGCAATGTTGAAAAGCGCAATTCGGAGGTTGTTTCAACAACGCTTACCCCGCGCTCCGATAGAAAACGTTGTGCAGCCAAAAATGGATTGCGCTTTGCTTCAGCACTTTCGCCAATCCAAATCTCTTCTTCTACTTTCTCGTACATCAAGTAGAAGCCACCAACTGCAGCCGCCAAAACCAAAATACTCACAATCCAAACAATCCGCGCTTGCATCAGAATACCTCGCGCCATTGCGTACACAGTGCAGCAAACTGCGTGTCATTCGGTGACTGATGAGCATAAGCCAATTGCTGCCATGTACCGACTAAGGTCCACATATACTGGCTTAAAGACTCATTGACCTGCTGCTCAATACGTTGACAACACTCAGTCTCGGTGTCGCTGTCATAAAATCGGCAGCCATGTTCATGCAACAGCTTGATTAAACTGGCCTGCAACAAGGTAGCCAAACTAAGGCGCTTGTCTCCGGCGGCCCAATGCGCTTGCGCGGTTGCCACTACATCGGTTGGCAAACTGTCTTTCTGGACGTCTAAACCAAACATCGTGGTTGGCAGATCTACCACCTCCTTGTGACGCCCCATCGATTGGAAGAAGTCGCCAATCGGTTGATGATAGCGTTTCACCACGTAATAGATTAACCATGCGAAAAGCGCAAACAATAATATTTTTATAATCAGTGCTAATGCCTTAAAGAACCCTCCGGTACCTTCAAACCACTCCATCAACGTAATCATCCAGTAAGGAAATGACTCTTGTCGCTGCTCTTTGGTTTCACGTTTTTTGGCTTGCCAACGAGTTACGGTTTTCTTACGTGCAAAATCGTCGCTCGACAATACTTTTTCGATCGCAAGGTAGGCGGCTTCAGACTGCGGACTGCGAGGTAGCGAGTCGCCCTCCTCCAAGACAAAGTTCTCGACCGACTCTTGAGCTACTACCGACGTCAGGGTCAGGAAACTCAGTGATAATATAATCATCAACCGTTTCATGGCTTGACCTCAGGACCGGCCGCGCGCTGCATCGCGCTAGAAGCAGCTGGTTGTTCCGACATCCAGTCACGGAAGCAAATCTCAATATCCCAACCTTCTAGCTCTATCCGTCGTGATATATACAACATGAAGCCCGACGCAACATAAAATGGTGCAACCACCGCCATCATCATCAGGCTTCCTAAGTCGACCCAAGCGCTATTGTTTTGAAAGTCCTCAAACAACCCAAACCCGAAAGTAATTTGGTCAGGAAAAAAGACCTCTAACAGTATCACCGCAGCGATTGCCAGAAACGATTCAAAGTGAAACAACACAACGGTTAGCCAGCTTGCCTGACTGGCGTACTTACTGCCAAGAACCGATGCACGCTTACTGTATTGTCCAGCTGAAGGGCTTTCCAACAAGGTGATCGGCGCATACATCCCACGCCCAACACTGATGCGTCGTATGGTCAAAATCCAGCCAAGGCCAGGAAATATCCAATCACGCCAATTACGCAGCGTCTGCCAGAACCCCATATCTTGCTGAAATAACTCACGACTCAAAAAATACAAGCTGGGCCGTTCAAATAGAGGCTTACACCACCATATGATGAAGTAAGGCAACCAATAGCTCTCGGTAACAAATGTTCGCGTCAACCAAAAAACCGGTAATGCAATGACCAAATACAAGGCAAAGCTTCGCAGCCAAAATCGACGGCCAAGCGCAATACCAAGGTCAATTGCTGACCAACCGGTACGCAACCGCGTTTCAATGATTAGCTTATCGAGCTGCATTGTGTTCGATGTATAGACGCACTTTAGCGCGCGCAAAGAAAAAACAGTAGTAGTAAACGGCAACCCATAAAATTGCGCCAACGAGATACTTAACCGCTATCGGAATGCTCGCAGAAGCAGACCAAAAGGCTTCAAGAAACGCCGCTATGGTCAACATAATAAATACGCCATACATGATCTTAATAGCGTCAATAGCCGCATAATGCATGGCTTTGATACGCGTGTGCTTGCCTGGTGCCAACAATGCCCAACCAAGTTTTAGACCAGCGGCTCCACTAAATGCGATGGCGGTTAACTCGAATGAACCATGACCAATCACAAACGGATAAAACGTTTCGGTATACCCCAAAGCCGTCAAGTGGCCCGACACTCCGCCGATCACGACACCATTGTATGCCAGCATAAAGAGGCTCCCAACGCCGGCAAACAAGCCAGTAGCGAAACACTTAAACGCTATGCCGATATTGTTATAGATATAAAAACCAAACATCCATAAGTCGGTTGATGCTTGGCTTTCGCGACCAAACTTTTCCACCGACGGTTCATACATCGCCTCCATCATGCGCACTTCACCAGCGCTCATTACCGAATACAACATTTGGTCGTTGAATAAACAAGCGATCATCATGGCCAAATACGGCAATACAAATAACGCGCCAGCGATCCATAAATACGGTGCATTTGAACGCAAAGCGGCTGGAAACCCGGTAACCAGAAATTCGACTATTTGGCCGTGATCTTTGATTCGTTGGCCGTATAACGACTGGTACCCAAGCCCTACGAGTTGATTCAAACGATTGGTCAGGCCTGGCGCATAGCGTCGGCTCTTGGCCATTGCCAAATGCTGACAGAGTCGACGATAGTCAGACGGAAACTCAGTAGAACGTTCCGACTCAATAATTTCTGCTCCTTCTAATATGCGTTGCATACGATTCCAAAAATCGTTATGTAAACGCTCAAACTCTAGCTGCTTCATAACAATCTAAAATGACCTTTTGGCTGATTCCAACACATACTATTTAGCCCCTAAAAGCCACTTACCGACCCCGCGCACATAATCAACTGGGTCGTCAATACGCTGCGGAATTACATCTCGAATTATCTCAGCAATTTCTTGCTGGCGAGCCTGTGACAAATTGCCTCGATTGAGAGAAAAATTGATAAAGGCGGTTTGTTGCGCCTCGCTCAGCGCCATTACCGGAGTAACTGGCGTCACGTCATCCAGTGCCGACGAATCATACGCGGGCTCTTCGGCATAAATAACCACAGTACCAGCAGCCAGATCTCCTAAACGTTGGAAACGGCTAGTGAGGCAAATGCTGATCGCGCCAAACACATAGAAAAACGGGAAGATGTCAGCCGTTCTCAATAGATTCCTAACCAACGACGGACCAAACTGAATTGGCGTTAAATCGTCGTTTACAACCTTAATATTGAATGCTTTCTTACCAATGGTTTGGCCATTTCGGTAGACCTCAAAAGCAACTGGGTATCCCCATTCCAACAAGAAATATGCCACTAACCAAAGGCCGCCGAGCTTGCCACCAGTCAATGCCACCGCAATCCCAAACACAGTCAAAATGCCGATACGTACCAGCAAATCAATACCGTAGGCGAGACTACGCGGCACTAAGCCAACTAACTCGGCATGCAAATCAATGCCCTCTGGTGTCTCCACCAGGCAGATGGTATCGAACTTCACCGTATTACCTCAGGCAGTACGCCGCGCTCCTAAAGCGACCCACTCCATGTAACACGCCAATACGGTGAGCGAATTCGGCCTCAGCCACCAAACTACACCGACGAATCAGCGATTGTACTGGCTTCAACACCAAACATATCTCGATAGATAATACCGGCAGCCAATACGACCAATGGGTAAGCCCAAATCAATCCAACCAATAGCGCGAGCACACCAGCCAACACCACGAGCATTGCCAATACAGCAAAACCGAGCATATTAAACCACTTGTGAGTAATTGCTTTGCGTGACGTCATTAGTGCTTCCCAGGGACCCATATTTTTTTCAACCACAAGCGGCATTGCAAAAGAGAATGCAATCGCTAAATAGATGCCCGGCAATATTAGCAACAAGAATCCAATGATTAGTAGCACATACATAATCACCATGGTTAGAAACAGATTCAGGGTCTTGTCGAAGTGCTTAAATATTTCTTTAAACTCGACAGGTGCGCCAACAGAGTGCTTAATACCAATCATCATTAAGCCCGCGCCAAGCGGTGCTGTCGCAGCAACTTGCAATACCGAAATCCCAAGGTAGAGCCCCCAGTTCACTGAGCCTTGTGCAGGATCGCCAGCAATTCCAGTTTGGAACAAGCTAAATGCCATCGACACAACACCATAAATAATCGCGGCGATCCAAAATGGCAATTTCAAGCCGGGCAACATGGCCCAAGCAGATTTAATCACTTCCACCGGACGAAGCGAATAGTCTCCGTTTAATGCTTTTTCGACTGAACCATACTCACCAGCCGCCGCTGGGTCACGCAAGCTAGATTCGGGTGCTTTATAAATATCGGACATACTGAACTCTCCTCAGGGTTTTTTATTGTCTAGGGGCGCACTATTAACGAAATACTAAAATCCAGGTTCTCGAATTTCGTCATGCGATGCTAAACTACTGAGACCAATTTTGAAAGCGCCATCAGCTGATGTTTCAGCACAACACTCCGACGCTACCTGTCAACCAAAAGTGTTTACCCACAAAGATCGAATCGATCGTCTACGCTGCCTTGCATATGGACTCGCATCAATCTTGATCGTATTTCCGGTAATCACGCTTGCAGGCGCTCTCGTGGCAGTTATTGGCAGCGGCGGCGAAAACCCATTGGCAAAAGGCTTACTGATAGCGATCGGTGTCGCGGCTTACTTGTTTCTAATTGTATTCTCGTTCATTTTCGCCAAGCGTCGCTTTAATGACATGGATCTATCAGGGTATTCGGAATAATAGCGCGTCAATCAAAAAAGCCAGCTTAATAGCTGGCTTTTTTTTTGCTTTTTGCATTATCCAATGACTATCAATCACTAGAAACTCACTAGCTATCTAGCACGTAACCCCTGATAATACTCAACCTTCGGCATTGGCGAATAGAAGTGATGCAACAACTTCCGCCATTGTTGATACTCATCGGACTGTCGAAACCCAATAGCGTGATGCTCTTGGCTTTGCCACTGCACCGTTAATAGATACTCAGTCGGCCGCTCAACGTTCTGTTGCAGTTGGTGCTCTAAATAACCCTCCATGCCAGCAATGATTCGCTCTGCGTCAGCAAACGCTTGCTCGAAATTATCACACTCTGACGGCTCTACGTTTAATACGGCAAGCTCTAACACATCGGTTTGTTCATCCAAGTATCGAAAGCGCGGTACGCTAGCACCGTCTAACTTAACCAGCTCGTCAAACATGGTCAACGGGCGTGCCCAAAAACCTTTCTCGCCATATAGAGCTTGGTACACAACCAGCGACTCCTCAGACTCAGAGTGTCTAACGACCTGCGTAACCCGATACAATGGCCCCTTATAATGTTGGTACAGTCCAGGGCGAATAACTGAGGTGTGAGCAGCGCTCATACTTCGGCCTGATCGCCTTTTGAACTTAACCACGCTTTACGCGCTGGCACCTGCTTTTTAGCCAGCAACATATCCATCATTTTTTGTGTTCCGTCGCCCAGACCAATTGTCATTTGCACCAATCTTCGGCTACTTTCATGCATCGTGGTTTCGCGCAATTGGCTTGGATTCATTTCACCCAGACCTTTGAAGCGCTGTACGTTGATTTTAGCGTTCGGCTTATCAGCCTTTATTTGCCTGATTATCGCATCGTGCTCAGCATCATCAAGCGCGTAAAACACTTGCTTAGCCTGATCTATTCGATACAAAGGCGGCATGGCTACATAAAGGTGCCCTGCTTCAACAAGAGTCCGAAAATGGCGCACGAAGAGCGCGCAAAGCAGCGTAGCGATGTGCAAACCATCGGAGTCAGCATCCGCCAAGATGCAAATTTTTCCGTAGCGCAGCCCCGCCAAGTCGTCGGACCCAGGATCGACCCCCAAGGCTACCGATATATCGTGCACCTCTTGCGATGCCAATACCTGACTTGAGTCCACTTCCCAGGTATTAAGAATTTTACCGCGCAACGGCATAATTGCCTGAGTCTCACGATTGCGTGCCTGCTTGGCTGACCCACCAGCTGAGTCCCCTTCAACTAAAAATAACTCAGTTACATCAATGTCTTCGCTTGAGCAGTCTGCCAGCTTACCCGGCAAAGCTGGGCCCGAGGTAATTTTCTTACGGGTAATCTTCTTTGCCGAACGTAAGCGACTCTGAGCATTATCAATCGCCACCATCGCGATTTTTTCGCCTACTTCGAGGTTTTGATTGAGCCATAATGCCAATGCGTCTTTCACCTTGGTCGCCACGAATTGCGATATCTCGCGGGACGATAAGCGCTCCTTAGTCTGCCCCGAAAATTGCGGATCTTTCATGCGTACAGACAATACGTATTGAACTTGCGCCCAGACATCATCCGGTGCAAGTTTAACGCCCTTAGGTAACAGGTTTCGAAAATCACAAAACTCGCGAATCGCCTCAGTTAGGCCAATTCGCAGACCATTAACGTGCGTGCCACCCTGAATGGTTGGAATAAGGTTAACGTAGCTCTCGGTAATTAGCTCGCCGGCCTCTTGTGACCAAGCAACAATCCACTCGACCTCCTCACCATTACCAGCCTCTTTACCCTGAAAGCCATTTTCGGGCAATCGCTCATTATCGCCGAGCGCACCAAGCAGATAATCCCTTAAACCATCTTGGTAACACCAGCTTTGGTTGTTTGCCGGCTTGGCTTCGTCTTCAAAGTTAATGGTTAAACCAGGGCACAAAACGGCTTTAGCGCGCAGAAGACGACAAAGCTTTCCGGCATGCACATTGGGCGAATCAAAAAACTGAGGATCTGGCCAAAACCGAATAGTAGTTCCAGTGTTACGTTGGCCAACGGTTCCAATTTCCGCTAAATCCGAGCGCTTCATACCGTCCGCGAAGGACATATTGTATTCCACACCACCACGCTTAACCCAAACCTCGACGTGTTTAGACAGCGCGTTGACCACCGAAATACCTACGCCATGCAAACCACCGGAAAATTGATAGTTCTTATTCGAGAATTTTCCACCAGCGTGAAGCCGCGTCATAATAACCTCAACACCAGGAATGCCTTCTTCAGGGTGTAGGTCAACTGGCATACCGCGACCGTCGTCACTCACTTCGACCGAGCCGTCACTAAAGACGGTCACATCAATTCGTTTGCAGTGTCCTGCGATAGCCTCATCCACACTGTTATCCACCACCTCTTGTATCAGGTGGTTCGGGCGTTCAGTCGTGGTGTACATGCCGGGGCGCTTACGTACGGGTTCTAGCCCGGTAAGCACCTCAATCGCGGAAGAATCGTAATCGTTACTCATACTCTCTTATTACTCATACTTTCTGGGTTGATGCGAGATCAGTCTGGTCTATGATAAGCGGTGAAGTTTAACGCGATTCGCTCGTACTAGAAACCAGATTGTTAAGGTATGCACAAAGCTCAGCAAAAAACTATTTTAATCACCGGATGCAGCTCTGGTATTGGACGTGAAACGGCTCGTATTCTGAGAGATCACGACTTTCATGTCGTCGCCTCCGCACGTAAAGCCAGCGATGTTATCGAATTAGAACGCCGCGGCTTTGAGACACTCTTACTCGATTTAGATGATTCTCTTAGCATTCAATCTGCGGTTGAGTATATCCAGACCAACCATCCCAATCTATTCGGCCTCATTAACAACGCCGCATTCGGGCAACCCGGAGCGGTCGAAGACCTAGATCGCGCAACGCTGCGCGCTCAATTTGAAACCAATGTATTTGGAACCCATGAATTAACTCGGCACCTAATTCCGCTGCTCCGCCAACAAACAGACGCTCGAATAATACAAATCAGTTCAGTGTTGGGGTTTGTGGCGCTACCGTTGCGCGGCGCCTATGTCGCGTCGAAGTATGCATTAGAGGGCTTGAGCGATACGCTACGCTTAGAGCTGAGCAACACCAACATTAAAATTTCGCTAATTGAACCTGGCGCGATAGATACACAGTTTAGAGCCAACGCGCTCATTAAACTGCAGCAGAACATCGAAATCGAACAAAGCCGTCACAAACCTAACTACACATTGGCGCTGCAACGACTAAGTCGTGCCGAGCCAGCGCGATTTTCAGCCTCATCCGAACGCGTATCTAAAGACATTCTACACGCCTTGACCGCCAAACGACCCAAGCTCCGCTACCGTATCACCTTGCCGACGATCATCATCGCGCAGCTAAAACGTATATTGAGCACCCGAATGCTGGACAAAATTATCGGGAATAACGGATAAATCCGCCAGCAGTGTTAGAATACGACCCCGCTGACATTTTAACGACTTTAACCAGATAACTTCGCATGGCTGATACCGAACTAAAAGAGCTTGATTTTGAACACGCATACCAAGAACTAGAGGCAATTGTTGACCGCATGGAACGCGGCGAACAGTCGCTGGAGCAGTCGTTAAGCGATTTCGAGCGAGGTGTTGTGCTAATGAAGCATTGTCACGGCGTGTTACGCGACGCTGAACAAAAAGTTGAAATTTTAGTCAAAGATAACAATGGCTTATTCAGTACCGAGCCATTCGACGAACGTAACGACTAACCCCAAGTGTCTCTTTCATTGCAATCTTTGCAGACTCGAGTTGAGACTGCGCTAGACAATGCGTTATCTAACCCGCAGGTACCTGAACGCCTGCTGGAAGCTATGCGCTACTCAACGCTTAATGGCGGCAAACGGATACGTGCGTTATTCACGTATTGTGCTGGCCTGAGCGTCGACGCCCCAATTGAAAAATTAGATGCGGTGGCAGTAGCTATTGAGTGCTTACACGCATATTCATTGATCCACGATGACTTACCCGCCATGGACGACGACAATCTGCGGCGCGGCAAACCGACTAATCATGTTCAATTTGATGAAGCAACCGCCATCTTAGCCGGCGACGCTTTGCAATCGTTGGCGTTTGAAGTAATCGTCCAATCAACGCTGAGCGATGCACAAGCACGCGCCATCACCACACAACTCACGCAAAGCGCGGGGCCGGTTGGAATGGTAGGCGGACAAATGCTGGATATCCTCGCAACCGATCAAACCTTGAACCGAGCCGAGATGGAAGACATTCATCGACGTAAAACTGGCGCACTGATTCACGCGTCAGTGCTATGCGGCGCCTTGTGCAGCGACTCACTATCAGAGCTCGAGCAATCCGCGCTCGTAACATATGCCGAAAACCTTGGGCTAGCCTTTCAAGTCGTCGATGACGTATTAGATGTAGAAGGAAGCACCGAAGAACTCGGTAAACCCAGTGGCTCTGACGTCGCGGCCGGTAAAGCAACCTTTCCAGTGCTGCTCGGCCTGGCTGAATCAAAATCATTGGCGCAAAATCTTTGTCGCGTCGCGATGGAAAGCATCGACACGATCAGCGATAATAGAAACACATCCACGGCACGCTCTATGTTGCGTGAACTGGCGGAACGAATCGTTAACCGAACACACTGAGTTTTTTCGCCTAACCACTAAATTAGTACTCGCCTCAGCGAGTCAATAATCCTAAAAGACTGTGACCGATACTGCTAAATTTCCATTATTGATGACACTTAACTCGCCCGCTGATTTGCGAGCCTGCAGTGAGGATCAACTACAGCAAGTCTGTGATGAGACGCGCGGCTTCCTGATCGATACCGTTGCTAAAATCGGCGGACACCTAGCCGCGGGGCTTGGCACCGTAGAGCTTACCACTGCCCTACACTATGTATTCAACACACCTGATGACCGCCTAGTATGGGATATCGGCCACCAAGCGTATCCGCATAAAATTCTCACCGGACGTCGCGACCAGCTGCACACAATTCGTCAGCAAGGCGGCCTATCTGGTTTTTTAAAGCGTTCCGAGAGCGAATACGACACCTTTGGCGCGGGCCATTCGAGCACCTCAATAAGTGCTGCGCTAGGCATGGCCGTTGCCGCTGCACAACAAAAACTTGATCGTGACGTAATCGCCGTTATCGGCGACGGTGCGCTCACTGCAGGCATGGCATTTGAAGCGTTAAACAACGCTGGCGACATGGACGCCAATGTTTTGGTGATTCTTAACGACAATGACATGTCGATATCGCCGAATGTCGGTGCCCTAAAGAACTATCTTACCAAGCTTATGACCGGCCCGACGGTCAGCTCAGTTCGGCGCAGCACCAAGAAAGCGCTCAGCAGCATTCCTCCAGTACGTGATTACGCACGCCGCTGGGAAGAACATATTAAAGGCATGATCCTACCCAGCACTCTATTTGAGGAAATGGGTTTCTACTACGCCGGACCGATTGATGGGCACGACATCGACACTTTGGTCACCACGCTGCGAAACCTGAAAGACATAGAAGGACCACGCTTTTTACATATCGTCACCAAAAAAGGTAAAGGCTTTGAACCCGCCGAACATGCGCCGATCAAATACCATGGCGTATCACCGTTTAATCCAACTACCGGTGAGTTTGGCAAAAAAGCGAAAGTTCGCAGCTATACTGACGTGTTCAGCGACTGGTTATGCGACATGGCCAAACTGGATGAAAAACTGATCGGCATAACACCGGCCATGCGCGAAGGGTCGGGCTTAGTACGCTTCTCAGAAGAATACCCAGAGCGCTATTTCGACGTTGCAATTGCTGAACAACACGCACTAACCTTTGCCGCTGGCATGGCCTGCGACGGCCAAAAGCCAGTCGTGGCAATCTACTCCACGTTTTTACAACGCGCTTACGATCAACTTATTCACGATGTAAGCGTTCAAGACCTCGATGTCATGCTCGCGATAGATCGTGCCGGACTCGTTGGTGCCGATGGCGCTACTCACGCAGGGGTATTTGACTATAGCTATTTGCGTTGCATTCCAGACTGTGTGATATACGCACCGAGCGATGAAGCAGAATGCCGAGACATGCTATACAGTGCCTATCAGCACGTCGGATTAACCGCGGTACGCTATCCGCGCGGTGCCGGAATTGGTGCACAAGAGCGCCAAGACATGCAAACAATACCGCTCGGCACGGCTCAAATTGTACGCGAAGGCCAGCACGTCGCCATTTTGTCATTCGGAACGCTGTTACCGGCCGTACAACTGGCCGCTGAAAAACTTAACGCAACCGTCGTGAACATGCGCTTTGTTAAACCTCTCGATGAAGCGCTATTACACAAACTGGCTGCGCAGTACGACTTATTAGTCACCGTAGAAGAAAATGTAATCGCCGGTGGCGCTGGCTCTGGCGTCAATGAATTTCTAGCAGCTAACGCGCTCGCCACAGCGACCTTGAATTTGGGTCTTCCAGACCGATATATAGATCACGGCACACAAACCGCACAGCTTGCGCAGTGCGGGCTTGACAGCGAGGGCATCGAGGCCAGCATTAAAGCCTCACCGTTCTTTCGTCCGTCACACGAAAAACAGCAGAAAACTGTTTAACCTATCAACTAATTTAACGACATTAAGCCACGTTAGTGTGCTTTACCCGTCCCCCAAGCATTGTTATGACATCCGCAACTAAATCGACTAATACCCAATCAACTTCAGCAACCATGGAAGATGTTCAAGGTAGCGTCGACACTCGCCAGATTCCGATTAACCGAGTCGGCATCAAAGATATTCAGCATCCTATTACAGTACTTGGTAAAGACGGACGACGCTCCGCCAGTATTGCCACATTTTCGATGTCAGTGAGCTTGCCACACGACCAAAAAGGCACGCACATGTCTCGTTTCATTCAAATGCTGAATGAAACTGAAACTGAAATTTCAGCGAAAAATTTCAACAAAATGCTATCGAGCATGGTGGAACGCTTAGAAGCTGAATCAGGGTACATCGAGATGCAGTTTCCGTACTTCATCGAAAAAACTGCGCCTGTCTCGGGAGTTAAAAGCTTGATGGACTACCAAGTGAATCTTGTGGGCCAAATTGAACAAGGTCATATCGATGCGACATTGGAAGTAACCATTCCAGTCAAAAGTTTATGCCCCTGCTCTAAGAAAATTTCCGAATATGGCGCACATAATCAACGCTCGCACATTACCGTTGGCATCAATTGCAGTAGCAAACTGTGGCTTGACGAACTTATTAAAAGCGTAGAAGCGCAAGCAAGCGCTGAACTATTCGCAATTTTAAAACGACCAGACGAAAAATACATAACCGAGCGCGCGTATAACAATCCTAAATTCGTTGAAGACGTGGTACGCGATGTAGCTGATGTGTTTGACCAAAACGACCGAATTTTACGCTATTACGTTCACGCCGAAAATTTTGAATCGATACATAATCACAGCGCTTTTGCGGTGGTCGAACACGACAAGTCTGTTTAGCAATCGGCACACAAAGTCAGCAATCTCACCCAGTCGGGTGAGGCGCGGCAAACACCGTCGTCCTATACTATTATTTCCTTACCGGGAATAGCTAAAAGTACAGGATGTACGAGTTGCAACAGGATGTTGCTAGGCAATAAAAAAGCCGCATGGAGTCGAGTCCATGCGGCTTTTATTTATTGCCATCAATCGCAAGCTAATGTCGTGCTTAGCGACGCTTCAACACCATGGTATTACCGGTGCGATTCATATTTAAACGACTTAAAAAGGTCATTCCTAATAACGGTTTCAACGGGTAATTGCCGACGATGACTCCCGCTCTAACATTGTTAATCCGAATGCCACCGATACTGACTTCGTCTAATTCAACGCTATACATCGGCGCTGTGCCTGACGCGGTATTTGCATAGCCCATTTGGCCACTCAGATAATCAACCCCCACTCGCTCGGCTTGCTCGCTACTGAGCACCACTAAGCTCGCTCCGGTATCAACCAAAAAGCGAATGCCTTTGCCATCAATGCTACCGTCAGATTCAAAAAAACCGGCATCATTAACAAACAACGTAACCTCTTCAGCATAGCTTGCAGAAGGTTTGGCACCAAGGCTGTGTTTAAGTCGTGTAGTACTATTGAGGGTTAAGGTTTCGCGCTGTCCGTTGACTGAGATCACGGCCTCTTTAGTATTCGAACTGACTAACTCGACACCTCTATATGAGCTGCCGGCACGCACTATTTTGGGCTTAGTGCCATCAATCGATAACATTGCCCGATCGTTAAACAACGCTATCGCAGTCACTGACTTAGCATAAGCGACGCTACTGATCGACAGCAACAAAAATATCATCAAGAGTTGTTTAATCATCAAATGCACATCTCACTGCCTGTTCCAGGGTATTAACGGCGACTATTTCCAATTTGCTCGACTTCCAGCTCGATTGGTTCCCCTTGGGTATAATTAAGCGCTTAAATCCGAGCTTCTCTACCTCTTTTATCCGATCTAGCCCGCCTTGTACAGGGCGAATCTCACCAGTTAAACCAATTTCGCCAAACACAGCCATATCGGAGGGTAGTCGGCGATTCTTAAAACTCGATAGCACCGCTAGTAATATCGCGAGATCGGCCGCCGGTTCATGCACCTTAACACCACCGATCACGTTGACGAACACATCTTGATCATACAAGGAAAATCCCGCATGGCGATTAACCACCGCTAACAGCATCGCTAGCCGTTGATTATCCAGCCCCACAGTAACTCGACGCGGGTTCGCCAAGGAACTCTGATCAACCAGCGCCTGCACCTCAACTAATAACGGGCGAGTACCCTCTTGCGAGACCAATACCACACTCCCTGTCGCATCATCTTGCGTGCGCTTAATAAACATTGCAGACGGATTGGTGACCTCTTTCAAGCCACGATCAGTCATTGCAAATACGCCAATTTCATTGACTGCCCCAAAACGATTTTTGATCGCGCGGATCAAGCGAAAAGTACTGCTCTGCTCGCCCTCAAAATACAAGACTGTATCCACCATATGCTCAAGCACGCGTGGCCCCGCCAGCGCACCTTCTTTAGTGACATGCCCCACCAAAATAACGATTGTGCCGGTTTGCTTACCAAAACGTACCAAGCGGCTAGCGGTTTCCCTTACCTGCGCAACGCTGCCCGGCGCAGATTGCAAGGTATCGGTGTAAAGGGTTTGAATCGAATCGACCACCAACACTTGCGGCTTATATTGAATAGCCACATCTAAAATGCCTTCCAGTTGATTATCCGCCAACAAACTCAGATCAGCATCTTGCACGCCCAAGCGACGTGCCCGCAATGCAATTTGTTCGGCAGATTCCTCGCCAGTCACATACAGCGTTTCTTTTTGCTCGCTCAACAGAGCTAAGCTTTGCAGAATCAAAGTGGACTTTCCAATACCAGGGTCGCCACCTAATAAAATCACCGAGCCAGGCACTAAGCCACCACCGAGCACACGGTCCAGTTCAGCCAACCCCGTGCCAAAACGTGGCGTGCCGGCAACACTGACTTTTTGCAGCTTCTGAACCTCAGCTTTCGGCGCAAAACCTTCAAACCGCGCCGCCTTGGGGTTCGCGCTGCTCGTTGTTCTTTGACTTCCAAGCTCCTCTTGCAAGGTGTTCCAATCTCCACAATCCTGGCATTGCCCCGTCCATTTTGGAAACTGCGCACCACAAGCAGTACATGCGTAGACAGTTTTTGTTTTCGCCATTAACCAACTCCCTCTAGATGATAATTCGCTCAACGCGCGGCGTAATACCACAGGTCAACTCATAGGCGATAGTCTCGGCATTCTGCGCCACGATCTCCACCGGATTCTCTGCGCCCCACAACACAACCTCATCGCCTACACTGGCCTCGACCTGACCAAGATCAATGGTAATTAGATCCATCGACACACGCCCGATCAGCGGTACTAGCGTACCATTCACAAACACTGGTGTACCAGATGGCGCATGCCGTGGATAACCATCTCCGTAACCAGCCGCAACGATGCCGATGCGCGTATCCTGCTCAACGGCATACGTAGAGCCATACCCGATCGGTGTTCCTGCTGATACCTGACGCACCGACAGTAACGCTGATTTGAACGTCATAACCGGTTTCAATGGTAACGCCGACGCGTATTCACCACTCTGTGGCGAGACACCGTACAAAATAAGCCCCGGCCTCACTATATCGAGCGCCTGACCTGGAAAACCTACGCAACCAGCCGAGTTCAAAATACTGTGCTGCGCAAATGTATGCTTGGCACGAAATCGATCAAATCGGTCAAATTGATAATGATTGCCAGGATGATCAACACAATCAGCATTCGCTAAATGTGTCATTAAACTGATCGACTGGACACCGGGATTAACACGTAAACGATCCAGCACCTCGGGAGCTTCCGCCAAGGAAAACCCCAAGCGCCCCATTCCAGTATCAATCTTTAACCATATGTCGAGCGCCGCAGAAACTGGCAACTGCTCGAAGGCATCAAGCTGCGCCAAATCGTAGACTACGGGGCGCCATCGTTTAGCACCGAAGCTAGATAGTTCATCATGTGTAAAACGGCTGGATAACAGGGTTAGCGGCTTATTTATGCCGTGTGCGCGTAAACGTTCAGCATCATCTTGGCATGTTACGCCAAACTCATCAGCTTGTTGCAAAGCATCAGCCGCCAGCTCCATACCATGCCCATAACCATCGGCCTTGATAATCGCCATTATTCTGGCGCCTGGAAGCAAATCCTTAACGACGCGAAGATTATGTTGATACGCCGCCGTATCAATGACGACATGAGTCGCCCTATGTTGAGTTTTAACTATGGACACGGATCAGATATTCGCAACAATTAATGCCAACGCACTAATGCATCTCTTCCGAAAAGTTCGGATTAGCATAGTTCTCGAAACGGGTAAATTCGCCTAACCAAGCTAAACGAACAGTACCAATCGGTCCATTACGCTGTTTACCAATAATAATTTCAGCAAGACCTTTTTGGTCGGTCTCAGGCTCATACACTTCATGACGGTAAATAAACATAATAACGTCAGCATCTTGCTCGATCGCGCCCGATTCCCGCAAATCTGACATCACAGGCCGTTTATTGGGTCGTTGTTCCAAGCTTCGATTCAGCTGAGATAGCACGATGATTGGACAATCAAGCTCTTTAGCTAAACCCTTTAGAGATCGTGTAATGTTCGATATCTCTAGGGTTCGGTTTTCACCACCGCCGGTGTCATTACCACGCATAAGTTGCAGGTAATCGATCATGATCATGCCTAAACCGTGCTCATGCTCTTGCGCTAAACGTCGCGCTCGCGTGCGCACCTCGAGTGGCGACAAGGCTGGCGTATCATCGATATAAATGTACTTATCTTGCAGTATTCCAACCGCAGAAGTGAGTTTCGGCCAATCCTCGGTATCCAGCTGACCAGTACGCAACTTACCGGAATTTACATGACTTAACGACGCTAACAAACGAGTAGCTAACTGCGTGCCAGGCATCTCCATACTGAATACGGCTACCGGCAAATTTTGATTAATCGCAGCATATTCAACTAAGTTCATCGAAAAAGAGGTTTTACCCATTGATGGACGCCCCGCCACAATCACCAAGTCCCCGCCCTGCAGACCACTGGTCTTTTTATCCAAATCCACAAACCCAGTTGGAACACCCGTGACTGTTTGCTTGGTGTTAAATAGCTCCTCGATTTTGTCGACCGCTTCCGCCAACAAGCTATCAATACGACGGAACCCAGCCTTAGCTTCATGATTATTTTTAGCGATTTCAAAAATAATCGACTCGGCGAAATCTAAGATATCTTCAGGCGAACTACCATCCGGTTGATACGCGCGCTGAATAATGTCGTTGGCACTTTCGATCAGGCGTCGAAGAATGGCACGATCACGAACAATTTTAGCGTAAGACTTAACGTTTCCGGTGTTCGGTGTGTTCTTCGCCAGCGCCCCCAAATAAGCCAAACCGCCAATTTTATCGATTTCGCCAAGATGCGTGAGTGCCTCCGATACGGTTACTACGTCAGCGGCTTCGCCACGCTCATCCAAGCGAACTATTTCATTAAAAATTAGCTGGTGATCACTGCGATAAAAATCGCGAACTTCTATTTCTGAGCTGATCTCATCAATAACTCGGTTATCCAGCATCATAGAACCGAGAATAGACTGCTCAGCCTCTATGGCTTGCGGCGGTAAGCGCAGGACATCTTCTTCTAACGTTGTTTTGGCCATCTTGCTACGATTGTTCGGTTAATATGTCGGGATAGACTCCCGATCGACGGCCGAATACTGTAACACAACCGCTACTTTTTTTGCTTCCTCCAGCGCAGGATTTCATCGAATCCTCACGAAATATTCAAGCATATTAAAAGCGCCTAGAACACACCAAGAGAGTCACAGAAAAAGACCTTAAGATGCCGCGTTCGGCCAAAAAAAATCCCCGCAGAGCGGGGATTTTCTTACAGAATTAAAATCAGTGACTTTATTCTGCAACGACTTTCACGTTAATAGTGAAATTAACTTCGGAATGAACCGAGGCGGCGACTTCATAGTCACCAATCGCTTTAATAGGACCTTCTGGCAGTTGAATTTCTGATTTGGTGATTTCATAACCTTTGGCCGTGAAAGCATCAGCAATTTCAATTACACCAACCGAACCAAACAACTTGCCTTCATCACTCGCACGACTAGCGATTTCGACGGACTTACCTTCGAGCTCAGTAGCACGCGCTTGTGCGGCTTGAAGTTTATCCGCAGAAGCTTTTTCAAGCTCCAAACGTCGGCCTTCAAATGCTTGGATGTTGGTTTCAGTCGCAACAGTTGCTAGACCTTGTGGCACCAAGTAGTTACGAGCATAGCCCGGCTTCACAGTGACCATATCGCCTAGGTTGCCTAGGTTTACGATTCTTTCCAATAGGATAACTTGCATGATGACCTCCTATCGGTGTCCGTCAGTGTATGGCAACAACGCTAAATAACGAGCGTTTTTGATGGCGCTTGCAAGCTGACGTTGAAAACGCGCTGCAGTGCCAGTGTTACGACTCGGAATGATTTTGCCTGATTCCGAAACAAATGATTTTAGCGTAGCTAAATCTTTGTAATCGATATGCGTTGCGCCTTCAGCCGTAAAACGGCAAAAGCGACGACGCATCTGGCGAAAACCTGGACGTCTTTTCTTAGGTGCATTACGTTTCATCTTTATGCCTCCTCAGTTTCAGTTTTTTCTTCAGCAGCTGACTCATCAGCGCTGTCGGCTTCAACGGTTTCTTCAGCTTCGGCAGCTTTCGCTTCCTCAGCGGCTTTAGCTGCTGCTACTTTAGCAGCCTCTTCAGCAGCGGCGGCATCAGCTTCAGCAGAAGCAGCACGTGCTGCGTCACGCTCTTCATCACGCTGACGCTCAGCTTCAACTTCTTTCATCATCATTGATGGCTCAGTCTCAGCTTTCTTCATTTTCAACACGAGGTTGCGAATGATGGCATCGTTAAAGCGGAAAAGGTTCTCAATTTCAGCCAAAGTCTCTTGTGAAACTTCTACATTCATCAAAATGTAGTGAGCCTTGTGGATTTTATTGATTGGGAATGCTAACTGGCGGCGACCCCAGTCTTCGTAGCGATGAACGGTTCCACCGCCCTGCTCGATAACGCCTTTATAGCGATCAGCCATTGCGGTGACCTGCTCGCTTTGATCTGGATGTACCAGATACACAATTTCGTAATGTCTCATTAGAGCTCCTCACGGTTACAAAGTCTCCTGTGAAGTACGCAAAATTCGAATACTTACAGTGAAACAAGGAGAGTGGTTAAAAATGGCTCCCAAAGCTTGGAAAACACACTAGATAACCTCGATTTTCGCAAGGATTCTGAATGACCAACCCTCAGCGAAGCGCGATTCTAGCCGAAAGGCGGCTAAACTGCAAAGCAAGCGACGCGAAAAGCTCGTAAAATAAGGCAACGTTGAATCAATACCAAGCAGGTTGACATTGTGAAGTACCAATTAGCCGCAAACATATCCCTAACCCAAGTCGACGATGAATCTGTTTTACTAGACTTAGACGCCGGCACCTATTTTGGGCTAAATGCGGTCGGAACCAGTTTTCTCCAGTTACTTGAAGCGAAATCCAGCTTTCCTGAAGCAGTCTCTACAGTTCAATCACAATACGACGCACCTGCCGAACAAGTCCAGCATGACCTCACTGAGTTACTAACAACATTGGTTGATCAAGGGCTTATCACTCGTCGCGGCGAAGCTCCCTAAGCCAATGGCCACCGCCCCACTAAGCCAATCTAAATTGCTTAGTCGCTCGAACAGCCTCGCGTTGCTCGCGCCACTTCTAGCTGAACCGTACCGTGCCGAGTCGAGTACCGCGCTAAAGGCAATATTCGATCACATTGCGCCATCTGTCGACACTTTGCTAAGCATACTTGACTACCACGGCGTTACTCTGTTGCTCGCAAGCAAACACTCCCTGCCAACCAAATTACAACCAGCCTTGCTGGAGCGCAAAGCAATGGTAGTGGCCAGCGAGGGACTGAGATCACAGGCTCTGCTAACGCTATTTAGCCAGTTCTCCGCCGCCGGCCTCGCGCACTTCATTCTGTTTAAAGGAGGGGCCGTCGCCCACACGATCTATCAGCAACCTTGGCACCGACCTCGCTCGGACGCTGACATATTAATCGACGAAATTTACCGCCCCTTGGCTAATTCAGTTTTAGCCAACCTTGGATACCAAAAAGAGTTTGCGATTGAAGGCAAATACGTCTCATATCAAAGCAGCTACTCACTCACACTACCGGGCGGCAGCAAGCAGCATATCGATCTGCATTGGCGAATCAATAACCGGCAAGCGCTCGCCCAAGCTTACAGCGTCGAACAATTACATGCCGATGGCCAATCACTGAATGCTCTGCACGATACTGTGGTAGTCCCCAGCACAGTCGACAATCTACTAATCGCTTGCCTGCATCGCTTAGGGCACCACGCAACCGAAGAACGATTGATCTGGCTTTACGATATCCACCTACTTGCGAGTAAACTGCAATCCAGCGATTGGCAAGTTTTGCTTAGCAAAAGTCGGCACAAGCAATTGTGCGCCATCGTGGCTGATGGGCTAGCGACTTGCCAAACACGTCTCGGCACAATAGTTCCAGACACGATCATGACTAGCTTAAGTGATAGCAAACTGGAGCCTAGCGCGTTATTTGTTAACCGAGACCTACCAGAATGGCGCTACTTTATGCGCGACCTGAAAAGCATGCCTAGTCTTAGTGCGCGCGCAGGCTTGATTCGCGAGACCGTGCTACCACCAGCCGCTTATGTGCGCCAACAAATGGGCACTAACTCGACCAGCTTAGCCTATATGAAGCGTTTGATTCGCGGCATCAAGCGAGTGCGCGGAGCTTAGCCAAGGCCTCAATCGTTTTCATTCGCATACTAGCGAGTTGCTTTTTGTCGCGTGGAAACCGAATTTCCAACACCGGCACAGTGCCACATACCGATTTAGCAAAACGCGCATGACGCTGCATGGCGTCTCTGTCAAACAGCTTAGTGGCAACTGTGTGGCGAATAATTTGCAACATAGCCGCTCGCCGATCTAAACGATCAAAATAGAGCGTGTCGGCAGGCTCCGGATGCAGTCGCACCAAAAAATCTAATGACAGTTTGCCGCTGGCGCTTTTTTCGACCGTAGCATTGGGTAGTTTCAGTTGTGGAAAGCGCGGCAGTAACAACGGTTTTTGATCTTTAAATTCCGGTGCTTGCACTGGCAAGATATCATCCGAAATTTGTTGCCATAAGGTGTCTCGATGCCGAGAAAAGGTCGATTTCCCAGCGCCCGATTCCGCGATAATGCCGATATTTCCAACCGGCGTAGTTACCGCGCCCGCGTGTAAGCAATAAGTATCTAGCTCGGCTAACAACAACACCAACGCCGGGCCAATAATAACTTCCAAATTAACTCGAGCGTCGAACGACGCCTCATTCAACAGATGGATGTGCTTTTCATCGAAATCAATTAAGCAGATAGGCCGCCCATCGACATCGATCTGAGCTCGATGCGATTTGCGCCAGTATTGAATACCGCGCAGGCGATTATGAATCGGGGTCTGTCCTTGATAACACAGTTCGGCATTCTGCTGATCTAGCCGAATTGGCTCTGGAAAATGCAATAGTAGTTCGGAAAAACGAGTCGAGGCCGGGCCAATATAAAAAGCACTCAGTGCGGCCACTTGCGACTCGAACACAACCGGCTGCCCCGCTAATACATAGTGGTGCGCCGCCGAGTCCGCGGTATGAAACCCAGTTGAAGTCACCCTAATCACGCGGTGATCATAACGAATACACTTGAGCTTGAGAACATCTTACTCAATAATATTTTTTTAAACCCAACCTCAGATCAATATGCCCTCGATTTTACAACGCTACGAACAGTTTAGACGACTGACTGGCGGCAACTTCGTATTCAGCAAAGTGGTGGGGTTCAGCGCTCCGTTTTTCGGCAAGATCCGCCCGAACGTTATTGATCTTCGCCCCGGTTATTGCGAAGTCCAGATTAAAGACCGCTGGGGTATTCGTAACCACCTCGGTACAATCAACGCTGGCGCATTGTGCTCCTTAGCCGAAATGACCGGCGGTATGGCACTCGACACGCTAGTGCCGAGTAACATGCGCTGGATCCCGCGCAGCATGACGGTAAATTATCTAGCCAAAGCAACGGGAATCATTACTGGGGTCACTGATCTACCGAACAGCGAACTTAGAGAAGGTGACTTTGTGGTACCCGTTCGCGTCAACAATTCTGCCGGCGACACAGTCTTTACTGCTGACATCACATTTTATGTCAGCTTGAAAAAATAACTTAATGAGGAATCAAACACCGTGACAACTGTTAATTGGGGAATAATCGCGCCAGGTAATATTGCGAACAAATTTGCGACAGCATTAAATGGCACCGATGGTGCAATATTGCATTCTGTGGCCAGCCGAGACCCCGAACGGGCCGCAGCATTTGCTAAAACACACGGATTCAAACATGTTGCCAGCGACTATACCGCGCTACTCGCTGACCCAGAGGTCGATGCAATCTACATCGCCTCCCCCCACCGATTTCATGCCGAACAATCTATCCAATGCCTGAACGCTGGCAAAGCCGTTTTGTGTGAAAAACCAATGACGGTCAACGTGGCAGATGCAAAACGCGTACTGCAAGCCGCCAAAGACAATAAACAGTTTTACATGGAGGCCGTCTGGACTCGCTTTATGCCGGTCTATCAGGCGATACGTAGCTGGATTGACCAAGGCTTAATCGGCGAAGTGGAAACCGTGCAAGCCAGCTTTGGCTTTGCCAAAGAATTCGACGCAAGTCATCGTCTATACGACCCCGAGCTCGCTGGTGGCGCGCTGCTAGACTTAGGCATCTACCCGATCACATTGGCGCAAGTTGCTCTGCAGGATGCACCAATTGACATCAAGGCTAGCGCGTCGTTAGGCCAGACCGGAGTGGATGAACGAACCGGCATGGTGTTGCAGTACCCATCCGGCGCCATCGCCACTCTGAATGCCACCGTACGTGCCAACACCTCGTATGACGCCTGGATTTTTGGCAGCAAAGGCAGCATCCACATCCCTCGCTTCTGGTTCGCTGAGTCGGCCACCGTATACAGCCCGAGCAACATTGAATTTGACAACCCGCAGGTGCACGAATTTCCACACCGCATCAACGGTTATGAAGGCGAGATCGAAGAAGTGCACCGCTGCCTAGCTGCAGGCCAACTTGAGAGCCCACTGCTACCGTGGCAGGAAAGCTTGACGGTCATGTCAATCATGGATGATGTTAGACGCCAAATTGGACTCAAATATCCGTTTGAAAGCGGCGTCTAACAAACAACCTTGAACTACTTTAGTTAAGAAAGCGCGGCAATCACCGTGCGTTCTTAACACTTTGCCAAGCACTATTTCTTTCTAAAGCTACGCTTAATCGGTTGCAAATTAATTTCGTCAACCACCACGTTCCTAGGTTGTGCCAAGGTATGTAAAATTGCCTGAGCAACCGACTCTGGCTCGATCACAAACTCATTACCTAATTGTGGAGCAAAGTCTAGCTGGTCGAAAAAATCGCTATCTACTGGGCCGGGATTCACCAACATAACTCGTATATTTGATGTGGAACAGTCGGCCCGCAAGCTCTGAGCTAACCCGCGTAAGGCAAATTTCGTTGCACAGTACACCGCTCCTGCACGCGCACCTTGCAGCGCCGACTCACTGCCAATCAATACAATATCGCCATGCCCACGTTGCTTAAAAATCGGCAGATAGTGCTTAAGTAAATAAAAATGACTAACTAAGTTGGTGTCCACCATTTTTCGAATCTGGGCATGCGAGAACTGCTCTATTCCGCCAAACTGTCCGTAACCCGCATTCAGTATCAGCACATCCGCTGGTAAATTGGCTTGCTTTAGAAAACTGGGTAAAGCGTCGAGCTTACTTAAATCAAACGAATGCGTGTCCATTCCAATAGTCTCAACATCAGAAAAGTCTCGCGCTATTCCGCTGACTGAATACCCCGCGGCCAGCAATTGTTTTGCAGTCGCTAAACCGATGCCTGAGCTGGCACCGGTAATCAGCGCTGATTTATTATTCTGACTCATACGACGAATAGCAAAATAGTTTGTCGGCTGGCATATATTTTTGACACAAAGCGGATACGGTCTCCAGCACCTCAGCTTCGATTTCTTGTCGATAAGCCACCATGCCATTGGTATCATCCAATCCAGCATTTAATATCCAATGCTCAGGATAAAGCTTCGACATTGTCTTATGAAACCCTTTGGGCAGACGAAAACCACCTAAGGTGACGCTATCTATACGCTTCGGATCAAGCGTTTCGAAAACTGCCTGCGCGGTACGGCGATAATCCTCAACATAATCACTGTGCCACACGATTGGATCAAAGCGAATGCCAATCCGCCAACCGTGCGCTTGTAAGCGCTGTAAAGCCTCTAAACGCTTAGCAAAAGGGGGCGCACCGAATTCAACTTGTTGTGCCACCGCGTCAGGACTCAAACTATAGGCCACCACCACATTTTCCTGCGCAGGCATATTCAGCAACGAACGGATTTGCGTGCTCTTAGTGCGTAACTCGAGCACCGCATTGGGAATTTCTTTAAACGCTGGCACAAACACTTCAGCGAACTTAGTAACAGGTTCATAAGCTAAACTATCGCAGTCATAGCCTGAAAAAAACCACACCGGCTTTGCATCGTCGACATGCCGCTTGGCAACCTGCTTAATCTCTTCAAGAAAATCGTCATAGTTAACGAACAGTAGATAGTTAGCCGAGCGCAACATGCCCTGTAAAAAACAATAGCGACAGTCATACACACAATTAAGCATGTGTGAAAAGTAGTAATGTGCGCCACCGCCGGTTTCATATTGAGCCGGTGTTGGCATGACCTTGCTATTTTGCTTGGCCGCCAAAATCAACGATGGGTTTTGCTTCTGAATTCGAAAGTTCTGTGCGTGCGAATTAAACACCTCTCCATATCGCTCTATTATGATTTGCCGCGCTTTAGGGTAACGCGCCAAAATAGTCGCGGTTCGCGGTAAATCCATGATCGCTTGTTCGATATATACGGAATCAACCATGCTTCGTGCCCTCGAGTGACAATGCAGCTAACTGCGGAACAATGTCGGCAGCAATCGCATTAAGCTCACGCAACAATGCCTTGGCGGTTAAGCTCGTTTTTTGCGATAAGTCATGCAATACATCAGTATCTGACATATATGAGATTTGATTCACCAACTGTTCAATCTGTCGACGCTGGCTAACGGTGGCTCGGATATCTGTGAAACACTGCGCTGGCGTAGCAACCATGCTCTGCATCGCCACATCGCGTAATTGCTCGGAAAATCGATCAACACACGCCACATGCGGCGTCATCAACTCGGTAATACGTGACGCATTTAGGTGTTCAATACCTTCGCTTTGATTATCTGACACTACCTTAATAGACTGCACTAGTTCGCTCGGAGCAAAGCGCATAGCCGCGCTATAAAAAGCAGCCGCCTCCATATCGACCGCCGCACCAATCGGGTAGTCACTCGATGGCGCAGGCACACTCAGCACGGCATCACTGGCACCAGACCATTTTGCGATTAATGGAGGATAATGCGCTCTACCCTGTTCTCCTGCGGCACAGCCATGCACTAAAAAAACCTCGCCCACAGCACGTGAGGCATGCCCGGCAGTACCAATATTCAACCAGACCCGTGAACGATCAGATTGCCCTCCAGCCCAACCGACCGCCGTTGCCATCGCTTCGGCACCAATCCCAGCCACGATAATTTCTAAAGACTCCGAGCGATAGCAATCAAATGGCTTAGCAATAGTCTTTTTGAGGCGATGCGCATCAATCCACGGCCGAACTTCGCAGCTTAGCGCAGCGATTAAGGTGATCAATGGCAACGTTGAGCTCGGCGGCTGCGTTACGGGCATAGTGCTAATGTCATATCGGTTCAGCGCCAGTGCGCTAACTTAGTTTCACAGTATTCGATCAACTCGAGGTTATCTCGCTTAATTGCGCCGTTCAGCAATATCTCAAGTTTTTTTAACAACGTTTGTCGCGCCATATAGGTCAATTCCGAAGACAAATTAGCTTGTATTTCAGAATGACCCAAACAATTTTCTAATGCTATCACGCGGAACCGATCCATCCCCCAGAATTGCCGTGAAAGCTGGTCGGTATGTCCTCCGTATTTATTAATGCACGGAGTCGAGACAAACGCCACCTCATATAACGCGGCAATACGAAGCCACAGGTCATAGTCCTCGCAAGCCGGTAAGTCTGGATCAAAGACCCCGACACGATCAAATACAGAGCGATGAATAACAATCGACGACGGCGACATAGCGCACAACGGCAGGCAATACTCAAAGATCCAACCACCATGCTTCTGATGCTTATCCATTTGGTTTACCCGCACGCCATTGCGAATCCAGATTTCTTCGCCATGACACACTTGTAATTTAGTTTGCTCCAACGCGCTAAACTGCAATGACAATTTCTCAGGCAGCCAGTTGTCGTCCGAATCAAGTAAAGCGATCCAATCACCTTCAGCAACACCAAGGCCGGTATTTCTAGCAGAACTCACGCCACGGTTAGTCTGATAGATATAACGAACCTGCGGAAACTGCACTGCAATCATGTCTGCGGTGCCATCAGTCGAACCGTCGTCGATCACAATCACTTCATAATCCTCGCGCTCGACAAGCCAGTCTTGCGCAAAAACAGACTCCAACGCGCGCACTAATAGCGCTTGGCGGTTATAGGTAGGAATGAGGATTGATAGATTCACGTTGCTTCAATTTTTCGGTTAACGGCGTTCACTTCACAGTAAAGCTGTGCTAGTCTCATTCTTCGAAACAGCCATAAGCCACTGTTTTATAAGTATTTTTAATTTTATTGGGTATTAATCACACCACAGGTGTTGCGAAAAACACACTATCAATAGAGATTTCTTGCATTTAGTTAACTGTTGGTTACAAGCGCATTTTAAACCCGATTACGCTCATATACTTTACTCATGAAATGTAAATGAGTATTTATTTTCATAACTCTCTCTTCTTTTTGTTAATTTAACGCCGCAAAACTTATGCGGCGTTTTTTTTTGCCTGTTCACTTCTCGCAGCCGAGCATCAACGCAGCATTCAATAACAATTCGCACTCAAACCGACTCTCTGTTTTGCTCCTGAAACGAGCTTCCCAATGCAACGGAATTCCGCCCTTTAACGTGCGACCATCATAGATTATTTAGCAGAGTGAAAATTAATGATTAAAAGCGTTGAAACTAAAGTGCACACGCATATATAATCGCGGCTCGCTGATGTTACGCCGGGGTGGCGGAACTGGTAGACGCGCCGGATTCAAAATCCGGTTCCTTCACGGGAGTGTCGGTTCGATTCCGACCCTCGGTACCATCGGTTAGCAAACAAGCCCGTTAATTCGGGCTTTTTTGTGCCTGAAGCGAACGGAAACCCGCATAAAACCTAGCTTTATATTTTCTTTACTTCCTAAGCAATCCTAATTGATCCATTGACAGCCTAGAAAATTGTTGCCACATTTACACAGATGGCAACACCTAATGCTGACAGATACGCTGTTCAAGTCGTTAAAAGCGCAGGATAAGAGCTACTCTAAATCGGATGGCAACGGCCTTTATATTGAAGTCGCGCCCAGTGGGGGAAAATACTGGCGTAAAAATTTTCGGTATAACGGCAAGAAAAGAACAAACTAGACAATATTGTTGGTCTAGTTGCTAAGGAATGGCACAAGAAACAAAGCGTAAACTAGAAACCGCTGCATTCCAAAAAGGTTTGGCGGTAACTTGAGGCCAATATTCTTCCCTACCTGAAAGACAAACCCATCGACCACTGATCTATAGGATCTATTGAGAAGAGTTGAGCTCGACATTGCGTCACGTCAACGCCAGCGCTGCGAGGCTATCTTTAAACACGCGATTCTCTCAGATCGCCTTACACACAATCCTGCGACCCAATTGGTAGGCGTGTTGAAAACAAAGAAAGTGACCCACCGAAACGCTCTATCGAGTAAAGAGTTACCCGAATTTTTCCATAAACTTGAGAACTTCGACACCCACCCTATCGTTAGGCTTGCAACCAAAATGCTTATCCACACCTTTGTAAGAACAGGTGAACTACGCCACGCAACATGGGATGAAATCGACTTTGAAGAACGGGTTTGGCATATCCCAGCCGCCCGTATGAAAATGGATGCCGATCACATCGTACCGCTGACTGATCAAACCATCGGCTTTTTAAACGAGCTAAAGGAATATAACGGCAAGCGTCAACACGTATTCGCCAGCCCCAGCCGCCCGAAACAAGGTTTAAGCGAAAACGCTATCCTTAACTTGCTGTACAGAATGGGCTACAAAGGCAAAGCCACCGGTCACGGCTTTCGCGCTACCGCGAGCACTACACTCAATGAAATGGGCTACAACCCAGACGCCATTGAGCGCCAACTCGCCCACGCTGAAACTAACAAAATTCGCGCCGCCTATAATCGCAGCGAGTATATGGAAGAAAGGATCGTGTTAATGCGCGACTGGAGCAATTACCTTGATTCAGTCTCAAACAAAGTCGTTCCTCTCCATAGCAATATAAAGTGAGATACCCTAAACCACGTCCGAACGTGAAACGCCTTTGAATCTCTGTCACTAAATGAATACTGCGCGTCTAAAAAAGTGGGTATGGTTTATTAGGCCTTTGCAACAACCTAGGCATTTGATAGGTACCCCCCCACCATTGGCTGCTTCGCTAGTTTCCATTTGAGCCTCAACGCTAGTACGAGAGGCTAAACTTTTGACTAAAACTTCTCTGCAGCAATGGGCTTTCTCAATGGCCATCTTCGTGCAACAACCCATAATTTGTGCACCCAGCTTGATGCCGAAGACCACAAGCTTTGCCAAAGAAGGCTTTTGCTTTCGGTATGTCCCGCTCTACCCCCTTTCCATTGTAGTATACATCGCCTAGGTTGAAGCATCCGCTCGATATGCCGCCATTGCATGACCTCAGGTAAAGTGCATTTGCCTTTACTTGATCTTGTGTTACTCCATTACCATAAGCATGAGCTTCAGCTAGGTTAAAGCAAGCGCCCACGATGCCGTTATCGCATGAATTTAGGTAAAGTTCATTTGCCTTTACTTGATTCTTTATCACTCCATTACCTGTAGCGTAAGCATTGCCTAGGTTTAAGCAACCTACAGCCTCGCCACCCTCGCATGTCTTACGGTAAAGCTTTGCCGATTTGAAATAGTCTTGTTTAACGCCTTCACCGAAAAAATATGCTTGGCCAAGCTTTAGGCATCCGTCAAAATAGTCCTCATCGCAGGCCTTGCGAAAAAGTTTACTCGCTTTGACTTGATCTTGAGCGACACCCTTGCCATCAAAATAAAGATACCCAAGCCTATAACAACCGCGAGCATCGCCACCATCGCATGCCTTTTGGTAAAGATCTGACGCTCTTAAAATGTCTTGTTTAACTCCGTTGCTTGAAAAGTAGGCGTCGCCTAGCATAGAGCAAGCCCGACTATCGCCGCTATCGCAGGCGACATGATTACTTTCTGCATCGTCACCTGCCAGGTCTTGTGCTATGGATTCGAGCTGGACAAAAGCGCAAAGTATTGTCGATAAGGTTACTAACAAATGTTTGATGTAAACTGTCTTCAACAAGCCTGCCTCCGTTGGGAATTATTTGAGATTGCTGATAATACTCTTTGATTAAACACCAGCCAAGTCTTATGGCCATCACTCCTACCGCGAATGAAAAGTTGGTGTCGAGTCTTGCTTTTTGCCGCTACACATCACGAACTTGAGGTAACATTGCCCCTTTAGCCCTAGTACGAAGCTAGAATGGAAGTTCAATACTCCAATCGGACATAAGTGGCGGCCTCATAACTTCCTTACCGTCACTTATCTAATTCAATTTTTTGTCAATGGACCCCTCGAATGAGCTTAAGAGTCACTTCATTAGTTATCACCTACCTTGCACTTTACTTTTTACCTTTAAGCGTAAGTTTGGCAAAGGAATTGGAAATTTTCCCAAGCGGAACAGACTTCCAAAAAATAGTTAATTTAAAGGATAGATCGCACGCTTGGGCGACATGCTATGCAATGGACAAGGCCTTGGCTAGTAGAAAAAATACCGAACCAACTCAATCGCAACAGCGAGAAAAACTTGCCGAGGCTACTAAGCTTATCATTATGATGACCTTGCTTGATGACCCTAATCTTTGGAGGGAAGATCAACGCAATGCTCTTTCAGTTGTTTGGACCGCAAATAAGATAGTTTCGGAAAGAAGTTCTGAATACATTAGGCTGATGACACAAATCCAACAAGAACTAGGCGCGAAAGAATTTGCTAAAAATTTTAATCGCACCAGACGAGTATGCGAATCTAACTCCATTGGTGGGTTGCAGATAGTAAAAGACTTTGAGGAAAGAGTTCACGCCCAAGACAAAAAGGCAATAATGTTGGCTGAAATCATGGAAAAATCGAGCATTAATTGGGTTCTCACTCCTAAGTTCTCAATGAAGCCTCAATAAATGTCCGGAATGGGACTTTCCGCCATTTGATTAATCATTAGGTATACGACATGATCCGAACTTGAGAGCCGACTTGATAAATATCAAAGCACTCAAAAGCTTGGCGGCTAGAAGAACCCTGCGCGGGCGAGCTACCCTTGTTCTTTGGCCACTGAAAGAACCTAGCAATAACTAGATCTTCAATAATCAAAAACTTTCAACTGCCCACGCAATAAAAAGCGGGGATAGCTTATCGGCACTGCGGGGACAGGCGTCTTAACACTTGAATACATGACCTCAAAATGTCACTCTTACTACACAAGGAATTTAATCAGGAGTTATGGATGACTCAAGCAAGAAGCACCCTCGTATCAGCCGAGACTGTAAACTGAACTGTGTATCTGCTTAACGCAACTTGTTAAGGTAGATACTATGACTAAGAACAAACTCTCTGCTCAGATTGAGCAGCTCC